>DAUP01000138.1:3865-31602 GCA_002505185.1 Ferroplasmaceae archaeon UBA567 | reverse complement strand
GCTAAACCTATTGTTGCACTTATTAGTGCTCCAAAAACGAATCCAAATTGCACCATCATTGTGATAAGCAATGTACCAGCGCCACTAACTCCCCATGTAGGAGCGAGTTCAGGAGCTATTGCAGATGCACTGAACCAGAGGCTCATTACCATCAATTCCGAAACTGCCATTACTATCAATACAAACCATTTATAAGATTCATTTTTGAACATAATAAATCACCCTATGCTAAAATTTGCACCAATCCGATACTTATGAACACAATTCCAAGTATCTTATATGTAGTAGCAGGTTGAATTTTATTTCCCAATCTGGAAAATAAAAAACCGGATATTATCGAAATTGTACCTATTATCAACGCCGCTATTAGTACTATATGCCCTACAATTATGTAACCGATTGCTCCAGACGCAGCGGAGATTGTCATAGCAAATGTAGCCGTACCTATCGCTGTTTTAATATCAAGTTTCAATATTAATATTGCTATGATTAAAAACATTATTCCGCCGCTTGCACCTAAAACCCCCGTTGCTATGCCAATGGGTATTGTAATTAGAATAACGTAGAATGGACTCAAATTTATAGTCTTCTTGGCTGTAGTTCCCGGTATATCCTTTTTCCGGAGTAATGAATATACACCCATGGCCATTATAAATATGGCAAAACTCAATTTAACGTATTCAGGAGGTATAAGAAAGGCGATTCTTACACCGGCCTGTGAACCTATTATAGCACCGACAACCATTGGCAAGCCCTTTTTCATATTGACTCTCCCATATCTGAAATATACAATGGTTACCATTATGGAAGTGATTACATCTATCAGCAGGCTAGTTCCAATCGCATCTTGAGGCAATTCTGAATTAATAATTATAAGTGCAGGAACGACAGCCACAACACCGCTAGACCCTAGAACACCGGTTAATGCCCCGACTATAATCCCAAGTATTATAAATTCCAGGTACACCAAATACATGAAACATTATTGTTAAGCCTTATTTAATGATATCTTTTTATGATTTAGTATATAAGTAAATCTCAAATGAGATTATAATGATAATTATATTTCTATTCTGAAATATGAGTTATATTATAAAAGAAAATCAGAAATCTTATTATAACATTGTGAAACATTGATAATTTATAGATACTTTATATTCACATTAAAAACAGGTTGATATTAAGATCACATAACTGTAGATAAGTGACATCCTCCTCAAGCTAACGCATGGGACTTCCCGCTTATATGTTAAAAAACCCCTTCTTTCTGAGATAAGAGCATAAATACGGAACAGATCAGATATTCAAGGAGAATATTTCACGATTTATAGAATCCCTTATATGAGGAAGTATTTTTAATGCAGTTATATCAATGTATTATTTCTTATTTCGTTTATTAATTTCATAACCTTTTCAAAATATTTTGAACTGATGTATAATTCAAAGCCATCGGTAGACATAACTAGTTGTGATATATTGACATAATTGAAAACCAGAATTTGCATAAACGCCTGTATTATATCATCACTATTGACGCTTTTCTCTATTGTTATGTTAATTTCTAAATACTCTCCATGCATTTTTATTTGGTTATTTTTTATTGCGGTACCCATACTATCCGACCTCACCATGGCCCAGAGGGTATCTGTTTCTGGCATTATGCGTAACGCACGGGAATATTTGAAATAGTCATTTATCATTTCCAGGTTATATACACAAGATATCATGGTAAGGCCAGTAATAATTTCTATTTTCATATCAGAAAAAGGATTTGTAACTTTTGCCAGTGAACTATTATTGTAAATCTTTCTAAGGTTAGTGGAGATCGTATTTATTTTTGGGCTGTACCCAAATTTATTGTTAATTTCCACCTGCATCAACCGGGCTAGTGAGTTATAGTTGACAACACCTGTATTCAGTATCCATTTGAAAATGCTTTTATTATTTAATATATACAATACGTCATTTTTAATGTCCCCTTTCTTTCTAGCATCCCTCTCCATTTTATATGGCACCTTTTTCTCAAATAAGAAAATGGTATAATAATATTAACAAAATTGCACATATGATTATTCTTCAAAACCATAATTCTGCTAAGAGAATTCATGAAAATCTAAATATGCCTCAAATCTAGCTCTATACCCGGGTTTTTGGATTGCAACTCCCTAATCTCAGTTAAGGAAAAATGGAAAAATCTGTCAGAGACAAGTATTGCAGTTGTGAATCCCCTCCTTGCAGCCTCAAAGGCCGAATTAATAGAAGCGTATTCAAATTGTGGTTTTATTTTCATGATCTGTGTAATATTTTTTGCCATTTCTCCAATAGTCCCCAGAAAATCGAATTCGACGCTTCTAAGCGTATCTGCAACTGTTGCAGACAGATCATTCATGTTATCTATTTTCTCCACATTGTTTACTGCAAGCACGATAATTCTTGATTTTTTTATATTGATAATCTCTCTAACGGCGGTCACACCCGTACATTCTCCTTTCCTGGAATCTTTTACAGTGATCCCATTTGCCCATTTCCCGGTATATGTTCCGGCATGCAAATAACCTTTGTCCATATAAAGTGATACCCTCTCCCCGGCCTTTATATTTTCATCTGATATAACTTCCCACACAAGAGAGGAGTCTATGCTTAGAAGACTGGAATGTACAAAATTTTCTATGTAGTTCAGGCCATTGTATAGAAAATCGAAGCCTTCCTTAGTTATCTTATGATTGTTATCAATGAAGCCTTTCTCCCTTAATATTTTAATGTGGTAGACAACACCCTGGAGCGTTATCCCAATATCATTTGAGATCTCTGAAGGCCTTGTTTTTCCGTTTTTTATATTCAACAAAATCATCAGCTGGGATAATAAGGCTTGCTCTATTTTCATAGGTCTGGATATAAATAAATATTATAGCTTTTGCTTTTATGCCAGAAAAGAAATTAGTCTATACCGTGCTCTTTTAGTTTGTTCTTAAAGTACAGTACCTGATTCTCTATGTCATCGTGTGAATATATGGCAGAAACTACTGCAATGCCAGAAATTTTGTATTTAAGTACAGTATCTACATTGTCCCTGTTTATTCCACCGATTACAAATTTTGGTATTTTAATTTCACCGACGCCATTTAAAATATTAATATCAGACATTGTTGCATCTGCTTTTGTGGCAGTATTAAAAAATGAACCGAACGCCACGTAATTTGCACCCATAGCGTTATATTTTTTCGCCTCCTCTAAACTACCGTATGTGGAAACTCCTATGATTTTATCTGGAAATCTAGATTTTATATAATTGAATGGCACATCGTCTTTCCCTATATGAATGCCATCCGCATCCAGAATATCCATTAATACGGGATCATCGTCTATGATAAACGGAATTTCATATTCCCTGCAAATAGTGCCAAGCCTTTTTCCAACACTGAGTTTTATCCTGAATGAGGATGTTTTGTCTCTGTACTGGAGAATGTCAACCCCGCTTTTAACTGCTCTTTCAGTAGCATTAAATAACCAGTCCCCAGAATAATCTGGTGTAACCAGGTATAGCCCCTTTAATCTCATTTCAATCCCTTTTCTATCCCAACGGAAATAGCATTCCACAACTGATCGTCCTGCGGTTCGATTTCACGTTCCTTTCCTTCTTCTCTGATTTTTATCCCAAGCGATTTGTCAGTCACTTCGCCAATAATGCTGGATTTTATCCCAGATCTTTCCAGTATTTCGGTAAATTCTCGAGCATATTCATGCTTTACTGTTATCAGTAAAGTACCCTCGCTAATCGATCTTAGTGGATCAATATTAAATAATGAACAGAGTTTTGCAATATCACTATCTACTGTAATCTTATCAAAATCAATAAGAATTCCATTTCCTGAAGCTATTCCTATTTCATATACTGAATTCAGCAGACCTCCTTCTGTTGCATCATGCATAGATGTAATCTTTGTGGAAATGCCGTAATCTATTGCAAGCTGCTCCTCTCTGATGCAGGTCATTGTATAGAACTTATCCAGAATACTCTTAAAATATTGTTCTCCTATATTTTTTCTCACATATTCAGGGAAAGTATATGCAAGTACTATGGAGGCTTCAAGTGCAGAACTTTTCGTCATTATTATTGCATCTCCAATATGTGCATTTTCAGTCGTAATGTATCTATCGCCGATACCCATCAGGGTAACTCCACCGACCATGGGGAATTCTGTACCAGCATACCTTGCAGTATGGCCAGTGACAACTTCTATATTGTACTTAATGCATTCATTATGAATTACATCCCATATTTCATTAAATTGGTCATCCGTGATATACTTAGGAAGGTTAAGGTCTATACTCATATAATCAGCTCTTATTCCTGAGGTATATAAATCCGATGACAGTATATGAAATGCGAACCAGGCGGCTTTTTTAAAGCCAAAGGCAGGGTCTATGTAAAGTGGATCTGTTGTAATAGCCATGTACTTGTTCCCTATCCTTACAATCCCAACATCTACACCATTTCTAGGTGGAACCACAACCTCATTTCTCAGGCTACCTATTTTGTTTATTATATTCTCTTCAAAAAACTTTCTTGATATTTTTCCTATCATTTTATCACCCAGAAATGTGAAAGTGCACCATAGCCTTTCCCCATGGGGAAAGAATTCTGTATGGCACCTTCCACATAACGTTTGGCCAGTTCTATTGCTTCAGGCAATTTTTTCCCAGATGCAAGATATGATGCAATTGAAGCTGAAAGGGTATCGCCTGTTCCATGTGTATTCTTAGTAAAAATGCGCCTGGACTTATATTCATAATACTCCGACCCATCATATAGAATATCTATAGAATAATCACCACCAGCATGCCCACCCTTTATAAGAACTGCGGAACTCGTAATTTCATGAATTTTTTTTGCTGCCATTTTTGAATCATCAAAATTTCTTATCTTCATGGAAGAAATTACCTCACTTTCCGGTATATTTGGAGTAACCAGATCGGCAATTTTCATCAGTTTTGATTTCATGCTTTCTACAGCGTCCTCCCTTAGCAGTCTTACATTTGTTTTTGAAATCATTACCGGGTCTACCACTATTTTTTTAATTCCATATTGTTTAAATTTCTCCGTTATATTTGATATTATGGGTTCTGTATAAAGCATTCCCGTTTTCGCAGCATCGGTGCCAATATCTTCCATTATAGCATCGAACTGTTCATTAATAAATTTTAAGGGCAGTTCATATATGGATTTGACAGTAACACTATTCTGTGCAGTCAATGAGACTATAACCGCAGTGCCAAATACCTTCATTGCAGTAAAGGTTTTTAAATCAGCCATGATGCCAGCTCCACCTCCAGAATCAGTTGAGGCAACTGTCATTACCCGTGCTACCATATCTTTATTATAGATTTGCTCTATTTAACTCATATGGTAAAGTTGTTGGTTATGGATAGTTTAAGGTTAAATAACTGGAAAGAGAGATATATATATAACAGATAGTTTTTATCAATATTTAAAAAAGAGATGTGATTAATGACAAGAAAGAACGCACGAAATTTCCTTATTGCTGGTATTATAGCTCTTTACGCATATGACCAGTTTGCTTTCTTTTACTTTACTTTTACCGACTTTGCCTATTATGCTGTGATTCCGACCCTAATTATTGTAATGACAGCATATTTTTCATACAGGTTTTTTTACAAAAACAGTAATCCTTTCAGAATGGGTACAGGATTCTCAATCATTGAAACATCCGCTTCCGACAGTGATCATGCAGTAAACCTTTTAGAAGAGAAAATGAATATTCACAGGGAAGAGGCAAAACTTGACCCTAATAAGCTGCCTGAACTTGCCAAGAGGCTAGCTGCTTTATCTGCAATGTATAAGGAAAAGGATAGTGAAAAATCCGAAACCTATGCAAATGAGGCTAAATCCATTATCAATTCTTCTCATTATCCGAATACTGAAGAGGCGATACAGATAAGGACAATAGTCACGAGGTTTCTGAAATGAACATAAAGAGAAGAGGAAGTCTATACCTTACGGTAGTCATTCTCTCAACTACATTTCTTGTTGTGGGTGGTACAGTGTTATTGTATTTTGATCTCACACTACCACCTCTTTCTGCTTATTCTTTGGGAATTGGTAATTTAGTGATTTTTCTCATTGCAAGTTATACACCTTATCTATTTTTTAAAAAATATAAAGCACTAAAGAGAGGGACTGGCGATGCAAACTAGAGCCAAAAACATCCTCTCTTCCACTATATTTGGATTTGTGGGAGTTTCATTAATGTATGTATCAATAATTCTTGGAAATATCATTCATTACAGAAACGGCGATTTTGTCGGGGTGTTACCTGCAATTCTACCTATGGCCATAGGAATGGCTCTCTTCGGTTTCGCCGTTCTTTTTCTGGTTGATAGGGGCAAACCTTATTTGTATCGAACGGGTATTATAGGTCTTTTTATGGGGTTGGTAATGATAGTGTTTGCTTTTGTAACATTTTACCTCCACGGAGCAGGATATATATTGACTGGGTTTCTTGTTCTTGGATTTCTGATGCTCATATTCGCAGTAATAAGACTCATAATTCAGGGTGGCGTAAACATTTCAAAGAAATAGAGAATAGCCCATGACCGGAGAACAAAACATACTAGAACCTTAAAATTTAATAAAATAGAACATATGTTATAAATACCTTTAATAATTGCGTGTTAATATTTTAATGTGTTTGAATGGGAGTAATATACATTTTATGGTTATTTACTGCATTAATGGCAATTGCCATGGCATATGCTATTAAATCGGCAAAAATCACTTCAAATATTATGGAAAAATTTTACGTTTACCTCATACTTGGAATGATGAATAGCATGCTCATAGGAACGTTATTATACTATATTTTAAATTTATCCATCGTCAGAGCTGTGGAAATTTCTGCCATATTAATGATGGTTGAGGTTATTCCATTTTTCTTCAAATTTTTATCGGATTTGATGAGAGAGAAAGAAATGGAAAAATCAGGATTTTTGTTTTTTTACACAATGTTCCTTGTAATTCTTGATGAGTTAATTATGAGTGTTGATTTTAATCTAATATCATCATCCAGTTATTTACCATTTTTACTTTCAACCCCATTTAATGCATTGGCCTTGGCTGTTTCAACCTATTGGTTTGTTTTTACAATGGCATTTGAGATGTTAATAACATCATTTATGCTTCGTAATAGTTTAAAAAAGTTTGTATTAATTATTTTTTCAGTTCAATCGGCCGTTATGCTTTTAATGCCTACAGCAATATATAATAAATTTTATTCTGCGTTTGCTGTATATTTTTCCGGAATAGTTATGACTGCATTCTTTATCTATATGTTTGAATATTTATACAGGAAACAGTCGCTCCATAAAACAGAGGGGAAATATGTATTACAGCTGTTAACAGCATATACATTTATGATGGCGGGAGTTTTTATATGGCAGTATACGGGGAATCTGTATCTAATATCAATATCGATGATACTGGACATGGTGATTTATCTAAATGGCCTTTTAAGGTATTCATTTAATGATAAACAATTTTTCTGGACCGCTGACAGGCATTGGACCGTTATCTACATGATTGCAATATTCACATCAGAATTTTTTATGGGACTTACATTTGATGCACAATTTTACGGAGCATCAAAATATGTCTCATCAATGAGCCTGGCTTTAATAGGTGGAAGCACTTTAAACATAATAGGATCATCTGTTTATAATTTTATAGTTTTTTTTGCAAATGTCGCTCTTTCACCATGGTTCTTAATAATGATGGGTATAGAGATGGGATCTCTTGTTGTTTTTAAATTAAAAACCACTAGGCAAAACGAGAATAAAATTAGAATGATTCTGATGCTCGTAGCATATGCATTCTATACCATTCTTATCCCCTCATTTTTAATACCAAATAATTCCATGATTCCATTTATAGGATGGTCTATGGGAATCGGCTCAGGTGGCCCTGTTTCTCCATTGCTGATCATTCCCATGATATTGACATACGGCATAAGTGGAATGCTTTCATTGTTATTCGGATCCCGGCAAGTATGCTCTGTATTCTGTTCTGCTCCTGTAATGTATCAGGGTACATTTTATGATTCAATGAAAAAATTTAATCGCGATACAAAACTAAGTAGATCAATTACCTTGAATAATAGAAGGGGACAGAACATGTACAGAATTATTTCATTAATGGTATATGCATCTATTGGAATTACAGCAATATTTTCATTCTTAGACTCGGTGCATATAACATCTTTGTACTTTTATGGTACAGATCCTGAATACATGCTTTTTATATTTTATTTTGGTGTAATATGGTATCTTGTATTTATTACGATGCCACTTGTAGGATCCTACGGATGTATTAATACTGGCTACTGTCACTGGGGCAATTTCAACAGATTTGTATCTAAATTTGGATTTTTCAGGCTAAGGGTAAAGGATTCTGATACATGTTTAAATTGCAAAACAAAGGATTGCACTATAGCATGTCCTGTGGGAAATACTGGACTCCCCGGTAATTTTATCAAAACCGGCACATATAAAGATTCAAGATGCATAGGCATAGGTGATTGCATAGAAGCCTGTGAGTATGACAATATATTTATTTACGACGTTAGAAACTTTATGAAAGAAAAACTGGGAGACTGGGAATATCAGAAAAAAAACAAAACAAATTAAAATATGTTTAAAATATTCGGTGATTTATGGATAATTTAATTTACATAATATTGACTGAACTAATCATGACCCCTCTGATCATCTGGATAGTGGATTACATTAAAAAAAGAGAAAAACATTTCACAATTACCTCATATATAATTTCATTGATTTTCCTTGTAATGATGGGCAGCATGCTAGATGCCTTACTTTTTTATTATATTAGTAACAAATCATTTTTTAGTGCAATTATAGCATTAAATATAGTCATGGATCCAACAACTTTAGTTTTGTTCTACGCCTTTATAAAAATAGCAAAATCAAAATCCGTAAAATTTTCATCGAAAACAATTATTAATACCACTGCCCTAATTACATGGTCTGAAATTTCGATGGCCTTATTTCTAAAATCACTTGCATTGAATGGGATATTTAATCATAATTTAATAATAAATTATTTTTCATATTTTGGTGCTTCGATTACGTATATTCTATTTTTAATCCCAATGGTAACGGAAATGATTTTTTTTATCATTACAAACCTTAATGGCACTGAACGTTTTATTGGTTTACTCTTGCTTATTATGCAGGTGGCAGATCCAGCCATGCTCAGTGGTTATATGGAAATTCCATTACTTGTTGCTTATTCAGTAATAATGTTTTTAGTTCTGTATAGCCTGGTACGCTATGTTTACACACATAGGAAGAGTTTAACAGAGAAAAACAGAAGATTAATATCATATACGGGGGTTGTTATCGCTATATCAACTGCCAGCATAATTGAACCATTTATTATATTTCGTCCATTTGGCTTCTCATGGTTTGTACTTGCATTAGGCATGGTTGTATCAATGTTTTTATATTTTCAGATAGTTTTAGGTTACTATGAATAAAATATTCTCCTGATCAATACTAACTTTTTGTGCAACATAGGGAATGTATACACGTTTTATATATACTATGGGGAAGATTACCATTAATGGTATTCAGTATAGGCTGGTAGAGATTAACAGCATCCCCGGCAAAAAATATGGCCGGAACATCCTAAGAAGGGATGAGGGAATAGATGAAACCATGTTCTGCACCGGCCTGTGGCAAAACCTGTTCAATATGGGCAGATTTCATAACAGTGTTCCGTGTTTAATAATAAAAAGAATTTAAATATATCGTATCGATACTATAGGGAGATGGATATTTTACAGGCAATTGGCCTGGCTTTAATAGCCATAGGGTTAGTTTACGTGATTTACCAGTTCCCAATATTGTTGTACGGGTACAAGGATTTCACAAAATATGATATAGATTTTTCCAAACTAGATGAAAAACAGTTTGCAGGCTTAAAAATGTATAAGCCAATGGTCAGCATTATAGTTCCTGCTAAGGACGAGGAAACTGTAATAGCAAGGACAATAGAATCAATCCTGAATCAAACATACCAGAATTTTGAACTATTCATTGTTGTGGACAATTCCACTGATAATACATATAAAATTGCAAGAGAATATGAAATTAAGGATAAAAGGATTAAAGTATTCAACAGGCCCGATGGTAAAAGCAAGGCATCGGCTCTGAATTTCTGCTTTAAAAAAACAAAGGGGGACATAATAGCCACATATGATGCAGATACAATGCTTTTGCCTAACACGCTTGAAAACGCAGTATATGGAATGAACTATTTCAATGTGGATGTTTTGCAGGGCTATAATTCATACATTAACAGAGAAGAAAACATATTTACAAGGCTTGCCGTTATAGATGAAATACTGGTAAAGGCTACACTTATAGGAAGGACACATTTCAATTTATTTGTGCCAGTAGCAGGCTCAAACCAGTATTTCAAAAGAAAGGTAATAGAGAATATAGGCGGATGGGACGAACAATTCCTTACCGAGGATTTAGAAATCTCACTGAGAATTTCAAATGCCAGGTATAAATCTGCATACCTCAGCAGTGCAAAGGTATTGCAGGAAACTCCTGCATCTTATACAGAATATTTTAGGCAGAGAACTAGATGGCTGCGTGGGTATCACCAGGTATTTCTCCATTCAAAGAAAAAATTTAGCAAACTTACTGATTTTGATGCACTTATGATTGTTCTTGCGCCTACGTTTTCAGGTATACTTTTCTTCGGATGGCTCTATATATCACTCCTAAATTTTTATAATCCTTTTGTTCACTCAATGAGAACCTATTTCATTTCCTTAATCCTGATATCACTGATAATTTATGCTGTCGCCCTTATACTGGTTCTGATAAAGAAACGGCAAAATCTAATTTACTTACCATTGATATACATATATTTAACATTGAATTCACTGATTTCAATATACACGCTGTTTCTGGAAGTTACAGGTGCAAAGCGTGTATGGCATAAGGTAAAGAAAACGGGCAAGACAACACTTTAATAATTACTTTTTTATATACAACCATGGTACTGGACTCATACAGGAAAAATGCAGACAAATTCTTAAATCCCATTACAGAAAAATTCTCTGGAATAAACCCCAACACTGTTTCTGTACTATCACTAGCCTTTGCCGCTCTGGGTGGTATATTCTACTATCTCAGCCATTCTTTTCTCCTGCTCGCCTTTGTGTTTATTATTTTATCTGCCCTGTTCGATGCACTTGACGGGAAAATTGCCAGGTTAAAGAATATTTCTTCCAAAAAGGGTGATATGCTGGACCATGTATTTGACCGGTACTCGGATATCTTTATCGTACTTGGGATGGCATTTTCAATTTATGGTAATGTATACCTTGGATTATTTGCCATTATCGGAATCCTACTTACAAGTTATATGGGCACACAGTCACAGGCACTTGGATTAAAAAGAAATTATTCGGGAATTGCCGGAAGGGCTGACAGACTCGTTCTGATCATAATATTTTCTCTGGTGCAGTTTTTCATTACGTCCCATTTTAAGGTCTATACCGTGGATATCTATGCCACAGGCCTGCTGTTAATATGGTTCGGATTAGCAGGAAATATAAATGCAATTACAAGATTTATTGATATGTATAAAAATTTATAAATTATTCAGGAAATTGGTATATTCCCTGTTATACTCTTCGGCAAGGTTTTTATGAATGGATTCAGAAAATACTCTTATAATTCTCTCAGTTCCAGATGGCCGGATCAATGTCCATCCATCATCATCAAAAATTTTTACACCGTCAGTGAAATCCATTTTTTTGCCCGAGTATTTTTCAGTTATTAATTTTCTGATATCGTCCCAGTTCATTTTCCTGACAACCGATGATTTAACCATTGAATAGTCAGGTATATCATGGAGAAGCTCCGATACAGGCTTATTTTCCTGTGTAAGTAGATTCAGCATCAGTGCCATTGTCATTGCACCATCCCTGCAGAACTGATGTTTTCCGTAGATAATGCCACCATTTTCCTCTCCCCCTATGACTGCCCTGTTGTCTATCATGGCACGTGCAACAATAGGTGCTCCCACTCTTGTTGATATAAGTTTTGCACCCTTTTCACTGCAAATAGCGCCAAGTGCATCGGAACTGCTTACAGGAGTTACAACTATATCTCCCTTCCTTATTGTATGTTTCACTATTAATGCCAGGCTTCTGTCCCCATCTATGTAATTTCCCTTCTCATCTATGAATACACATCTATCCGCGTCCCCATCATGAGCTATACCTATATTGAACTTCCCGGTTTTCATTACTGAAATCAGGTCACTGAGATTTTCAGGTTTTGGTTCAGAATTTCTAGACGAAAATTTACCATCCGGATTTGCATTCAATGAAACAACATGGCAATTCAACTCTGACAATATTGCCGGGCTTGTGTAATATGATGCACCATTTCCTGTATCAATTGCCACATTCAAATGCCTTTCTCTGATGGCTTCACTATTAACCGATTCTATAATGCTTTCCATATAAATTTTTATTGCAGTACTGTCATAGCTATAAATTCCAATTTTATCCCATGGAGCCTTTTTATACAGCTTTTTTTCGTATATTTCCTCTATTTTTATTTCCGTTTCCTCATCAATTTCAGTTCCATCACTATCTATGGCCTTTATGCCATTATACTGAGGTGGGTTATGCGAGGCTGTAATCATGATTCCGGGAATGCCATTCACCTTGCAGTAGTACTGCAGGCCCGGAGTGGGCAATTCACCTACATATACAATATTAGCACCCGTTGACATGGCAGCAGATGCCACGGAAAGCATGAACATGTCTCCGCTTATTCTTGTGTCCTTGGCTATGGCAATTTTTTTAGCATCAAAAAAAGTCCCAATTGCCTTTCCGATCCCCATGGCCAGATCAGTTGTCAAATCCTCGTTGGGAATTCCCCTGATGCCATTTGTGCCAAATAACTGTGGCTGTTTCATTGGTTATAATAACATTTTATTATAATAAGTTTTTATCCTGTATATCATATGTGTTTCCACGCCATGATATATTTTTCATTCTTTTTGCGATTGCCAGATTTGCCATATAAATAAATGGGAGTATTATGGCCCCTATTATATTTACTGGTTTAATATGCCTTAGGCGTTTAATCATGTTATATATGTACATAGCAGCTGGAATTAGAAAAAGGAAATAGAATGGATTATAAAATATCCCCATAAAAATTGCCGAAAAAAATAAAAATAGATAGGATCCGTAAAATAACATTCCGTAATAATATACATTTGGGGAAGCAGATATTGAGAGGGCAGTTTGCCTGTTGGCCCACTCAAAGAACACATGAAAATTATCGGGTGAATTAATGTTCGGCTTTGCGGAATCCACATAATAAATTTTCTTTCCTTTCTGCTTGCACATCTTCGTCAATGCGGTATCGTCAGATATATGCTCACTGAAAAATACGAGAGAATCATCTATGAGACCACGTTTAAATGCAAGTGACCCTCCCCAACCGAACCGGGTAAGCTTTGATTCCATGAGCCCCATGCCAACAAATCCCCATATTTCCTTAACCTGCGACCAAAATCCCCCCATGGGGTAAAAATATGGGAAGGTTGTGGAAAGGCCAGCATCATTGTTTGCAAGAGGCATTACCATATTCAAAAGCCAATTTTCATCAACCTCAATATCGGAATCGGCAAGCAAATAAACTTCATAATCCATGAACTGGTCAATTGCAGTGCTTATAGCCCTTACCTTCCCACTGCATTTCTTGCATCTGTATGAACTTGTTATGTAATCTATCCCGAGTTTTTTAATTACTGACAGTGCTTCTTCTTCCTCAGAATCTACAACACACAAAAATTTGAAATTCTGGTATTTCTGATTTTTAACGGACATTAAATTTTTTTCAATAGAATAATCAACGCCTTTTACAGGCATTATAACAAGTGTTTTTGGCCGATAATTATTGACTATATGTTCACTACTATACTTATGAAGTTCAATATAAATAAACCCAGCCATTATAAGGAAAAGCAATAGGGTATAAAAAACCAGTAAAATGAGAAAAATTACCATTTTATATTAATGTAACATCCCTTGTGTCAACCTGGCTTACATCCTTCACAGAGGATATGGCAGTTTCAACCGAGTCTATTTTTCCCTCTTCATCAGGTATTATAACAGTGAATAAAAGTGCACTGAGGCCAAATCCTATTTCCTCTTCCTTGACTTCATTAATCTTGCATAGCTTTTCAATTTTCTCTGAAATAGCTTGCTTCAATTTCTTCAAATCCACATCAATAGATTCGGGAAGCACCCTTAACTGAACCATTACGTCTCCCATATTATCACGGCCCCTTAAAACCACATTTCTGGCACTCATATTGTGTTGAATGCTCTCTGCACTGCTTACATCTTCCAATCATTTCTTCCCCACAATTGGGGCACTCAAATATTGAATATCCTACTTCTACGAGGCCAATGCCGCATGAAGTACATGTTTCCTTTGTGTTAATTTTGACCACTCTCTGAATCTTTATTAAATAAACCTATTTAACTTTTATATATCTATTGCTCTGATACAGATAAGTGAGCTACTTCATGCTAAAGCATAGAGATTTCCTGTTTCACTGACAGAACCTGGTTACATATGGACTTATATTTAATCCTTTGAGTGTAGAGGTTTCATCCCTATCGAGCCTGATTCCTTGCCTTCCACAGGTACTTTTCCATAAGAGTTGAAAACATATTCAAGTACTTCTGTTATTATTTTTATTAGCATAATTATATAATAATGGTACCTGCATATTCTTTCCAGAAATTCATCCACATCAGAAAGTCAGTGGCTTTCTTTTACATTGATGTGTAATAGTGGGCATAAGCTAATCTAATAGTAATTTATTATCCTCCATGGAAGTATTATATGGGAATAAGAAGATCAATCTTGTGGAAAAGGAGTATTTTGTGGCCTCTTCAGAACCACTTTACTATGGCCTGATAATAAACCCATCCTCTGACCTGTGGAGTTATATGGTTAAGGCAAATAGTATATTATGTATTTTTAACAATAGTACCGAAAAATATTCAATACCATACAGGATTGATGTTGGAGAAAACAGCATATTTTTTGTTACACCGGAATCTAAAGATTAAAACCCGAATATTAGAGGAATGAATCCATCCAGAATATTCAGCACTATTACCAGTATAAATATCGCAGCGAATAATTTGCTGTTCCAGTAAAATACCTTACTGCCGTCAAGTGGTGGGAATGGTATTAAGTTAAAGAGGGCAAACCAGAGGTTTAGCCATGCTACCCAGAGCAATATTGTAGATACAACAATTCCCACATGTACCAGTGTATATGCCAGAAAAGCAATAACTCCTATCAGTACATTTGTCCCTGGACCTGCAACTGCTATTTTTCCCTCACTTTCTCTGTCGTATAACCCTGCAAACTGAACTGCTCCAGGAGCAGCAAAAATGAAACCAAACATTGAAGTAATGAGTGCAAGTAGGATGCCGGCTGGCCATAATTTAAAAAATGCTACAGCTCCAAGCCGTCTTGCTACCGTCCTGTGTGCCATCTCATGCATAAGGAAAGCGGTTACTGTTACTGAAAATCCTATAAGCACATTCAGTTCAAAAGTTTTTGGGCTTACTGCCCTGAGACCGTGATTTATCATCAGGGTAAATGCTATAGTTAAAACTATTACGGCTATAATAATATCATTTGATTCGTTATTTCTACTGTACATCATTGATTTAACATCCCTTTTTTTATTTTTCCCGCAATGTATATTGCATCCATAAGCCCTAAGTTGTATTTTATTATTATTTCTATGATTCCTGGCAATTCGTGGAAATTTTCACCGGAAATTAAATGCCAGCCTCCCGAAAATTCTTCCATTCTGTAATATCCATCCATGCAGCGTCTTATAAAAACATAGAAGTTTTTAGATTTCACTGCATCTCCAGTTACCCTGTAAATATGGTATATTTTTATATTTCTGATATCCGTGATTCCAATTTTAGCAAGCCACCCAATAATATTTATGGATTGTTTATTGTATTCTACGGCATCTATGTGTGAGTACGCCTCATTGTTTGTAATGAATTCATAGACATCATTTGCAAGATAGTCCGGTACCTGGGCATAAATTTCATCAAAGTTTGAAGTTCTGTTTTCCTTATATTCATTTTCAAATATTTTTCTGGCAAAATCTATAACTATCCTAATTCTATATGACGATTTCAGCTTTGAATTGACACTGGCCCGAACATCATCCGTGATTACTGAACCATAATCATGCATTATGGCACGGGCTCCTGTATAATTGAATAATTTAATCTGGGAATATATCAGATATTTGATATTTTGGCCATTTAAGAATTCACTGTTATTGTTGAATATATTAACAAGAGATCCGTAATCTTTCATATTATAGGAAACCTGAACTATCCGGTTGAATGACGACAAGTCTTTTTTATCGAAAAAGCGTTTATATGTGGCCTCGAGAGCCCTGTCTGGTTCCCCGTTTTGAATCAGTGCATTCACAAGCCTGTCAAAAATTATGCTTTCATCGGGATAATATCTAACAAGGGTTTTCAATATGCGTATTTCATTTTCATAGAGTTCCAATTCGTCAAATTTAGCTGCAAGCAATTCCCCAAGTATTTTGTCCTGGCTTTTTTCGAAAACATCAACCATAAAGGCCTTTAAGGACATATTTTCCCATGCATGGGTTATAAGGAATTCCACGATTTTCCTGTTGTCATAGTGAGATCCAGCTATCTCCCTGACCTTCTCATATTCCCTTCTGTGATAGTAATAAAGGATCAGATGGAACCATTCCTTCTGGGTTTCCATAGCCCTGATAACAGCATCTGATATGATATTACCCATGAAAAGATTCTTGAAAAGAGGGTTTTTGACAGCCATATTATTTCTTATATATGCCAGATTAAAATATTCTAGAGCCTTTTTCATTATTCTTTTGCTGTAATAGTAGCTGGACAGGATTATATAACTGGTGTAGTATTTATTTTTGTAAGATTCCAGAAAGTTTATGGATATCTGTTCACTTCTCATTTTTAATATGGAATGATGTTTTATTATATCCTCTGAATTTCCGCCGTATAACAGGGAAAGCGCAGAAAATTTTAATTTGTACAAATAATTTTCAAGGCAATAACTCTTCAATCTGTATAAATCCAGGTCATTGATGTCAAGGTTTTGTAAAAATTCACAGAACTCTGTATTTACCTCTATTTTGTGGTTTTCCACGAAACTGTCAACTATTCCAAAAATATCAGTAAACCCTAAATCTACTGCAGCCTTAATATAAGTGTCAGGATTCTCATTTTTTGACAATCCAATATTAATCCTCAGTGCAATAAAATCTACGTTATCCAAAATAGACATAGCCTCATCAATATGTTTTACCGCATCCGCAAAATTTGAGTTGTGGAACTCTATACATGACCTAAAATAGTAATAAAATGCATCAGGAGCCTTGCCATAAAGGGAATCAAGAATTGCAGATGCTTCTCTGTCCCTTTTTTTTCCTATTAGTGTTCTGGTAATAGGGTACATGAAGTATCTTGAATCATTAAGACCCTCTACAGTTTCCCCGTTATTGATTGAAGATATGGTTGACAGCACAGATGCTATTATCTGATACCTGTCAATTCCAAGGAGATTCCTTACATAGCTTCGGTTGAATGATATATTACTGTCTGCTGAAGTTGCAATTATATATATGCCAGCCAGTGATTTCCCATTCATTACATTTTCAATAAATTTCATATAATCTATATGTTTTCTTCCATGTATATATAAAATTACCATATCCAGAAGGGTCCCCGGTTCGCTGATGGCGTTTAATTTTTCAAGATTTTCGTTATTCTTGGCTATGGCAAAAATGCTATCCACTACCATTCCTGAATTCATGAGCGATTTATCTTTTGAAATATATTCAACGGCCTCCGCCATCTTACCATAATATACAAGTGAACTGCAATACTGAGGCTTGAATTCATTGATTAGGTCCTTTTTTTCTATATATGATAATACTTCCCCGTATTCCCCGTTTCCATAGAGATAATCAACTACAATTTTGTAATTGGCTATTCCCTTAGATCCTTTCTCTATCAAATTCAGTGCCGTTTTATAGGACATTTCATGATTGTCTGTTGCCCTGTAATATTTTATTAGAAGTTCCAATACATCGATATCCTCTCCATAAATTAATCGGTAATTTACTATATCCGATTCGGCTTCATTATAGAGGTCCAATGCTATCTCAGCCTCAATTTTATAAAGCAAGAATTTTCTATTTGCCTTTTCAGTTTTTTCTATAGAACCGATGTAATTAATAAGTGAGTAATAATCTGTTATTGCGTAGTTGATTTCCACTATCCTGCCAAGAACGTTTTTATTTCTGTTATAATAAATATACTTATAAATTTTCAATGATTTTTCATAATATCCCAGATGATAATAGGCATCCGCCAACAGAATATCGTCAGGTACATTCTGGTCAGAAAATTCTACTACCATTTTATAATCCTCGAGGTACGAATAGTATCTCTCCATATCTACATAGTTGTATTTTATTTTATTCTCTACCATATTATTAAGCAATTCTCTAAGTTTGTCCTTCTGGTTAATTTCCATATATAGATCTGCAAGGCAGGTATAACATGCAGTGCTGGACGTTTCGGAAATACAGGTAGAAAGTATCTTTTCAAGATCTGAAATGCTACCATTTTCCTTAAAAATGGTGAACAGTCTCCTGATTTCATCATCACTGTGGCCAGCCCTGAAATAATTTCTGAATGCGTCCTCCATGTATAACCCGGTGTTTGCAAGATATTCCACCGATTGAGTTTGTTCAGAGTGGCTTATCAAATTTTCAAAGGATTCTTTCACATCATCAAAAATCATCAAATTCTTATTTGTTGCGATTAACTGGGTGAAATTATCTATTTTTCCTTCAGCATAAAACTTCAAAGCCTGATATTTCATTACAAGCAGGCTTCTTGCATCTATATAGGCAAGAGCCTCATACAGTTCATCCGATATTTCCTTAAACTTTAATGCACTGTATAGCATTTCTGAAATTTGTGGATCATAAATTTCTTTAATGGCATCTTTTTCTTTAATAATATAATCAGTGAAAATGCTCATATCATTTTTCTCAGTAGCCTTCTTAAGCAAGGCTTTCATTTTCTTCCTTACCATTAGATGCTCTACGGCGATCATCAATAGTGTAGTTTCACTATGGTATATTAGTTTATGGTTGTCCGTTACCTTCTCTCCCAACTTTCACAGGGAGCTCCCCACCTCAAGGGTTTCCAGTGGAATCATCGTGGGTTGAATTCCCATCGGCCAGAAGTGATCTATCCTTCATGCTAAGCCATCTGACTTTACGAATACGGCACCAATAAAGCAGTATGCTATCTAACCACTTTCACTCCCATTCCTCACTGTTCTCATAGTTTTACAGGAACCAATTGCTGGGTATTAAGTGCACTGCCGGTTACAGCTTTATCTCTTTATCTGCATTATGTCATCCAGAATACATATGTATTCCAAACATCCTGCTGATGTTATATATACTCCACTAATTTATCTCCTCCCTAAACAAAGTTTTCCTGCCTGGATAATCGCAAAAAGATAACAAATACGCCATTTGCTGAAAAATAAAATATTTTTAGAATAAAAAATGATTATTCAGAAAATATTGTAAGAATAGTTAATGAGAGTTCTGATTTTATTTTGTTACTGTTACCGGTGTGTATTTATATTTCGGTGTATGAGTCTCATCATCAAATTCAGGTGATACAATATCATTTATTCTGGGGTTGTGCATGTAGGTAAATACCACTCCAGGAATAACATCATCTGTAATTTTTGCCGTAATGTCCATTTCCCCACTCTTCGACTTGAGTTTTACCATTGTTCCATCTTCTATTCCAATATTTTTTGCATCAGCAGGATTTATCCATAATTTTAGGTTATATCCCTGCATTCCAGGTATTCTATTTACAACTTCATCACTGTTGTATCTTGTTACTGTTCTACCCGTAACCAGTATTAATCCATCATTGTGCTTCTCGGCATCAACAGGAACAAACTTAGCTTTCCCTGACTTTGTGGCAAATTTCTCTTCATAGAGGTGAAGTTCCCCATTTGGATATCTAGAATCCTTTGTATAATCCATTACATCTTCAATGTTAAGGTGAGAATACACTGTGGCAACCTTTTTCATTTCTTCGAACAGTTCCTTTGGATTAGCGCTGAAGTTATATCCTGCAGCCTTTGCCAGATCAGAAAGTATCTCATAATCCGGCCTGGCTATTCCCGGTGGATCCACTGCTTTAAATCTCCATTTTACAAGCCTGTCAAGGCTTGATACAGAGCCCTCTTTTTCAGCCCATGCTGCAGCTGGCAGAACAACATCAGCGTAGCCTGCAGTATCTGTCATAAATATATCCTGAACAACCAGGAATTCTAGAGAACCTAAAAATTCCTTAACTTTATCCCTGTCTGGAAGTGTTCTCACAGGATTGTATCCCATAATAAAAAGCGCTTTTATTTTTTTAGATCCATAAAAGGTTTCCGGTATGGAGGATCCCTTGCAAATAGGGGGCTTAAATCCCCATATACGAGACAAAGCCTCACTGTTTGCATCGTTCATTTCTCCATTGGGAAACACATCTGGCTTTATAAGGTCACCAGAACCCTGCACATTGGTTTGCCCTCTATAAACAATAGCACCTGCCCCCTCTTTCCCAAAGTTTCCTGTCAGAAGTGGAAGCGAGAGATAAGATTTAATGCCCTTGGTGCCGGTAGATTGTGTCAACCCGAGTCCCCATGAAAATATAACCCGATCCTCAGATACGTATTTTGCAAAGGCTATGATATCTTTTTCAGCAAGTCCAGTTTGTTCCGCCGCAAGTTCAATGGTATATTTTGAAACATTTTCTTTATATTCTTCATACCCCTCTGTCCTTGAGTCAATGAAATCCTGTTTAATCATACTGTGCTGTATAAGATAATTGCCAACCGCGTTGAACAGGAATATGTCGCTCATGGGCTTTACCTTTAAATGAAGGTCAGCAAAGCCAGCCAGCCTTGTGGTTCTGGGATCTATTAAAATTATTTTTGCCCCATTTTTCTTTGCTTCAAGGAAATACTGTATCAGCACAGGATGGCTATCGGTTATAGATTCTCCAGCTACCACAACAACTTTTGCCTTCGGTATTTCTGTTGCAGAGTTGGAGCCGGCTCCAATTCCAACAATTTCCTTAAGTGCCTTTGCAGATGGGTCATGGCAAACCCTTGCACATGAATCAACATTATTTGTTCCCAGTGCCCTCGCCAGTTTCTGGAAAAGATAGCCTTCCTCCAGGGAATTCTGACAACCCCCGTAAAATGCCACGGAATCGTTTCCATATTTTTTCTGTATGTTTTTAATTGATTCTATCGTATATTTTATAGAATCATCCCATGAAGTTCTTTCCAGTTGCCCCTTAACTTTCTTTAATGGATAATACAGGCGGTCCCAGGCAGTCAATGCCTCATGTGCAACACTTCCCTTTCCACATATATGCCCCCTGCTTACCACATGTTCAGGATCAGGTTTGACACTTACCACCACATTATTTGCTGTCATTAACTCAAGTCCGCATCCGACACCGCAAAAGGGGCATATTGATTTCATAATAATATTAGTCCGAGAGAGTATATTAACATTTATATTTGTCATATTTTTAGAGACGAAATATATTTAAATATATGAAAAAACAGTAACTATTGACTCTTGCTGATACATATTTATTGCCCCATATCAATAAATCAAATCCTCTTCTTTAAATCATTATATTCCTTATATAAGGATATCAGGAACGATTCACTTGTAAGTTTATGCCTGTATGACCATTCAACATCTTTCTCTATGTAGGACAGGTGACTGCTTTTATTTTCATTGGATATGTATGCATCTCCGTGCATATAAGCTGTTATATTTTTTACTATATGTTCAGCGTTTTGGTCTTTCAGCAATCCAAGGGACTGGCGAATTTTTATCATACGTATTTCTGATTCATAAGTTGCCCTAGCAATCTGGTCAACAGACATCCATTTAGTATAATAATTTAAGAAATCTGTCCAGACCTTTCCGTTTTCCAGAAGGTTAAAATAATCCCCTATGGTTCTGGCAGTAATTGTGAATCCATAATCTTCTGGATGTTCATATATGAGCGAACCAGGGTCAATAAATGGGGTTATGGGCGATATGAAGGTATAGAGTTTTTCCTTTTCTGTAGTGAACTTTTTCATCAATTTTTCACTATAATCAATATCCCTGTCGACGTCATCAAGTGTTTGCCCGCTCAATCCTATTGAGAAATAAACGTCCACCTTTTTTGACCCTGCGGCTATTGCATTTTGGAGAAAATCTTCAAGGCTTTTATTGGTATATGATCTTCCATTTATGTTCCTTATTTCTTCATTGGACGATTCTGGAGATATTTCAACCGTGAAATCCGAGAATTGCTTGCTAAGGCTATTAAGATATTCTTTTCCTGGTGGAATAAAATATTCTGTCAATAGTGGCAAGTCAACTTTTCTCTCTTTTAATTCCCTGAAAAGCGATGAATAAAATTTTTTCCCTGCCTGGTTTATGTCACCTGTAATGAATACAGGGGCTCCTAGCATCTCATCCACGAGGGATATTTCCTCTGCTATAACTGAGGGTTTTCTATATACAGGTGCAATATTGTTATAGTTATTCTTATAGGCAAAATTAGAGCCACCACAGAATGCGCAGTTGAAACTGCAACCGTGTTCTATTACCGTCATAGCTTCTGTGTTATCAAGCCATGAGGCGTATGGAAGGTGCCCCTTGATGTCATGATATTTTATTGCATTTTTCATGAGGAGGCCATAGTTTAGAAATACATTGTCTATGGATGAATATTCAATATTATTATGAATTATTTTTCCTTCCTTTCTATAAATTAGGTTAGGGACATGTTCAAGGTTGGAAAAATTATCTCCTGCATCAGCAAGTTTTACAACATTGGATTCCTGGAGGTCGCCTTTCAAGATGTAATCTATGTAGCCATAATTAGCCATTATGTCATCAGCAAAATAACTTGCAGAGAAACCACCTAACAATACCTTTGAACTTGGATGTAGTTCCTTTATTATCCTGGCAATTTTCAGGGCTCCATTTGTATGAGGTAGCCAGTGGAGGTCAATTCCATATATATCTGATTTGACTTCTTTCAGATAGTTTACAGGGTCAAATGACTCTGAAGAAACCATCATACTTGCTACATTACATATTCTTGCATTGTAACCTGCATTTATGAGAGAATTAAGCATGCTAATAAATCCAATTGGATACATTTCAAATACGGGGGTAGAAGGGATAACGTCACTTATAGGGCCTAACTTAATATCACGTTTTCTGAAATCGTATATGCTCGGGGCGTGTACAAGTGCTATATCAGCATCCATGTTATTAATAATCTAATGATATATTTAAGCTAATGCATATCAAATAGTTGCTCCTAATAATATATTCCAATTATAATGTAATAAGCATTTTAACCATTTTATAAATATATATTTAGTTATAAATATTAAATTCTACTGTAATTTTTTAGTTCCCACAAACATATAGACTGACCCGAAAGCCTTCTCCTCGAATAAGCTGATATCCATGTATTTGTTTGCTATATCCCTAATTGTTGAATTAAGCGGAAGCCTTTTGTATATATAATAAATAAATCTGTAATTTTTCGATTTCTCGCCTGTAAGCATCGCAATATATGGCTGAACATATTTTAAATAAAGTCCAGAGATAAATCTGTAAAAATGGTTATCCGATTTTCCCATAGCAATAACTCCTATTGTGCCATTAGAAACACGTACCATTTCCTTAATCACATCTTCTATATTATCTGCCGCGTGTAATGCAAATGTGGACATAACAGAATCAAAACTGTTATCCCGGAAAGGCAAATTATTAAATGATGCTAGAACCTTTATTCCATCCACTATTGCCATGTTGAGCATATTTTCCGAATAATCTGTCATTACCACATACGTTTTCTTCAGATGCTTTATAAGATATGTTAACTCACCTTTCCCACAGGCAACATCTAGAATTGTTTCTGGCTCTGAAATTTCCATTACATTGCTAATAAGCCTTGTTCTCCATTTTATATCCTGAAAAAATGATATCAATGCATTGGCTCTGTCATATGATTTTGGGATTTTATTATATATATCCCGTAAATTTCCATCATCTGCAATAAAACTGTTTTTAGTCAATTAGACTTTCCTCCCCCATATCTTAGCATACTCATAATCTATATTTTAGTTTTGGGAATGCTACTAAATGAAATGTGTTTACAGGCTTGAAATGTTTTAAATTGTTCCAAGATTAAATGGTTTTCCATTATTGACTATAGTCTCAGGCAACTGAGTTTTATATTTTGTCAAGAATTCTATGTTTACTTTCTCATCCCTGAAAATGTCAGGCAGCAACACATAGATACTATTCACTATGGGATACCATCTGCCACAGGAATCACATAGCAAAACACCGTCAATAATATCCTTGTAATAATTTTCTTCTATCGTTGTATTATATGTTTCTTTTCCTGATTTTTCCATGACTGGCCTTACTTCATAAGAGGAGATATCACTTCGTGAAATTGTTGTTAAAGAAAAAGAGGTGTTTTTGCACATGGGACATGCTATTAACTCAATTAAATTATATTCCATTTAACCACTAAGCATCTTAACCATAAATCCGTATATATGTTTTAGCACCTTGACAAAAATAAAAATATAAAAATATTATAAATTGTAATGTCTATAGACATCCTTTACACAATGATACAGGATGGATTTTTTGCTTATCCATCTGTAATTAAGGCGGTGCCTGTAGATGGCCGTATATTGCTCCATAACCCAGAAATAGCGCTATAAATGCGGTAATAGCCAGAAGTATGAATGCAATATAATAAAGATACTTTCTGTTATCTTCCGGTTTAATAAATAAAACGGTCGAATATACTGCAGATATCCCACTCATAACATATAATGCCATGGCGGGTAATAGGTGACTTCCTCCTTCAAGTTTAAAATTCACAATAGCAGCACTTTCAACGAAAAGATAGATGCCCAACATAAGTCCTGGAATTGAAAGCGTTCTAAGGCTCTGTTGTTTGTATATCATAATAGAACCAGCCATTAACAACAACCCAAGTATTAGAAGTGGGTCTCCAAACAGCATATTATATGCCCCAGGCAATGGCCAATATCTTGACATCAAAAATCCTGACAGGAAATCTAAAAACCCAAACGCAAAACTAGGTATTGTCAACTCTTTCAGGTCTTTACCATTTGCAGCCATATAAAAGAAAGCAGAAATCAAAGCCAAGCTTATTCCTAAGCTCAATAGCATTACAGCCAACGGATCAATAAATCCCATATAAATCCTCATGCTATTATCTTACTGGAGTATTTACGCACTTACTATTTACTGAACATGTTCATATTATACCAATAAATGAGTCGATAATAATTATAGTTAGTTAGTGAAAAAATCATATTAATAAAATTATCATGGCATGAGATATTTCTATGAGCTTGGGGAAGAACTCAAAACCGGTCAGTTCAAACAATGCTATGCCTATACCTGCGCCCAGAAACATGGCTGAAATAAGATATGCCAGCGTCCTAATTCCAAAGAATAGCAGTACGCCGGTAACTATAGCTATTAAAGGTGCATAAACGCTTGTCGACGCGGCTATGCCGGAGGATGAATAATGGGCCAAAAATGGAAGTAAAAATGTTATGAACCTGGCACCAAATAGAAATCCAATAATTATACCGATTACTGTTTCAATACTGTTCTTTAGCCTGTTTAATTTTTTTATATCTATTTTTTTTATATCCATTTAATGATGTAAACAAATCTGAATATTAAATGCTTTCTTTTATTTGTTAATTTACCCATATCCTATATTTAAACATATATAATATACTATAATGTATACTTTCGCTTACCGTTATATATTAAAAAGCAATTAAGTGGTATGGAAAACCAGTTAAAATCAAATGCCATATCATTCCATGGATTAATATTCCAGGGGATGGGACAATTATCACCTTTATTTACCTTTGATGGCATCATCAGTGTTGCGGCCTTTGCTCAGGGGGCAAGTCCACTGGCTTTTCTTGTAGGACTGATAGCATCACTTTTGACCGGGAACACACTGTATCAGTTTTCAAAAAGGACAGCAAGTGCAAGGGGGTATTATGGATATTCTGGATATGCCTTTGGAAAGCATGCTGGTTTCATAACCGGATATTTATACCTTATATACCAGATGGCTAACCTTATTTTTATCCTTTCCTTCTTCATCATGATATTCAATCCTGCAATATTGTATCTGACACGGATAAACGTACCTTACTATTATGGAATTATTCTGATTATGGCAATAAGCATACCATCGTTCTATGCAATCTACAGAGGAATAGTGCCATCGTTCAAATCCCAGATAACAATTAATATCATAGAAATCATATTTGTTGTGGCCATATCTGTTATAATTATATCAAGTTCAAGCGACAATACCCTTGCGGTATTTACACCCATATCAGGATACAAAAACCTGTTCCTGGGTTTCATAACAGGAAGTTTCCTTGCATATACCGGGTATGGTTCTATAGTATCACTTGGGGAGGAGGCACAGGCACCAAAAAGGAACATAGGGTTCTCAATTGTAGCAATGCTCCTGATTATAGGTGTACTCGACCTTCTAATTTCATATGCACTGGTTATTGGATTCGGTGTCAGTAATATGGGCAGTTTTTCAGACACTGTAATTCCTGCATTTATAGTAATAAAAACCCATATAGGCCTTTATGCCTCAATGTTTTTTCTGGCATTTAATTTCTTTATTATATATACATTGTTCAATACAATAGGCACAGCTATAACAAGGAATATCTATTCCATGGCAAGGGACGGATACTTGCCATCCACATTTTCAAAATTGAATAAACACAGCGCTCCTCAAAATGCCCTTTTTCTCCTGCTCGGGATTTTCATATCTGTTGGAATAATATCCACATATATGTTCTATGGTTCCTTCAATGTAGGGGGATTCCTGTACCAGTTTATATTTTATGCAACTATAAGCACCCTTTCGACTCTCATAATACATATAATAATAAATTCTGGCCTTACTAAAGTTCACAAAAATTTCACCTTCGACATATTGGTTCCATCTATTTCTACAGTTATAATTCTTATAGCCATCTACTATGCAATATCTGGACTGTCATTTCCATTTACTTACGCACTTATAGTAATGGGGCTTTACATAATTTTTGCAGTAGTCATGGATATAATTTTTAGTGGCAAAAAGAAAAACGTTGATTACAGGAGTCAATAATAGGATTCTGCAACTTCATGCTTAAGTATTTGATAAGAGTACAATATTTCTTTTATTTTTTAGCATCATTAGGAAGATAAAGTGCAGAATCTCAGGAATTCCCAGGAACACATGAATGATTTTACACACAGGATATCCGGAGGTTTTGTGTCTTATCATGATCTCAAT
>DAUP01000138.1:0-3747 GCA_002505185.1 Ferroplasmaceae archaeon UBA567 | reverse complement strand
ATACAATAAATTTAAATTACACTTTTGATATAACATTATAATGAATGATATTTCCAGAAAAATAGAAGCAATACTGTATTCCTCTAAAGAACCATTAAAAGCATCAGAAATAGCAGAATACCTGAATATAACTAATGGAGAGGTCATAAAAGCTGTAAATGAAATATCCAGAAATTATGAAAATATCAATAGTTCATTAAAGATAGGCCAGTTTGGAAACCAGTACAAGATTAAACTCAGAGAAGAATTGGTGCCTGTTGTTGAGCCATTTATAGAAAAGGAGTTTACCGAAAAACAACTTGCAATGCTTTCCTATATTTATAAGATGTCAGGAGAAGCCATATCAGGAAATCTTCGAGATAATTTTGGATACAATTATAAGGAAGATCTCGACAAATTAAAACAAAGTGGCATGGTTTCAGCAAGGAAATACAGAAATACTCACAAATATAAGGTCACTATTGAATTCAACCGTAAATTTAATATCAACAAAAGGACATTACGTGCAGAGGAACAATGAACGTCTTGCTAGTAGGCAGCGGTGGAAGAGAAGATGCAATTGCAAGAAAGGTAAGGGAAACTGACAACCTTTATTCAGTTGTAACCAATGAAAATCCTTCTATAATAGGATTATCCCGTGATGTGATAAAATATAAAAAAAATTCTCAAGAAATTATAGATTTTGCCAAAAAGAATAAAATAGACATAGCTTTTGTAAGCCCTGATGATATACTTAATACAGATCTGGTGGACAAACTTTCGGAAAACCATATTCCAGTTGCTTCTCCGGGAAAAAAGGCTGCCATGATTGAAACTTCAAAGGAGTATATGCGTAATCTGATGAGAAAGTACAGGATCAAGGGAGATATTGAAAATACAATAATATCTGACAAAGAAACACTACAAAAATTTTTTGACAACAATGATTCTGAATACGCTGTAAAACCAATAGGGTTAACAGGAGGGAAAGGTGTCCGGGTAATGGGACTCCAGTTAAGCAATGTAGCTGAAGCCATTAATTATGCTTCAGAGATTATAGACAGGGATGGAAAGGTGCTCATGGAGAAGAGAGAAATAGGGGAAGAATTCTCAATTCAGGCCTTTACTGACAGCAAAACTGTGGTGTTCATGCCTGTTGTGCAGGATTACAAAAGGTTATATGAAGATGATCTCGGCCCAAACACGGGGGGTATGGGATCAATATCGGACAAAAATTTCATATTGCCATTTCTGTCTATAGATATTGTGAATGAAGCGAGGGAAATACTTAAACACATAGTGAAATCAATGAGGGAGGAAGGCAATCCCTTCAGGGGTGTGATCTACGGTCAGTTCATGAACACGGATCATGGTGTTAGGGTAATTGAAATAAATGCCAGATTTGCCGACCCTGAGGGAATTAACGTCCTGACATTGTTAAAGTCAAATATTGTGGATATTTTCCTGGATATATATAGTGGAACACTGAAAAACAATATAAAATTCATGAATAAGGCTACCGTGCTTAAATATATTGTACCCCCCGGCTATGGTATAAAACCCAGGGAAACAGAGCTTTTGATAAAGGATCGGATTGAAACGGACAATTTCAAAATTTATTATTCCTCTGTATCGGGAACATTGAACAAAGTTATCACAACAAAATCAAGAGCTCTGGCTCTTATAGGCATAGGCGACACCATTTATGAGGCTTCAGACATAGTTGAGGATAATCTGAAATACATAACTGGAGATTACTACATAAGGCATGATATAGGCACAGAGGCTATGATGAAGGGAAAAATTAAAGATTGACCGTTCCAAAAACTCTTGGAACAATATTATTATTTGTAAGTACTACAGTCTTCTTTATTATGGGAATTTTTCTGTCAAGAAGTATATGGTCATTTTCAAATTTTCCCCTCTGGAATCTCATAATATCTGATACAAAAACCTCAAAATTGTCACCAAGATCCAGTTTCAAGCTTTTTTGTGGTATTACTTTTCCATTTATGGTTTCTGCGTATTCAAAGGGTTTATCAGACAGAAACATTCCCCTTTCCATGTCTGAGGGCTCTATATTCTTAAGTGCAAGACCAACCCTTGATCCGGCGGCGGCCGTATCTACATCCTCATCATTCATCTGTATTGATCTGACCTCTACTTCCCTGTCCAGATCCGAAAGTATTAATTTCTGGTGCTTAGAAATAGTGCCTGAAAGGACGAACCCAAGGGCAACGGTACCTACTCCCTTGACCTTGAAGAAGTGGTCAATAACGGTCATGCTATTGTTCTCATCCCTTTTTATCTTCATTGCCTTAATTTCGTCTATAAGCTCCATGGGTTTTCCGTCAAAGAACTTGTAATCTTTCAATGATGTGTTTTCTATGATTTTTTTTATAACAGGTTTCTGTTCATCACCGGTTATTATAAAGCCCCTCGTCTTGCCCATAAGGTCAAGTGCTACTATTACTTCACCGAGATCCTTATTTATTGTGCTTACCTTTACTATTGCAATGTCCGATGGGTATATTGAATCGGTAAGAGATGATACCTTTTCGGGATACTTTACAGGTTCAATAAAAGTCATTATGATGTCTTCGTCTTTTCTATGATAAAGGAGTATGTCGCTGTTTGTACCCACCTTCGCAATTTCTTTTACATAGTCAGAAGCGTTATAGCAAAAAATGCTGTATGATTCCATAGTCAGTTATGCTTTAAAGCTTAAAAAGATTTAAGGTGTCAAGAATAGCTATAAACATACTATTACAGTTTTTTATTATCTCTAAGGTTGTCCATTATCGCATTTTTAAGAAGTATGGCCATACCATCGGAATCAGAAGGCGTTCTTGCACGTGCATATTTTATACACTGCGCTTCCAAGAACTCTTTATATTTCACATCAAGATCATAAAGTATCTCCAGATGCTCGTACAGAAATCCGATGGGCGACACCAGTATATTTGTGACTTTATTTCTCCTGAACTGGTCTACCAGGGAGTAAATGGAGGGTTCTGTCCATTTCCCATATGGACCCTGACTGTAAAATCCAGTGTAATATTTTTGAATGCCAAGCATTCCTGAAATCCTTTTGCTGTTTCTCCTTAGGGAAATTTTGTATTCGTTTTCGTCATCTATTAATGGAAGGCTGTGGGCTGTAAACAGAAAATTGTCAAAATCATAAACGTATTTACTGATTTCATAAACCCACATGGATGCCAGGATGTTGTAATCCAGCCCATTTATGAATTTAAGTTTGATATTCTTTCCCTTTAATCCCTTTTCAAGTGGGATTTCATATGATTTTTTAATATTATTAGATTTAAATGCAAACAGTGGCAATGCTATTATTTCCTCGTAATCCGGGTCAAGTGATGATACAACTTCTTCTATGCCTGGATGCCAGTGCTTATATGCATCTATTATTTCAAAATCCCCATATTTACCGAGTAATTTACTTAGTTTGTTCATAAGGTTTTTAATTATCTGGCTTGAGGGGGATTTGCCATTGACCATCTCATATTTCTTTATATTTTCATTTAGTATTTTCTCCGGCACAGGCTTGCCATCAAAAATGCCAGACAGGTATTCAGGGACATCCTCAATTTTTTCAGGACTGCCATAACTTAAAAGTATAACCTTCTTCATGCTGGGTTTATTTTTCACCTAAATTTATTATTTTCCTTAATTTGTAATATTTTTCATAATTAATTTTAATAGAACCATGTATATTGACTTTACATATTCATATTTAAACTTGAGTTCCGC
>DAUP01000020.1 GCA_002505185.1 Ferroplasmaceae archaeon UBA567 | reverse complement strand
TTAGCTTGGGGAGGATGTCACCGTAGACTATAAAAATATTTATTTATAGGTAAAGCATTTGTATGTGTGAAAGACTTCCTGATTATATATCTGGCTTTGTTGGCAGTTTCTATAATATCCTTTGTCTATTATATTCTCAATGCATATTATTCTACATATTACATAAGGGGAGACACAGTCTCAAACGTTGATCCATCGGAAACCACAATTATAATGCCTGTATATAATGAAGATCCGGAGGTTTTTAGAAAGGCCATAGTCTCACTTAAGTTGCAGGGAGCAGATTTTATTGTTGTGGGAGATTCCAGCCTTGAGCCATATAAAACTATCACAGAAGAGAATGGTGGTAAATTCATATACCTGAGCAAAAACGGTGGTAAAAAGAATGCACTGGTACAGGGAATAAAGCATGTGTCCACAAAATATGTAATGTTTGTTGACAGCGATACGATAATACCTGCGAACACTCTGAAAAGCATGCTCACATACTTTGCACCGGGAATTGCCGGAGTAGGTGTAAATATACACATAAAAAACGATGGCACATACATTTCATATGCCTCTGAATTTATTGAAAGACTTACAGAAATGATATCCAAATCCATGTCAAGACACGGAAATTTATATGTGTTGGATGGCAGATGCGCCCTGTACAAGACAGATGTTGTCAAGCCATTCATGACATCAGATGAATTCCTGAACAAAAAAATACTGGGAAAGAAGGTTGTTCTTGGGGATGACATGCAGTTGACAAGCTATCTTATAAAAAATAAATACAAAATGATAAAGGACTATGATATAACGGTAGAAACTGAACCCCAACATGGCTTAAAGAAGTTCATGAACCAGCAGATAAGGTGGTCCAGAAGGGGCTGGTATTTCTTTTTTAAAAATATAAGTGATGGCACGACCAAAAATGGCGGAAAATTCTATACCTTTGAAATACTGTACATATATCTGATACCCATAATAGGATTTATACTGTTATTGTTTAGGGGTATGTTCCTCCTGAGGATTATGGGGCATATAGATTATCTTAGCACATCATCTATAGACAATTTTGTAATGCACCATTTCTTTCATTATCACCCACATAACTTTCTGGAGTCAGTAATCAATGGATTGATGTATGTTCTCGGGGCCATAGGCGATACTATATTTGTTGGAGCTATAATGATAAGAATACCTAAGAACAGGATAAGGACTCTCACATATGGGGCGATCGGTTTGGGAATCTTTTTCTTCGTGAATATATACGGGCTTTTAACATTCTGGAAACAGTCAAAATGGTTAACCAGATAAATTAATCACAGTACGCAATTAATAAAAATATGTTTATGTGACATTCTGCCCTAAATACAGAAGAAATGTCCTGAAGGGTGGCAGTGATGTGAGACTAAGAGAGCTAACCCTGAGAAGCAGGATGAATATCAGTACAAAATACTTGAAATGGAAGTTATGCCAGATCATATGTATCTCCTGATAGACATAAATCACCGGCTTGGTGTGTATCATGTTATTAACCAGATTAAGGGCTACAGTTCATCTGTCCTGAGAAATGAGTTTCCTGCATTAAAGCGCAAGCTTCCCGCAATGTGGACACATTCCAAATTCATATCTATCGTTGGGTCTGTAACACTGGAAAGTGTACAAAAATACATGGAGGATCAAAGGGGAAAAGATATTAACATACAATATAACGCATAACAGAAATTTTTTCCATCGAAATGGTCAGGCATGGATTTCGCATTTAAACCTTAACTCCGCAATTTTTTAGGGAATATACTGGTTCCAAGCCTATCATCTATCTTTCCAACGCCTGAAGGTATTTCGCTCAGTATTTCCTTGTTTTCCCTGACTATCTTGTATACCTTTGAGAATTTCAGGAGCACGTCCTTTACTGACAATTTACTGGTGAGATCAGCAGCCCTGATCAGGACAAATATGCTGTAATACAGGTAAAGGGAAAGGAAAGATATGAAGAAATAACCCCTGAGTGAATCGTTGTCACTCAGGTATGATTTGTCATTCTCCAGCTCGTTCTTCATTGCATCAAATGCCTGTTCTACCTCTTCACGCTGCTTGTAGAGATTGTATATCACCTCAGGATCATCCCTTACATTGGAGAGTATGGATATCTTTCCGAACCTTATGGATTCAGCATTAAATTCACTCTGCTTCCTCTTCTTCTCCCCAATCATCTTTATGAATGTTGTTGATTCCTCCGCCATGAGCATCTGGTCCTGGAACATGTATATCCTCAGCCCGTCCCTGTTCATGAATCCTGACCTGATGCCCCTGTCCCTGTAAATGAAGCTGGAGTTCAGGTCCATGCCATAATCTATTATCTCCTGGTTCCTGCGGAGGGGCATTGCGAACTTCATCTCCATCCGCATGATCTCCGCCAGGTCCTGGGAGGAGAATCCTGTATCAAGGACAAGTATTCCATCGAAATCGATCTCCTCAAGCACCTTCCTGAGAGATTTCACATCCCTCACCGATCCCTCTACAGGCTTGAGGAAGACAGGCCGGTATTGATCAAGATCGAATGCCAGTGCCATATTTATCTGTGGCAGGTATATGTGATCCGCATTGTGGCCCTTGGCAGCAATATTCAGGTTCTCTGATCTGGAAAATATGCTTGACAGATCGAATGCAAGCTTCTTTGATTCTGTTATCAGTGACTGGAAAAGATCCATCTGTGCCCCCATGTCTGATCCAATATCACCAAGAACATCAGTGAGCGTGTTGGGTGACAGGTGAGCCCTGATCTCCCTTGAAACATAGAGTTTCTCCCACCGGTCCTTTACAGATTTCAGGGGAACTGGATCCATGAGCCTCACCACGGAAAGGGCATACAATTCGGGCCACCTGTCAGGGAAATATTTCTGCAGCCTTGCAATTATGTCACCAGAAAGGGAATACACAAGTGCAGAATTGCCGTATTCATAGATTGACCTGATCTCCTTTGCCTTCTCAGATATTCCAGTCCTTGTGATCCTTCCAATATATTCAGAAACCTTGACTGGTTTCTTTCCTGTGCGGTCATATCTTGATGTTGAATGATAGAGGTAATAGTTCCCGTTGAGCAGTTTTGCCTCCAGTGGAATATTTCGCTTCTTTCTTTCCTCCTCAACTATTTTCGTTACCCAGTCTTCCATAATCCCTATAGGGATTAGAAATTAATAAACATTTGTGTTACAGAATGCCTGAAAATGTGGAAGAGCCATGTCATTATAGAATTCTGTTCCCTAAAATTTGCGATGTTAAGGATTTAAAATAATGTTCTGTATCTTTTACTGGTTTCATACTTCCATTCATACTTCTCCAGTGTGCATGAAACACCATACTCGCCACATGTTTTTTCTATGGACAAATTCAGTCTCTCCCACCACTCAGGATCTGACTTCATATAGCCAGTTTCTGCCATGTATGGTAAGGTGCCTTTGAAATCCTGGTATGAATCATATATTATACGAATTTTGTTTGCAGCGCAGAATTCCACTATTTTTTTTATATCCTCAATATTATCGTTGAGTCCTCTCACAATGGGCCCCAGATACAGCCATGTTTTTATTTTTCTCTGGGTAAGTTTTTTCAGGGCGTTTAACCTTTTGGCAGGATCTGGAGCATATGGCTCCAGCAGTGATGCAACCTTTCTGTCAATGGTTGTTACAGTCAGCCCCACATCTAAATTATTTCTGTATTTTTCAAGGATTTCAATGTCTTTTAATATTAAGGGGGATTTTGTCTGAATTGTAACATAAAATCCGTTTTTGCTGAGTATCTCTATGGCCCTAGGCATAATCCTGAATTTCATTTCAACAGATTGATATGGGTCTGTTATTGTTGACATTCCGACTATTCCCCTTTTATAAGTACGTGCTTCCCTCTCAAGCAGTGTAATTATATTTTTCCTGACAAAAACTGTCCTTCCCCAGTTGCTGGAAGCCTCAGAGGGTGACATATCTATTGCATAGCAGTAGCGGCATCCATGCAGGCATCCAAGATACGGATTAAAAGCATAGTCAAGCTCTGCCATTCCTGATTTACCCAGAGCATGCCTTGCGTTTATTTCAAAAATTCTTAAATTTCCTATCATTTCAATCAATAGTTATCCAGGTTTGATACCAGGTATTTCATATTGTTGGATTTTGCCTTCCATGCCCTAATATCAACCTTTGTGAATTTCGATACATACTTTACGGCTTCCTGTATATTGTTAAATATTTCAGGTTTCCCTCGGAATAGTTCTCTTACATTTTCCCTTACATACCACACACCCACTGGAATATTAAATCCCGGATATATTTCCCTCCAGAGCATCGCTGACCCTGTTCTTTTCATCTCTCTGTATTTCTCCGCAACTGCAAGCCTTGAAGAATAATAGCATCCACCTATGTCAGGATATGTCTTTCTTCCGTAATAGCCCTCATAATCCAGCTCCACCTCAACAGAATCACCAAAACTGTTCCACGTGCTTCCTGGAAACCATGACTCTCCCCACTCAAACATCCACTGTCCAGGAGCCAGTATCCCTATGAAAAGATTACCCTTGGTTTCCCTTATATATACCTGAAATTCATCTATCTCATTATAGTCCTTTATTTCTTCCACCAGATTGTCAGATATGGATTTGTCTGCAGCTGTAATAGACCATCTGGTTGGAACTATCCTCCTCTTCTTTCCCGTGCCCAGCGAACCTGAACTCAGTGCCTTTGAAATGCCATTTATTCCCATACCCTTTTCATACAGTTTAATTATTCCATTACCTGCTTTTAGATCCCGGTCATAGTATATTTTTTCAATCCTGTTGTCTATATGGTAATTACCGAATTTTATGCTTTTAAGTGGCGATGATGGTCCCATTGGTGTGATATTCTCATCCAACATCACATTATTTTTAAATGATTTTTCAACAGTCATTTCAATATCTACTGGACTTGAAGACAGTGAACTTATTTGAATTTCCTGAAGGCGATAGTCTGGATTTGAGGCCTGTGTAGCCTCAACCTTTATTCCGCCTCTTAGCAGGGACAGCCTGTTAGAGAGAAAGTCATTCAGATCCTGTGAAAGCCATTTTGACTCATCTTCCATATAAGAGGTGTTACCGGTGAATGGAGGCGTTGAAGGATAAATATTTATTTTGGGGTATCCATACCTCCCTACGAAAAGGGATGGTGGTGATGAACCAGTAATAGAATTTCCTGTAAAAGTATATACTTTCTTTACACGGTCGGCTATTGAAACTGGACAGTAGGAAAGCCCACAGAGCATCTTTGCCCCACGGCATTTGACGCATAATGAAGGTGGAATTTTAATAAGGTTTTTCACCATATAACTATAAATACTATTATTCATATTAATACTTTTCAATACAATATTTAACATCCTGAAATGAGTTTTTTCCTAACATAACTATAACTGAATTTTTGAGATCCGTCTATCTATAATTTACAATTAACAATCAAGAGAGAACTTCTAAAAACACATGAAATTCGTGTGTAATTCTTGTTTAGATAACTTAATATTATCCATATTAACGATTTCTCAGAGCTAAATCGATGTTGATATTTTCACAAACTGGGTTTTCTTGAAATCCTCATAAGTATACTATTTTCTCCGCATATTGGATATAACATCGGGATGAACATTATCAATCCACAGTGTCTCCAGTCGATTAAAATCCCAAAAATTCAAGTTTAGCTGACAGATGAACGTAGAATTAAAAAAATAAGAAGCATGTGTCAGAAGATAACTTCTCCACGGAATGTCATATGATTAAAGGAAATTATAGCTCACTATCCCATGTAAAAGTTGTATGGCTCAGAAATCAGTATTAATTATTCACCTCTGGCATTTTTTTATATTGATATAATATGAAAATAAACAATATTATGACAGGAATGGCAAACAAAAGAAACGTATTTCTTAACCCCACTGAATAAACCATCACTCCTGATAGGGATGGAACAAGAACCGCCAGAAACATCATTAATGCAAAGAAATATGTATTTGCCACAGATATTTCGTCTTCCTTAAATGATCTTGACAATGCTGTTAATGATGTGGGAAAAGTCAAACCATGAGGTATTCCCAGAAAGCTAATGATGATAAAGTAAGTAATTAAACTATCCGAAAAATAAACCATTATAAGGCCCACAATTGTTATACTAACTGAGGCCATTGTTGTTATGTACAATTTCTTTGCCGGTCTGTATGATAAAAAAAATCTAGATAAGAACGATAAACCGAAAAATCCAGAAAGGAGGAGCTCAACAAATGAATACTGAGCATTAAATTCTGTTCTTGCAAATATTCCTCCAAACGTTAAAATTAATGCAAAGGGCAAATCATATGAAATGTTATTGAAAACCGATAACTTAAATCCATTATTTTTAAAAACATTTATTTTCTTTTGTGTTTTATTATTTTCCTCCGGAAATCTTATTTTAAAGGATAATATTATGGCTATAATTCCAAAGGGAATAAAAAAAATGAAAAGCTGATTTAAATCAAAATACAATAATATGTAGGATTCTATCAAAGGACCTATGACAAGACTTGCACTTAATGATAAAGTATACAATGTCAGTGCTCTCTCCCTTAATTTTTTATCTTTTATTGTACCTGCTGAGCTCATTATATTTGGCATAACAGATCCGAAAAAGAATCCGGACAAAATAACTAATATCCAGATACTGTAAACATTTGAAAAATAAAAGACTGGTTCAAGAATTGAATATATCACAACGGATGAGATAAATAATTTTCTTCTTTTGTGCATATCAAATCTAGAATTTATAAATCCGCTCATTATTGCTGTTGATCCCATGGCCGTAGCAGCTAATATACCTACTTCTATTTCATTGAAGTTCAAATAATATTTTGAAATTAAGGGTATTGTTGTAAGTATCAAATTATTGCTTGCGCGAACTGAAAAGGTAAATGTCATTAATAATATTATGTATAAAATTATACCATCACGCCTGTTATTCCAAAATTTCATTTTTCCATGATTAATAAATGGCACATAAGATTTTTTGTGTGCAATTCCTCTCAATTCATTTTATAGTTAGTCCATAAATTTACAAATGCTATGTCCTGCCAGAAGATGGATTACCTTTTCAATAAACAATCAGGAGATATTTAGTAAATACCATTACTTTCTACTATAAACTACCAGGAAAATATAACTCTAAATATAAACATATGAGAAAGCACTATCTAAAACCTTTCATAATATGTATTTTTCCAGTTACCAGTGTCCAAATCTATAAATTATCTGCGGATAAAAAAACGAAGCATAACATTATTATTCCGAAGCGGCAAAATATAATTTAGAACTTTATAAGATTTTTATATACATCATGAAAGTGTGATCTCAACCACACATTTATTGTCTCCATCAGGGAAATTCTCAATAAGTTTGAACCTGTCATTTAATGTATCTGCAAGCATAGATTTTTCAAGTGAGCCGCATACCATATCCTTATTGGTCTTTGCCAGTTCATAAAATATGCAGTTGTGCCTTATTATTTTTACAGTATCATCATCCACTTCCATCTTAGCGTAATATCCGAGCCTGTTCAGGATATTTACATATTCACTTATTTTTTCCAATTTTTCTTCCTTGTTTAAGGAGAGAAGAGACATGTTATCAGATGACACTTCCTTAACCATGTCCTCCGCTATCTTCATTAAAATGCCATTTAACTTAACGGTTCCAAATTCCCTTTCTATTTCTTTCAAAAGCATGGATGAAAAGTTGATATATTGTTTTGGGAATATTTGCATTCCCTTTTCAGTCAACTTATAAAATTTTTTAGGTCTTCCAGTTTTTGCCCTGACAAAATATGATGAAACAAGATTGTGGCTTTCAAGAAAACTAATATGTTCTTTTACAGCATTTTTGTTCACTCCCATAATCCCTGACAGCTGGTCAAGTGTTTTATCGTCATAGAGCAGGGAACTGAGTATAGTGCTTTTGCTATTACCCAGATAATCATTAACTATTTCTTCCATACAACCACAATTATATATTATAATGTAATATTTATACTTATATGTATTTTAGTTACATTATACATAATAAAATGTTTAAATACCTATTTGTAATGAATCTGTAATGACAAACACAGTACTTGAAATCAAAAACCTTAAGGCTGAGGTAGAGGGTAAGGAAATACTCAAGGGCATAGATCTTATTATTAATTCTGGGGAAATACATGCATTGATGGGTCCCAACGGAGCCGGGAAAAGTACCCTTGGTGAGGTACTTATAGGTCATCCTAATTATAAAGTCACGGGAGGAAAAATCATGGTTAATGGAAAAGACATTACAAATGCTCCACCGGAAGACCGTGCAAAGGCAGGATTATTTCTTGCATTCCAGAATCCAATAACCGTGAGTGGTGTGAAAATATCATCATTTCTCAGGATGGCGTACAAAAACCTGTATCCTGAGGAGAATATGTCTTTAAAGGACTTTTTCAACATGGTAAAAGCAGTAATGAAGGATGTTGATATAGATGAGTCATTTATATCCAGGTCAATAAACGATGGATTTTCTGGTGGTGAAAGAAAACGCTTTGAAGTGTTACAAATGGTGATACTTAAACCAAAAATAGTTATTTTAGATGAGATCGATTCAGGGCTTGATGTTGATGCTCTGAAACTAGTATCAGCAGAAATAAAAAAAATGTATAATCAGAATGTTGGCTTTTTGATAATTACACATTACCAGAGAATTTTAAAGGATATTATCCCGGAATTCGTCCATGTCCTGAAGGACGGAAAGATAGTGATGAATGGAGACAGAACAGTATCTGACAGAATAGAGAATGAAGGGTACGACTGGATAAAGGAGTGATAAAAATGGAAGACTACAACAAAGATGAGGAAATAGAAAAACTTACTGAAAGTTTAAAGCATAATAAGAAATCCGATTTCGAATTTCACGACACAATAAATCCTGTATACTCTACGGGGACGGGACTTAACAGGAAAACTGTGGAAGAGATTTCGGATATAAAACATGAACCGGACTGGATGAGAAGAAGCAGGCTCAAGGCACTGGAAATATTTTTGTCAAAACCAATGCCTACCTGGGGGCCAGACCTTTCTGGAATTGACTTCGATAATCTTACATACTATTCAAAGCCCGGGGAAACGAAGGCGAAGAACTGGGATGATGTACCTGATAAAATAAAGGAAACATTCAATAAATTGGGTATACCTCAGATGGAGCAGAAATATCTTGCTGGTTCCGTTGCACAGTACGACAGTGAAGGGGTATATGGAAGCCTGAGAAAGGAATGGGAAGATAAGGGAGTAATATTTACGGACCTTGATACAGCTGTACAGGAACATCCTGACCTTGTAAAGGATTACTACTGTAAGGCAATACCACCTAGCGATAATAAGTTCGCTGCATTGAATGGTGCTGTATGGTCAGGAGGTTCTTTCCTCTATGTACCTAAGAATGTCACTATAGACCTGCCATTGCAGACATATTTCCGAATGAACGGAGAGCAGAGTGGACAGTTCGAACACACAATAGTGGTGGCAGATGAGGGTGCAAAAGTGCATTATATTGAGGGATGCCTTCCAGATGATGAACTTATAAGCCAGGGTGATAAATTTGTAACAATAAATGAATTATTTACCGATGATAAGATTGTTTCAAATACAGGGAACAAAAGGAGTATAACCCGTAAATATGTTCATCCATATAATGGATTTATGTATAAAATAATACCATTATCACCAGGAAATGCTTTCAGAGCAACATCCGAGCATCCTGTTTTAAGCATAAAAAAAGATGATGTATTCTCAAGAATAAGAAACGGTCACTATGAAATATCAACAAAAAAATTAACGAATGCGGTACCGGAATACAGAAGAACTGATGAATTAAGCGAGGGTGATTTTATTGTCTATGTATCCCCATTAGAAGTTCAGGATGATAATTCAGTAGATGAGTCAATGCTGAAAATTCTTGGCCTTTATACAGCCGAAGGATCNNCCAGATGTCATTCTCATTCGGTTATTCAGAAAAAGAGAGAGAACTTGCATATGAATTATACAATATAATACGTGAAAAAGACGAGCAGGCAAATATATTTAAGGCAAATAACAAATATTACACAGTTTCAACCTACTCAAAATCATTAATAGAGTTCTGCCTCAACAATGCAGGAAAATACGCAGATAAAAAAACATTCTCTGAAAAAATAATGAAATTACCACCTGAAAAACAGAAATTATTGATAGATTATTATCTAAAAGGCAATGGCAATGTATATATCAAGAAAGGCAAATCAAAGATGGTAAGAGGAAGCACAGCAAGCAAAATCCTTGCATTGCAGTTACAGGAAATCCTGTCAAGAAATAATATATTTGCCAGCATAATGGTAAGGCCATCTTCTAAAGACGTGATAAATGGCAGGTCAATAAAAAGAAAGGATCAGTATATCATAGAGTATACAGAAAATGCCAGATTCCGCAGGGTAAGGCATAAGGATAATTATTACTATGTTCCCATAAGAAAAATAGAACATGAAGAATATAACGATTTAGTCTACAATCTGGAAGTGGAAACAGATGATTCATATCTGGTGAAAGGATTCGCTGTGCATAACTGCACCGCGCCTAAATACAATACAAGCTCACTGCATACTGCCATAGTGGAGATATATGCCAGAAAGAATTCGGATGTAAAGTACACCAGTGTCCAAAACTGGTCTGACAGTGTTTATAACCTTCCAGTAAAAAGAGCCTGGGTTGATGAAAACGCACATATGGACTGGGTAACAGGTGAACTTGGATCAAAGGTAACTATGATATATCCCTCATCATATCTCAGGGGAAGAGGCGCGTCTACCTCCAATCTTCAGATTACTCTTGCAACAAAGGACACATTCAAGGATGCGGGTGGAAAGGCGCTGCATCTGGCTCCTGATACCACATCCAGAATTGTGTCTAAATCCATAAGCCTTGATAACGGACTCACGGCATACAGGGGACTTGTGAGAATGAACGAGGGAGCCAAACGTGCGAAGAGCCATGTTCAGTGCGATGCATTGCTTATAAACAATGATTCCAAGAACTACACGTATCCATANNGAGGATGAGGCTTCTTCTATGATAGTTCTCGGATTCATGGATGATATTATGAAGGAGATACCTATGGAGTTTGCCGTTGAAATGAACAGGCTTGTAAAGCTGGAAATGTCCAAAATGGGAGCTGTGGGATAAGCTCATTTTTATT
>DAUP01000114.1 GCA_002505185.1 Ferroplasmaceae archaeon UBA567 | reverse complement strand
GTACTTTCTGATTTGACGGATATGGAATCATTTATAAAGAAAAACACAAACTATGAATTCATTAAAATTAAATCGTTGAGTTTTGATTTCGAGGCCATAGTGCTTTTTGAACTAAAAGTGAGAAAATGACAATACAGGAAAGAATAAAGGAAATAGAGGACGAAATAAAGAAAACACAGAAAAATAAGGCCACCGAAAAGCATATAGGGTTGCTTAAGGCCAGAATGTCAAAACTGGAACTGGAAGAGGAATCCCACAAAAAATCTGGTGGCTATGGTTTCTCGGTTTCCAAAAGTGGAGACGCCACCCTGGCTCTGGTCGGATACCCCAATGTGGGTAAGAGTTCACTTCTGAACGCACTTACGAATAAAAAAAGTACCGTGGGAAATTTCGAATTCACAACACTTACCGTTATACCTGGAACATTAAACTACAACGGGGCACAGATACAGATACTGGATCTTCCAGGAATTATAGACAATGCTGCCCTGGGTGCCGGCCGGGGAAGGGAGATCATAAGTACCATAAGAAATGTCGATCTTATCGTACTGGTTACTGACATACAATTGAAGGGACTTGAGAGAATAGTTGCAGAGCTTTACAAAGCAGGAATAGTACTCAACAGAAAAAGAAAGGATATATCATTTAAGCGTAGTAATTATGGTGGATTGAAAATTCATAAACCCAGAAATGTTGAAATAAACAATGAAGATATACGGGATATTGCCAAGGAGTTTAAGGTAGTCAACGGCGATATTTATATCCGGGAAAATGTTGGAATGGATGATCTTATAGATTTTTTCAAGGGAAACATAGTTTATATAAAATCCTTTATGGTTGTAAATAAAATAGATATGCCACATGATGAGGATAAATTGAAGAAGAAGCTAAAGAACTTCGGTAATTACATAGAAGTTTCGGCTGAAACAGGATATAATCTGGAGACTATGAAGAATATGATTTATAAATCCCTTGATATGGTAAGAGTATACATGAGAAACAAGGCAGGGGAGGTGGACTACGATAGACCCCTTATACTGAGTGAGGGTGCAACAATAAGGGATGTCTGCCGAAAGATTAGCAGGGAAATGATCTCTACATTTAGATATGCAATTATAACTGGGCCCTCAAGAAAAATAGAGGCGCGGGTTGGTCTGGAATATAAGATAAACGACGAAGACGTTGTAACAATAATAAGCAGGTACTAATAGCACATCTTTTCAGGATAAAGTCAGTGCACCTTCTCAACACTCTTAATGATTGTTTTTATTGTATATTATATCTCCGTAATCCCTCTATGTACGTACTCAAAAACTCTTTATACATGGTAACGTTTTAGTTTAAATGAGTATAGATAATGGGCTTTACAATGTCACGCAGGCATATAATCTGGGGCATCTAAAAATAGCAAATCATGGATTCATTGCAAATAGTAGAACAGCGGGACTTATAGGAATAGATGGAACCATAGACTGGGCATGTTTGCCAGACTTTAATTCTAACCCTGTTTTTGATGCCATACTTGACTCACAAAATGGAGGTTATTTTAAAATTAAACCCATTATGGAATGCTACGTTAAACAATTTTATGAGGAGTACACTAATGTATTGATTACAGAATTTATAAAGGATGATCAGGTCATTCTCAGGCTTACAGATTTCTTCCCGATTTCGGAGTCCGGAACAATAAATTTCCCTGAAATACATAGATTTATAGAAGCACCAAGTTCTGATGTTGAGGTATCTATAGATTTAAAACCAAATTTTAATTTTGGGGCAGGCCAGAAAAAAATAACAGGAAATAGTTATGGATACCTTTTTTCTTCGGAAGATCAAACACTTGGCATTTCTACTAATATTAAATTAATTAAGGGAAGGGGAAATGTCTATAATAACATTATTTTGAAGAAAGATACATCCGAATGGATAGTTATACAGAGTGGAGTAAGGCAGATAGGAAATGTAAAACAATACAGATCAGACTACAGATTGGAAGAAACTAGACGGTACTGGAAATCATGGGCCGTGAAAATAAATTACAATGGTCTGTATCGTGATTATGTTATAAGATCGGCAGTCACATTAAAGGGGCTTTTCCATGGNNTTTTCTTTCATTGGTTTGACCGAGGAACCGGCAAAATTCCTATATAATATAATGGCAATAATTCAGCGGGATAAAAAGTTAAAAACAATGTATACGATAAACGGCGATGACAACTTAAATGAGGAAATAGTAAATCTTTCAGGGCATATGTCCTCCCTTCCGGTCAGAAGTGGAAACAAAGCGTCGGACCAGCTTCAAATAGATCAATACGGATCCTTAGTAAGCGCTATATTCAGATTTCAGGAAGCTGGCGGCCTTGTAACTACACAGCTCTGGGATTTTGTAATTCAACTTCTGGACACACTTAAGGATTTATGGAAATTGCCTGATTCAAGCATTTGGGAAATTAGATCAGAACCAAAGCATTACCTATATTCTAAATTAATATCATGGGCGGCATTTGACAGAGCAATTAAAATGGGCAAAGCACTTGACTATCATGCACCGTACAGTAAATGGCGCAGCATAGAAAATGAAATAAAAAAAGACATACTTGAGAAGGGATATAACTCCACCATTGGTGCATTTACTCAATATTATGGTAGCGATGAAGTCGATGCATCAGTGTTGAGAATGCCCTTAACCGGCTTTATTAAGGCTACNNCCATGTGGGCTATTTAGACGATATATTATTGATGATTATCTTCAGGGGAAGGATAATGCTTTCTTACTCATGTCCTTCTGGTATGTGGAAGATTTGATACTGTTGGGGCGTATAAAGGAAGCTAAAGAGACATTTGAAAATATGTTGAAACATTCTAATCATTTGATGCTTTTCTCGGAAGAAATAGACTTTAACGACTGTAATGAGCTACTGGGCAATTTTCCACAGGCTATCACGCATCTGGGCGTTATAAGGGCAGCAATAAAATTGAACAGGGTTTTAGGTAAAAGCTCAGAGTAATTCTACTTTGTTAATAGTCATTATACAGGAATACAATATTCAGTACCATACGGAAAAGTCTCGGAATTTCACATTATAAATATAAGAAAAAAATTTGTAAGATTTATTTTAAAAATAGATTAAAATTATAAAAAATTATTTTAGACTATTATGGGTTTATACATTCCATTTTCATAGTCATGAACAAGTGTTTCGTTATTATATGTGGTGAGCAAATAAGAGGACATTTGTGAATTCGCTGAATTCAAAGCGTTGGATATTGTGGTGTAATTCTGGGAATGTCCATCAACTATAAGTTTTGTCCAAACATTATCCATTATTATCTGCCACTGTGCTATCCATGGTACTGGATCTCTGATAAATACTCCTTCACTTAATGCCTTTATTGATACATTCAATACAGAATTATTTCCACTTATCTGTGTGGTGTTCATTCCGACAGTTTTAAGATCCACTGATCCTGGCCACTGATAATCCATCATTGTGTATTTATTTGCAGCTAGCCCCTTATAGGATGCCCAATATGATGTTTTGTATTCAGGACTGAAATATTTACTTAGGTTGTATATATAATACATTGCACTTACATCATGTGTTGAATTAAACGTCACCGGGTTCCCACCAAACTGTACAAACATTTGATATAATTCCGTCGCAGTACTTGCACCGCCATGTCCCTGGAAGTTGATCATGCCCTGGTGATACTTACCATAGAGAGTCTTTGCATCACTTAGAAGCTGTGTGTAATTTGTTGGCTCATGGTTTATCCCTGCAGCCTTTAATGCTGTTTGGTCTACCCATACCAATGGTGTATTTATTATCTGTGTTATAAAGGGTATGCTGCCTGAAAATACCGTGCTTGTATAGTTAGTAAGCTTTGCTATGGATGGTATTACGTCAGTTGGCATTAGTGCTGTTGCTTTCCCTGTACTGTTTAAGTTAACGAGATATGATCCACTATGAGCATAGGCAAGCACTCCGATGTCAAGATTATCTATGCTGATTACTATAGGGCTTGTATGCCCAGACTGTATAGCGGTGTCAACTCCACTAATTATGCTTGAAGCACCCTCGTCTGTGGGTGTGACATGTATATTTGAAAATGTGCTATTGCTATTGAAGGCATTGACCATACTCTTTGTAAATGCATAATCCGATGGTGATATGCTAGTGAAATATGTTATACCTATAGGTGAACTTCCTGTATACAAATCCGTCACTTTCTCACTTGTGTTGCTAGAGCTTATCGGTATAAATCCTGTGGCTTTTTCACATGCAAATTGCACTTGTGGAGATAACATATATTGTATGAATGTGTCCATTGCTAATTTGTCATTGGTAGTTAGCCCACTTGTATTTGCTTCAGCAATAACACATCCTCCTAGTAGATGGTCTGAATTATTTGGTCCACTTGGGCCAGGATACACTGCTAGTGTCTGTATTTTAGCTGGTTTCGGTAAGATATTCGGTAACTCTACTGCGATTACCACACCGATAACAACCACTGCAATTACTATTGCGATTACCTTAACCAAAAGATTATTCTTTGGTTTTTTCGATCCTTCTTCTGGGTTTTTCATACTACGGTATTTAATAGGATGTATATAAATTTTATTATTAAACCTAAATTTTTTCGTTAAGTATATTAACTCTTCTAAATTTAGCACTTCTAATATTTAGAGTACATCTATATTTATCTGTTAATTATTTTTGATCTTTGCACTTTTATGTGGGTTGTTCCAGATAGATGAAATATAAATAATCTTGATATTATTGAAATCACGTCGAATAATCTCGCCTGACTATCATGGTATAGAGTCATTGCTTTGAATATTCAAGGGATAGGGAGTGTTTGTTGATATGGGGAATTGTACCCATATAAAAGTCCGGAGACTCTTACTTTTAAAAATATGAAGTAGGCATATGCAGATAAAGTAGGAATATTCCATTCTTCAGTGAGTAGAGGATGGTCACAGCACCAAGATATAAAGTAGAGATAATACGAAGCAAAAACTAAAATTAATACGAATAAAGTAAAAAATAGACGATAACAGTATTTTCCTCTTAATTTGCATAAATATTCAGAAATTAAATTAAAAATAGCAAAGTTTTATGTAGAAACTAACCAAATATTCAATAATAATAAAAATTATCGACAGAAATGCTTATAAATACATTATTGTCATAATAAAAATGTTTAAATATAACATTTCAATAAATAATTCCTTATGTATGTTAAAAAATATAGAAACTATAAATATCTACTCTTCGTTCTTCCGGCCTTAGCATACGTAGCAATTTTATCCTTTTTTCCTGCCGCATCCGTAGTATTTTTTAGCTTTAAATCATCAAGGGGGGTTTATTCTTTATCAAACTATACTGCCATAGTTCAAGCAGGCCTTCTTAACTCGATAATTCATACTGTGATTGTTAGTTTCGGCGCTTTATTAATTCAGCTCTTTTTTGCTATGCTTATAGCTAACATTTTAATTAAATCCTTAAAGGGGAATAAATTTTTCTCTACAGTGTTTATAATACCGTATGGTGTTGCCACGGTTGTTTCCGCTTTTATTTTTGCGCTTATTTTTAGTCCCGTAGGAGGATTCGCAAACTCAACTCTGCATTCATTAGGCATTCAAGATGTTAACTGGTATTCCAACATTTATTCATCTATGGGCGTTGTGATGTTTGCAGATTTTTGGAAAAATACGCCGTTGGTAGCTTTAATATTGCTTGGTGGACTTTCTAGTATACCCCCTTCAATGAATGAGGCCGCCAGCGTCGATGGGGCTGGCCCTTTAAGAAGATTTATCTATATAACACTTCCAAATCTGGCGCCCTTTATTGCAATAGCTCTTTTAATAAGGGGCGTTAGTGAATTTAATATATTCGCTTTACCATTAATATTAATAGGCTATCATCCATCTTTAATAAATACGCTTGTGTATGAATATTTTAACTCTATATCTGCGGTTGGTTACTCATACGCTGCTGCTACGGTGCTTTTGCTAATAATTTTGGTTTTTGCATTTGTAATAATAAAATTCGGAGGAACGGCACAATATGAAAAATAAAAATATATCATCTTATATAATGGCTATAATACTTGCCCTAGTATTCATTTATCCACTCTACATTCTAATACTTATTGCCTTTGAACCGATAAACCTCACATTTGATAGAGTATATCCATATCAGTTGCCATTTGTATTCACCTTAGCCAATATTGAATCAGCTTTAAAGAATCTATCCTTAATAAGGCCTGTTATAAGAAGCGTTATCGTTGCATTTACTGTGGGGTTTCTCGCTCTTGTACTGGCTACACCTGCAGGTTACGGATTAAACAAACTTGCTGCAAGATTTTCAAATAGGATAATTATGTTGTTATTTGTTGTTAATATGATGCCGGCGATAGTTATAGCAATACCAATTTCAGTTTATTTCATCAGAATAGGACTTTACAATAATATATTTGGAATTGCATTAGCACAGGAACTTGTAGTTTTACCCATCTCCGTTTTTATAATGCTGGGTGGGTTCAGGGCATTGCCACGGGATCTAGAAAATCAGGCATTTATCGATGGTGCTTCAATGTTCTCCTCTTTCAAGAATGTTATTATGCCATTAATACGTGTACCGTTGCTAATTTCATTTTTACTGGCGTGGATGACTTCATGGGATGAATTTACATATGCAGTTATAATCTCACCATTGAACCCCACATTCCCGGTGAGCCTTTATAATTATGTTAGCAGAGGGGAGCCATTTATAGCATCAAGTTTCGCTTTATTAGTGACAATACCTGTTATTGCCATAGTGGTTATATTACAGAAATATTTGAAAGGGGAATACCTGACTGGAGGAATGAAAGCATGAGTTATAAAATGGAATTGATAGACCTAGAAAAATCGTATTCGAATGTTAGAGTTTTAAACAAACTCAATTTAAAAGTTGAAAGTGGAGAATTTCTTGTTGTTCTCGGGCCATCTGGAGAGGGAAAATCAACGTTATTACGGACCATTGTGGGTATAGAGCCACCTGATGCTGGCAAAATTATCGTCAACGGTGAAGATGTTACGTACAAGCCCCCTAATAAACGAAATATCTCTATGGTTTTCCAGAATTATGCCCTATATCCAAATATGACAACATATGAGAATATAGCATTTCCTTTAAAAATGGCAAGAATCAAGAAAGCTGAAATCGATACTAAAGTAAGAAGTGTTGCGAAGTTATTAAAAATAGAAGAACAGTTACAAATGAATGTGACCAGATTAAGTGGTGGCCAGCAGCAGAGGGTGGCTATAGCGAGGGCGTTGGTGAGAGATCCTGCATTATTCCTTCTGGACGAACCCTTAAGCAACCTTGACGCTAGGGTTAGATACACTTCAAGGCAGGAATTAAAAAGACTTCAAAAGGAACTTAACCATACATTTGTTTATGTAACCCATGACCAAATAGAAGCATCAAATCTGGCTGATAGAGTTGCAGTACTGCACAATGGCATTATAGAGCAGGTAGGTACATATGAAGAATTATATGAAAAACCAGCGACACAGTGGATAGGTGATTTTATTGGTGCATACCCAATGAATTTCATACCGGGAGAAACCATCGGTTATCCAGATAAGGTTATCGGCTTTAGATCAAGATGGGTAAAAAGTGGAGACGATATTCCCGCAAAAGTAAATCTGGTAGAGAATTCGGAAGGCTATTATTTTGTGCATTGCCGTACGGGCACAACTGATATAGTAATCAGAACAGATAAAAAATATGCGGTTAATGATGATATATCCTTTGGTTTAGAAAGGTTCAACATATACGATAATGGGGTTTTGGAGGAAGCAAAATATTCTAAAGATGCAAGTAGTTCAGAGGTATTCGATAACCAGAACTAAAATTTATCATCCAGAATACTCAGAAATGCACCCACTGTCCATGCCTGAGGTGAACAGGGTTTATTAATCAAATTATCTGGATTAATAATATTATTGTCAACATCAAGGGAATAATACTCATATGGATTTTTTAATGTTATTATGGCATCAATCAAATGTGATCTCAACAGATCAGCTTCCTTAGTAAAACCAGATATCTTCAATCCCTTAAGTATAATCCAATTATCATTAGGCCAAATACTTCCTGATTGATACTGGTATGGATTAAATTTGCTACTATGCGATGATAACGTCCTTATGCCATATGGTGTCATCATATCATCATCAAATATTCTTTTTACTATACTTTCTTTTTTATCTCTTTCCGGCAATCCCGTAAACAGAAGATGCCCTGCATTTGAAGTTATTAATTGGATATGTTCATTCTCTCCATCGTTTATGGATATTGCCGGTGAATAGTAATTCTCCTCACCCATCCAAAAATATTTATCTAGATTTTTCTTTAAAAAGTGTAATTTATCCTCTATCTGATTATAAAACAGATTTTCTGGAATTAATTTATTGTATTTTTCTAATGCCTCATACATATATCCCTGGATTTCAATTAGTGCTATATCTCCTGATAAACCATTATAAACTTCCCAGGCACCATCCATCCATCCCTGTGAAGCCAATTTTCCCTGAGTTTCAGTTATATTATATGTTAAAAACTCATTTCTTTCTGATTTATTAAGTAACCATTTTATTGCATTTTCCAATGAAACTTTAATTAAGTTTAGGAATTCAATATCATTGTATTCCGTTAAATAAAATTCACATGCTATAATAAATAATAAAGTACTATCTATTGAATAATACATAGGAATTCCTGATTTAACCCATTCTTCCTTATTTGCATTATTTTTAAAAGAATTTTTTTCTGCGATCTCATGAAGGATTTTACCTGNNCGGATATAGATAAGACAATTCCATGGATGATATTAGGGAATCCCTTCCAAAAAGTTCCATAAATCTGGGAAAACCAGCGTAGAGAAAACCATCCTTTGATTTTAATGTCTCTATATCATTTATAAGAGAATCTCTTACATATTCAAAATTATCAGTCATATATAGCCATATAAAATTCATATTTAACATTTGCAAATACCAGAAAAAAATACAGATTGCCAGTAAATAATAAGATTCCGACCTGCACGAAAGTCGGAATAACCAATATTCAATTTTTCTGAGATTTATCTAGTTCAGCCTTTTCTATCTTTTCCGGGTTGAATGAAAATCTTCCATTGTTATATACATATGCATACATTATCATAAGCAGCAGGAATATTATTCCACCTATGATGCTAAGCCAGAAGTTTGCTATTTGCATTGAATTTGTGGAGGCGAATACTGTAATGGGGAATGCACCTCCAGCAATTCTGGTAATAGGCAATTCAAGGAATAGTACTGCTATTACCATGGCAAGAAACCAGAAAGGTTTATACGATGCAAACTGTGTTGTGGGCTTATACATATATAACAAGGGCACTGCCAGAGTTATTATCACCGGTAAAATCATGTAGTCACCAATGAATTTTCCACCCGCTAAGGTGGCTACAACATTCCACGCATTCACGCTCAGGAACAATCCAAATATTATGGTAAGCAGTGGAACATAGCTTGTCCGTTTTGCTGTTCTATAGAATACCTGTGACATTCCAAAAGCTATGAACAGTGTGCCAAACAGGAATTCCCAGTAAACCGCTGAATATACAGGTGCTGTCAGCAATGCCCAGTAGTCAATATATGACTTTGAAAGGTTGGCAAGGTTAATATGTAGCAGGGGTGGAAGTGAGGGGATTGCGGTAGACACACTGTTGCCCACTAATAATGCCGCAATTGCCGTAACAAAACCTATTACCATGAGGAACGTAGCTCCTGAGTAAAACATCATGAGTGGTTTGCTGTCAACCTTCTTCCAGATAAATTCCGCATATATTATAGCGACATTTCTCAGTATGAGCAAAACCACAAAAGTTCCGATAACCGGAATAAATAGATATGAGGCTATTGGTATTATCCCAGAATATATAAGTTCAAGCTCCACTACAAAGAAGACTATCATTGTTCCTGTAATCTCCCATATGGGAACTATATGTTTCAATACTACAGTTTTATGCTTCTCATAGTTGCTGAATATGGGAAATATGGCTATGAATTCAGAAAACAGGAACGCAACCATTGCCGCAATGACTATCTTTAAAACCACGCCGTTTGCATCAAGATATGAAAAAGACATTTATCTCGCCCCCGCATTTACACTATTGGCGTCTTTGCCTGTTTCAGGAATATTCAGCTCTCTTTCCGCCTTTCTGAGATCTTCATCCAGATTTGAAAGGTTTAATACCTTTGCATTGAAGTAGAAGGTAAAGGGTATCAGTATCAGGTAGAACAATATGACAACTATTCCTATATACCATACTATTGGAGAGTATGATGCTGCCTGGGCTATTGACATTACGCCGTAATGACCTGCTATGATGGGCTGACCTGCGGAATTATAGGGCATTAGTAAAATATAGGGAACCCTGGCCACTTCAGCAGTGTACCAGCCATCTTCCATTGTGAACATTCCAAGGAATCCTAGGGCTATAAATCCATATAGAACCCATTTTATTTTGAATATATCCTTTTTTATTATCTTCAGTATAAGTATTCCCAGCCAGAATAATCCCATCAGCACACCGAATCCTACCATAAGGTCCAGTGTATCATGGACAACTGAAGGTGCCCATACTGATGAGGGATAGGATGACAAGCCGGGGATATATCCAACGTTTCCTTTGGTAAATGGATAAGCGAGAAGCGATTGTACACCTGCAAGTGGAATAAAACCAACGGATTTGCCATTAGAGATGAATCCGAATATGTGCTCTGGTGCTCCAGACATGACGGGGTGCATATTAAGCTCAAGGATTGCATATTTTAATGGTTCAAGGGTAAGCAACGTTGACAGTTCTATGGATCCGCTTATTCCTATGAATATTATATCTATAATTCCTATTACTGAAAGTATTTGCATGGCGTATTTGTCTATTTTCTTTTCATCTTCATTTTTTGATTTCAGATATTTATATGCAAAATATGCCAGAAGTGCCATGGAACCTGCAAAATACATTGCCATGAACATATGGAACAGTTCCGGCCCTGTAGATGGCTCATAGAAAACCTTTAATGGGTTTACTCCTGTGATAACAGTCCCACCACTGCTAATGTATTTCCCGATATTGAATGAGCCTGTAGGCGTATTCATCCATGCGTTGACGTTGGTGATAAGCCAGGCAGAAGCGCCTGTTCCAAATAGAACTCCCCAGCTGACCAGCCAGTGGTTCCACCTGTTTTTGAAGTTATCCCAGAAATAGACATATACCATAAGGGTTACAGATTCTACCAGAAAGGCAAAAACTTCAACATAGAAACTCATCATGGCTACCGCACCAACAAGTTTCATAAAACCTGGCCAGAAAAGCATCAGTTCAACTGCCATAAATACGCCCGAGGCAGTTCCAATGGCAAAATTGATCACGAGTGCTATGCTCAGCTTATGTGCTAGGGCTTCATAATATTTATTTTTCTTTTTCAGTGCTATATACTCTGATATAGTTATCAAAAGTGCCATTGCCAGTGTGATGGCAACTATCAAAATATGTGCAGAGATTGTATAAGCAAACATTGCACTATCCCAAACTGGATATGATATTCCCATTATTATCAATAGATAATTTCTAACAACT
>DAUP01000015.1:31044-31880 GCA_002505185.1 Ferroplasmaceae archaeon UBA567 | reverse complement strand
AGTAAATATATTACATTATCATGAAAAATGTAAAAATGAATAGAAAATGATATATTTAAAGTTGAAATTAGGTTTTTTAAGATTTAAATGAAAAGATATTTATTACTGGAAGACGGAACCACCTATGAGGGCAATGCTTATGGCTATGAGGGGGAAGCAAACGGGGAAATAGTTTTCACGACTTCAATGTCCGGATACCTTGAAACTATTACAGATCCATCATATGCCGGTGAAATACTAATTTTTGCATTTCCTGAAATTGCCAACTATCCATTAAGCATGGAGCATATGGAATCTGAGAGGATCCAGGTTGCCGGGATTATTACAAAGGATGCACATAGTATTCTTTCCGGTGGCGATTCAGGGGTTGGGTTCAATGATTTTTTGAAGGCAAACAGAGTTCCGGCAATAGACGGAATAGACACAAGATCACTGGTTGAGAAAATCAGAAAAGCTGGGGCAATTAAGGGTTATATTAGAAATATAAATGAATTGCCGGATACATTTGAAGATACAATGAAACTTGACCTTGTATCACAGGTATCAAGGAAAAAATACCAGTATTATGATTCGGGCCACAAAAAAGAGCTACTGTTTGTGGATGTGGGAACAAAAAATAGCCTCATAAAAAGATTGAGCGAAACAGCTTCACTGCATATAGTTCCCTACAACTATGATTTTTTCAGCATAAAGTTCCACTATGATGCAATTTTTATACCAAATGGGCCAGGAGACCCAGCACATGAGTCACTGAAACCCTTAAGGGAATTTATCAGGGAAAAAAGCAATGAAATGCCTGTAATGGGAGTATGTCTCGGAAATCAGCTTATTGCACT
>DAUP01000015.1:27979-30884 GCA_002505185.1 Ferroplasmaceae archaeon UBA567 | reverse complement strand
AAAAAAACACTTGGTGAATAAAAATGATTACAGATATAAAATGCACACTGGTTATTGGGTCCGGGCCCATAGTTATAGGGCAGGCAGCGGAATTTGATTACTCTGGATCTCAGGCATGCCTTGCATTGAAGGAGGAGGGAATAAGGACTGTATTGCTTAACTCGAATCCCGCAACTATACAGACAGACCGTGAAATAGCTGACAGGATTTACATTGAGCCCATAGACCCTGAAAGTGTCATAGAAATAATAAGAAAGGAAAAGATAGATTCCATACTACCTTCCACCGGTGGGCAGGTGGGGCTTAACCTGGTCATACTGTTAGACAAACTGGGAATTCTCTCATCATATGGAATAAAAGTGCTTGGTACACCAGTCCCTTCCATAGAAGTGGCTGAGGACAGAAAAAAATTCTTTAACCTGATGAAGAAGATAGGCGAACCCATAATAGAATCATATACACTGACTAATTCCGATTACAAAAAGTTAGTACCTGAGATAAAAAGATATCCGCTTATATTGCGTACAGGATTTTCGCTTGGAGGATCAGGAGGCGTCATAATAAAAAATCAGAAAGAACTTTTTGATTACTGCAATGATTATTTTTCAGTACGAAATGATACTGTAGAACTGGATGAGTCCTTACTGGGCTTAAAGGAAATAGAATATGAAATGATGCGTGACAACAATGGAAACTGCATTTCCATATGCAACATGGAAAATCTTGATCCCATGGGGGTGCATACAGGTGAAAGCATAGTCACAACACCTTCACTTACACTTAGCAACGACGATTACCAGAAATTAAGGACATCCGCTATTCATATTGTTAATGAGATAGGTGTTGTTGGATCGTGCAACATACAGTTTGCCCTGGACCAGGAAAAAGATGAATATTATGTTGTTGAGGTAAATCCCCGAACATCACGTTCCTCAGCCCTGGCATCAAAGGCATCCGGGTATCCTATAGCAAGAATATCCACAAAAATAGCTATTGGTTATAATTTAAATGAAATAAAAAACCCGGTGACAAAAAACACATATGCGGCATTTGAACCCTCAATGGATTATATTACTGTGAAAATTCCAAGATGGCCCTTTGACAAGTTCTCGGTAAAAAGAGAAATAGGCATAGAAATGAAATCCATAGGAGAGGCCATGGGAATAGGCAGGATATTCGAAGAAGCCCTCATGAAGGCAGTATCATCTCTGGATATTAAGCAGGCAGTAAAGATGAGACTCTTCACCTCACCTGAAAAAACCATGGAACTTATGAAGATACCAAATGACCAGAGGCTGTTCGCCATATTCGAGGGATTATTTCAGGGCATGGATACTGTCAAAATCTCAGAACTTTCCGGCTATGATAAATTCTTCATAGAAAAAATGAAGAACATTGCAAATGCCATTTCCACAATCAGGCCAAATACTATTCCAGAAAATATGGGATACCTGAAGATGATTGGGGTTTCTGATCAAACTATTTCTTACTATTCTGGAATACCAGAGCCGGAAATAATAAGGCACAGGATAGAAAATAAAATCCTTCCGGTTTACAAGAATATAGATACATGTTCAGCTGAATTCAGTTCTGACACTGCGTACCTTTATTCATCCTATGATATTTTCAATGACAACAGAATTAGCAATAAGAAGAAGATTATAGTCATAGGTTCAGGACCCAACAGGATATCTCAGGGCGTGGAATTTGACTACGGTGCGGTAAAATCCATATTGTCCTTGAAGACACAGGGCTATGAGGCCATAATGGTTAACAGCAATCCAGAAACTGTTTCCACCGACTTTGACATATCGGACAAACTTTACTTTGAACCGGTTACACTTGAACATGTGTCTAACATTGTCAGTGCAGAAAACCCAGAGGGAATTATAATCCAATTTTCAGGGCAAACAGGTCAGAATATGGCCTCAGGCCTCTCAAAAATATTCCAGAATATCGTTATGGGAACGAAACCGGAGGATATTTACAGGATTGAGGAGCGCACAATATTCTCGAAAACACTGAAAAGCCTGGGCATAAAACAGCCGGATTATATTGAAGTCTCTAATATAAACGAACTGGAGGAAAAAATAAGAGGAATAAGCCTTCCGGTAATCATCCGTTCCAGTTTCATTATAGGCGGAAGAGCAATGGATATAATTTACAGTTATGATATTTTAATTGAACGTGTAAAAGAATTGTTCATAGATCGCCCGGGATCTCCAGTCCTGGTAAGCAGGTACCTGAAAAATGCAACAGAAATTGATGTGGATTTCATATCTTCCGGTAAAAAATCAGTAATAGCAGGAATTTCGGTACACATAGAAGAGGCTGGAACCCATTCAGGTGATGCTACTATGGTTCTTGGGCCAGACAGGATTGATAAGAAAACACTGAACAGGATCCAGGACATAGTTGAGAAAATGAGGGTAAATTTCAACCTTTCAGGCCTTTCTAACCTCCAGATAGCCATAAAGGACAACGAAATATATGTAATTGAACTGAATGCACGGTCTTCCAGGTCTATTCCATTTGTTGCAAAGGCTACGGGGATTAACTGGGTGGATTATGGAATAAAGGCCATGCTCGGCATTGCTCCAGATATAGAGTATTCAGAACCGAAATCATTCTTCATCAAAGTTCCTGTATTTCCATTCAAGAGATTCAGGGATATGGATGTTATTCTTGGTCCAGAAATGAAGTCCACAGGGGAGGCCATGTGCTGCGGCGAAACGTTCCAGGAATCAATGTCCAAGGTAATACGCATAATGAAAAGGGATTTTAAATTAAAATCCGTCATAATTACCGTAAATGATATGGATAAGGATGAAGCCATAAAAATAGGTCGCAAACTGGATAAAAAGGGTGTGAAAATATACGCAACCCCGGGAACATACAGTGCCCT
>DAUP01000015.1:0-27948 GCA_002505185.1 Ferroplasmaceae archaeon UBA567 | reverse complement strand
GGAATCAGTGAAATAATAAGAAATGAGGATATATCAATGATAATAAACACGCCCTCAGAATCATATGGGTCAATTAGGGATGGATTCTCTATCAGGAACCTTGGAATTAAGAAGGATATACCNNTTGAGGCTTCCTGTTTCACTGATAAAACTTGTACTTACATATGGACTTACATTAAATCCTTTAAGTGTAGAGGCATTATCTCTATCAGGCTTGAATTCCCTGTACTCCACAGGTACTTTTAATTTTTTGAATTTATGTGTTTTAGTTCCATAATAAANNACTGCATTTATATATTCTCTCATTTAATTTTATATCATATTTATTATGGCATTTAGAACATTCCTTAGTGGTGGGAATGAACCTGTACAATAATATAAGGGTTGAAGCCTTATGCTTAAGTGCTTCGATTATTCCCCCTATACCGGTAGATTCTATCCTTTTTCCAAATATTCTCTGCCATCCACTTATACTGTCATTCTGTGTTATTATTATATTATAGTTGGATGTTAGATAATGGACTATTTTATTCCTGGTATCTGTTCTCCTGTTCTTTGTTTTATCCTGTTCCTTATTCAGTTTAACTTTCAATTTTCTGTAATTGTTGGATCCCTTAACTTTCTTAGATAGTATTCTCTGTATTCTCTTCTCTTTTTTTGTTTTCTCTATACTATATTTCAATTGCAATCCACTGGACAGTGTCAACTGATTCTTTATTCCTAAGTCAAATGACAGTATTTGATTCGTTTCTGTATTTAACTTATTCTTATATGCTGTTATATTGATGTAATAATTATTATTCCTCTTTATCAACACTGCATTGGACAGATCAAGAGTATTAATATTATCAAGGCCATTTACCCTTAATGGCTGTTTAATTCCCTGTAATCTGTTTTAAATAGATCATCTGTGAACTCCCTGTTAATTACATAATTGTACAGCCATTTGAATTCTAGGAATAGGATCTTTAATGTGTTTACTGTTTTATTGCTTAATTTATCCATGTCTATCTTAGTTTTTACTATTGTTATTATCTGGTTTTTCCTTCTTTCCTTTGTATTCTTTAAGGAAGATTTTATTTTGTTTTTCTTTTCTTCAGATATCATGGAATTAACAGGATATGGTATATTCTTACATAAGTATTACCATGCTTTGGAGTGTGGGACACTATTCTAAAATCTACCCATATTGAACAGGTTGTACCACACACCGGTGCAGAATAGTGCATTATCTATTCTGTCATCCCTTCTCTGTGCAAACTCCTGCTCGTAAGTTCTCCAGTCCCTCTCCTTTTTAGGGTGTTCCAGTACGTATTTCTTTCCCAGAATATTGTTGATCTCCTCAAGCTTGTACTGAATGTCATCACCGGTGAAGGGAATACAGGGATTTATTGAGAGGCGAGTCACAAAGTTTGGATCAGGAGCAAAGGTAGACTGCCCCAAGGAGTTCCTTGGCAGAAAGGTTTATCTTATAATAACCCTGGACAAGGAATAGTATCCCACACTCCATGCTTTGAACCTGATAATTTATGATAAATATTTAAAAATTAGACGACGGGCAAGTTTTGAAGATATTTAATTACTTTATTATTTATTGAATAAATGTACATTTCTTCCAGAGAATTTATCCACATCGTAAACTCACTGGTTTTCTTTCTGATTAAATTGTAACATATTTTTATATATCATATTCCACATAATTTTGTTCAGATAATAATTTAAATCATACAATTATAAGGGCTTATGGTGGACTTTGAAAATATATATATGAAGATCAGGGAGGTATCGCCTGAACATCATTTTGAATTTACTGATTCTCCTTTCTGGATACTTATAACAACAATATTATCCCAGAGAACGAAAGATGCGGTAACTGACGAAGCTGCACGGAAACTTTACAACAGGTATCATGATTCCTATGGACTGGAGCACGCTAATCCTTCTGATATAAAGGCCATTATAAAATATGTGGGATTCAGCAATGTTAAATCGGGAAGAATAATTGAAATAGCAAGAATAATCAATCATGATTATGGAGGAAAAGTTCCAGATACCCATGATGAACTTGTAAAACTTCCTGGAACTGGAAGCAAAACTGCAAACATAGTACTCACGCAGGGGTTCAATATACCCGCTATTGCTGTTGACACGCATGTTTTCAGGGTATCTAACAGAATCGGGCTGGTCCATACAAAGAATCCGGATGAAACCGAAGAGGCATTAAAGGCCATAGTGCCGGTCAAATACCAGATAGAATTTAATCCAGTCCTGGTGGAATTTGGAAAGAATATATGCAAGCCCGTGTCACCCAGATGCAGTATATGCCCCATATCAGGATGTTGCGATTACTATATTCAAAAAACTTCCACAGGGAATACCAAAAATTAGGTCAGGTACATTGAAATTGCAAACCGAAACAGTAATAAATGGTAGCCTTATGCATAAATCAAAAAAATTTAAGGAATTGCGGTGATTGCAATGGAAAAATATGCTGTTGTGGACAAATACTTTGACGGATATAATTTGAGAAAGGGTTCCATTATTTTTACGGTAAATGATGGGATAATCACCAGCGAACATGTGGCAAATGATGCTGAAATAAAGAGTTTAATTGCTGATAACAATGAAGTAGTGGATTTAAGGGGAAATTTTGTGTCTCCTGGCTTAATAGATTCACATGACCATTTTATGCTTACTGCATTAAAAATGAAATACCAGGTAGACTTCTCCGGAATTCGTTCCTTTGATGATTTCCGGAAAATACTGGAGGAAAACAAAAATAAGGTTGTACATGGATGGTTTCAGGGCTACGGTATTAACGAATACAATATGGAGGAAAAAAGATTGCCGGATCTAAAAATTATTGATGAAATATTTGGAAATGTACCCCTATTTATAACACATATGACAGAACATTATGGCATGTGCAATTCAAAGACACTTGAGATGGCAGGTATTGACAGGGAAACAGAATCCCCGCCAAATAGCCGGATTGGAAGGGATGACAGTGGAAACCCCAATGGCGTACTATATGAGGCAAAGGCCATGGATCTGGTAAAAAGAAAGATTCCGGAATACAATGTAGATGATTATATGGAAGCCATAAAATTCGGATCAGATCACTATAGAAATGCTGGACTCACCACTGTAAAGGATACAGGTGGAACAGGAAATGATGTCAATGAGGAAACCAGGATAAATGCCATAAACCGGTTATCCGGGAATGGAGATGTTGGAATTCGCATGGCAATTGCCCTGCCAGTATATTCGATCGAGGATGTAGGCAGAAAAATTGAACTGGCAAAAATGATACATGAAAACAGTAACATAAAGTTTGCAGGGTTCAAGATGTTTCTTGACGGTAGTATACTGTCCAGAACTGCATGGATGAAAAACAGTTATGTGGGCAGTAAAAACAATAAAGGCATTCCATTATGGGAAATCCATAATTTTAAAGAGGCTCTAAGGCGATTAGCGACCACAGGATATCATATAAGCATACACACAATAGGAGATAGGGCTATTGATACAGCACTGGATGCCATAGAGGAGCTTAAAAATGCCGGGATCGGATCCAGATATGCCCTGGTACACTGCTACAAGCTTAACAGAGAAACAATTCAGAGAATAAAAAGATTAAATGCTGGCATTGAGACACAGCTTGCTTTTATCTACTTTATAGGAGATGCCTTAAGTGATAATATGGGAAGGAAACAATCCAGATGCCTGTTTCCCATAAAAACTATGATTGAACAGGGCATAGCAGTCTCCAATGGGTCAGATAGCCCTGTTACACCCTTTAATCCATTATACGGCATATATTCAAGTATGTTCAGAGAAACACTTACAGGCAGGAATTCCGGTGTTTATGATGATAGAGAAAACATAAGCCTTGAGGGCGCAATAAAAACATATACCTCTGAAAGTGCAAAGGTTATAGAATGGGATGAAATAGGTTCGCTGGAGAGAGGTAAGAATGCGGATTTTACAGTATGGTCCCAGGATCCTGAAAACCTTAAGAACAACATAAATGAATGGTTAGGCATCACGCTTAAATCCATAACCTTAAGATAATTTATCATTTCTGAAATTCTATTTCTGGTTTTTCAGGTGTGCCATAAATTTTTGCCATCACATTTTCTCTGTCATGGTTGAATACTATGGAAATATTTTCTCTTATTGCCTTTTTCAGGAGTTTTTTCTTCATCTTCAGGGTTTCAATCGGATATGAGTCTATTGCCGTGATATAGTATGGTTTTATATGGAACCATGATGGAAACAGGTCTCCACCGTACATATATTTTTTTGAATTGACCTCAAAAATTATTACCATGTGTCCCTCAGTGTGGCCTCCGGTGTTTATTGCAGTCACATTCCCATTAATTTTTCTGGAACCTGTCAATGTTTTAATTTCCCCATATATCCTTCCAGGGATATAGCTCCCCCTGGTGAAATCGTTTGGATGCCTGAATGCTTTTAATTCCTTTTCCTGCATAACAATTTGTGAATTCCTGAAAATAGGATTCCCTGAGAATATATGGCCATTATGGTCGAAGTGCATGTGGGATAGAATGATATGGTCAATGCTTTTGACATGATAATCCCTTACCAGTGAAATGGAAATGTCACGCTCTTTTTCGGGTCGGAATATTTTCCTGAACCTGTCTGAAAAGTTGTCTCCAATTCCCGCATCTATTATTATATTTTTATTGTTTAACCTTAAAAATGGTATATTTGTTCCTATCCTGATTTTGTTTTCACGGTCATGGAAATATCTTGACCACAATACCTTTGGTACAATGCCGAAGTATGCCCCTGAATCCAATTCGTAGGTGCCATCATTGAGAAAATATAGTTCTTCCATAATTAAATAGTATAAATGAAAATATTAATGTTTTTAAAGTTACGGAATTATCCGTATCTCAATGCTATTCCCTTGCCGAATCTGGGATATTTCCAGATGATATTGTCGTAGGGGCAGGAAATTCTTGAAGCACCGCATTCAACGCAGTTCTCGTAACTAACTATTATTTTATTGTTCTGCCATGAAAAAACGTTGGCAGGGCATATGGATACACACGGCTGCGGCTCCCCATATTTAGCGGTACATTCAAGGCATTTATTTGCATCCGCAATGGCAAGATGCGACTCATCATCCTTTTTATATCTTAGCGTATATAGTTTCTCTTCTGTTGTCATTTATCTCATCCTCATAACAAAACTCATCAGGTCAGGTATTATATTTCTATAATTTCCTACCATTGTATTTCTTATTCCAAACAAATCGCCAGCAGCCCAAGATTCCAGCATGGATGAAACCATCTGTATGTATTCTCCTGCCTTGTTGCCGGCCATAAATTCTGCTTCCAGTTTCCTTTCTTTAGCAATCTTTGAAATTTCTGGGTGTTTCATAAGATTGTATTTATAAACCTCCCTATTATAATTCTTAACTGCTGCCTCACCAGCCAGGGTTCCTGAGGCAATGGCTGGAGTGATTCCATCAAATGAAAGTGGATCAACAAGCCCTATGGCATCGCCACAGAGATACACATTGCCCTTTCCTACTCTTGACTCGGGGAAACCACCTTCTGGTATTACCTTGGCTGAGTATTCACGGAGCGAGTAGCCCTTGACTTTTTCTGCTATGCCAGTTGTTTCCAGAAAATCATCAAGCAGTTTTTCAGGCCTGATCTTTCTATCAAGAAGCCCTCTTATTGGAGAACCAATTCCAACAGCCAGGCTATCCTTGTATGTATACATAAAGCCAGCCACAAGCGGGTCAGACATTACCATTCTCCANNTTTATAGAGTAAACCATTTTCACTCCCTGCACAGAATTTTCAGGTGTCCAATCCTGGTTAATTCCAGATTCCATAGAAACCAGCGCATTGACTCCCTCTGCCAGGATAAATGATTTTGCTGCCACATCACCCCTGTCGGTTGTCAGGGATTTTGCAATGCCATTATCCCAGTTCAACTTAAGTGCAGTTGTTTTAGGTATAACAGTGGCACCTGCATTTTCAGCAACTGACGACAACCATTTGTCAAATTTTAGCCGTCCGGTTGTAACAAGCCCTTCCGGATGGAATTCAATATCTACAGGTTTCTTTTTGTCATAAAGTGAAAATTTGATTGTATTAACATTTCTTTCATAGGGCATCCCCTCGCCAAAGACAGATTCTACGTAATTCTTCCGTACCTCTGCTCCTGAAACGTTTTTAGATCCGGGTTCAGGCCCTCTTTCAATTACAAGAACCTTTTTTCCTTCTGATGCTGCCTTCAGGGCAGCTGCAGATCCTGCTGGCCCTGCGCCAACAATAACTATATCATATTCAAGCATTTATATCACCAATTTTTTTAATAAGTTCTGGAACTATCTGGAATACATCCCCTACAACCCCATAATCACAGTTTTCGAATATCTGGGCCTCCGGATCTGTGTTTATGGCTATTATCCTCTTGGATCCCTGAATGCCCACCAGATGCTGTATTGCTCCGGATATTCCCATGGCAATATACAGGTTAGGCCTTATTGTTGTTCCAGTCTGGCCGACCTGCCTGTCCTTGGGATACCAGTTTGCATCGGCAAGAGGTTTGCTGACCCCAACTATACCACCGATCTTTGCTGCAAGGTCCTCTGCCAGTTTTATGTTATCCTTATTTACAATGCCTCTGCCTACACCAACCACAACCTGTGCCACTGAAAGTGCATTGGTCTTTTCTATGTTTTTATAATCGGTGATTTTGAATCTGGACTCAACCTTACCAAGTTTTTCCTTTACTATTTTTCCCTTGAAATCCCTTTCAGGAAGAGCTGAAAACACACCTGCCCTGGTACTTACCATTATAGGCTTATTATTGGGACATATAATTGTGGATGTTTCCTTTCCACCGAAATCAGGCCTGGTTGCCTGTAACTGGCCTTTCTCATCCACATCAAATATAATGCAATCTGCTATAAGACCTGTATTAACTTTTATTGCGGTTGTGGCTGCCAGCTCTCTGGAATTATATGTTCCAGGGAAAAACAGTGAATTGGGCTTATATTTGTTAATCATCAGCTCAAGGGCTTTTGTGTAAATATCATTGTCATATCTCTTTGCATTTTCTGCTTCACAGTAATAGGCCTCATCAGCACCATATTTGAAGGCTGTGTCAATAAGCTTCTCGTCATCTGTACCTATTATAACTGCACCAAGCTTTGTATCCATAAGGTCTGCAACTCTCCTTGCAGCACCAAGAATTTCAAGCGATGTCTTGTTCAGTTCGCCGTCAAAATGATCAATGTATACCCAAATACTGTCCTCCACTTTCGTAACAGGTGCGGGTTTTTCATATGCTTCATTCATAGCCTTCATACCCTTCAATGATTCCTTTATTTTCGACACAAGAAAATCAACAGTTTTGTTTAAATCCTCATTTTTAATTATTTCCGGATTCCTCATTTTCGGTGGAGGCCTTACCCTTATAACCTTGGTTGGTGATGCAGCAAGTCCGATCTTTTTGGGGTCTGCGTCTATATCAGTTTTCGAAAGCCTTGTTACCTGGAATGTCATGGCCTTTATCATACCCTCCAGTGTAGCTTCCCTGGGCGTGTTAGAATTTTCCGTTATTGTTGCAACAAAGGGCATTTTAACCTCAACAGTTTCGGTATCAAATTCTGTGGTTCTCTGCAACTTCGCAACCTTTGTTTCCATATCTATATCAAGAATTTTGTCAGTATATGCAACTTCCGGTATTCCCAGCCACATTGCTGTTTGTGGGCCAACCTGCTGTGTTTCACCGTCAAGTGCCCTTCTCCCAAATAATATTATGTCTGGTTTACCAATTTTCTCAATTCCTCTGGATACAGTATAGGATGTTGCCCATGTATCTGAACCTACCATGGCTGCATCTGTTATTAAATATATATTGTCAGATCCCATAGCCACGGCCTCTCTAAGTGTAATGTCTCCTTTAGGTGGGCCCATGGAAATTATTGAAACAGTTCCGCCATATTTTTCCTTCAATCTGAGGGCTTCTTCTATGGCGTGCAGGTCAGGCGGGTTTATAATAGCTGGTACTCCCTCTCTGACCAGATTATTCGTTACCGGGTCGATCCTTAAATCATCGGCATCCGGAACTTGCTTTACAGCAACGACAATATTAATACCTTTCATAGCGGTATATGCTAAGTATTATTAAAAATCTTTTCCAATGGAAATAATAATATGTCTCAGTGCTTAAAAAGGAGAATGGAACATTGTGGAAGAATGGCACAAAAATAATGTTTTCATAATCTTTTAAACGAAATTTTGTATCCTCTTACCATATACAGAAAAATTCCTAAAAGAAGTATAATTGAAACTGTACTCAGTATTATTTCATTGAAAGTACTTCCGTATATCTGATTAAGATAAAATGAACTCAAAAACGGGCTTGCTCCTATAACTACACCAAAAAATGTACCGGTCGCACATGCGGGACAGACGCCTATGGCGCCAACAATAGAGAGAGGAGTTGCTTTTTTTAATTTAAGCCCCATAATGGAAAAGGCAAATATGGAACTTCCTATAATTGATGCTGCCATGAGTGAAAGAACCTGAAATGGATAAATATATACTCCAACTGCATGGGAATAGTATAAAAGAAAATTCGGGGTAAACATGGGAAGACCGTAGAGGAATGCTACATAATGTGGATAGTTATAACCAGATGGCATAATATGTATCATTCCTCCGGCTACTGCAAGGATTACTGTATAAATTGCAAAGACAGGATAGAAGTGCTTAAGCTTTGGGATATTATAACGGGATTTTATGGCCACATATATTGAAAGGGCAATAGCAATTGCACCTGCAATAAATAATACATCATCAAATGAAGTGTAAAATCTGGCAGTTGAAGCCGAAGATGCATAATTATATGAATTGGGATAAAACAGGTATCCCAGTTTCGAGTATAATTCGAAGCCATTAATAATCAGAAGAACTCCAGCCATGAAGAGTATCAGATTTTTATTCCTCATTTATGTCAAAATCATATGATAACTAATAATAATTATGGTGACTCTGACTAAATCATAAATTGCCGATATTTTCATGTAAAAATGTTTATTACAATGGCTATTTTTTACCAAACATAATGTTTAAATTAAATCGTACCATAGTTAGAATATGGCTCTCGAAATAAGTAACATTATGCAAAAACAGCCGATTTACATAGATGAGGCATCAACCATATATGACGGCACAAAGAAGATGACTGCAGGAAATAAGGGTTCTCTTCTGCTTGGCTCACCAAAGGCCTTGAAGGGGATTGTTACAGAGCGGGATATTATAAAGGCAATTGCCGAAGGGAAACCACTTAATACACCAATAGTTGAGGCCGCTACAAAGGAAAATTTGATTTTTATACATGAGAATGATTCTATAACCAAAGCGGCAGTGCTTATGAGCAAGCATAATATAAGGCACCTCATAGTAAAATCAAAGGATGATGTGGTAACTGGAGTTCTTTCCACAAGAGACCTGATGCGCGAGAGCTATACTTTGAAGGAACTGGCAAATGTAAAAAATTCAGATTGGTTCGGAAGTGATTAAAATGGCAGTAAGTTTAGGATTGGAAGATGTATTCATAAAGTACACAGGCTTAACATATATAGACGGCAATGCAGGAGTACTCAGATATAGGGGGTATGACGTAAATGATCTGGTTCAAAATAGTCCATTCGAGGAGGTTTGCTACCTGATGATCAATGGTGAACTTCCAAACAGCCAGCAGCTTGAGGAATTCAAAAAATCAATAAAGGAGCATTATAAGCTTCCTGATCATGTTACGGAGCTAATATCAGATCTTCCCCGGGAGGCGGACACCTTAACAATGATGGAAACAGCCTTCGCGTCCCTATCCTCTGGAGATTATCAGTGGAATAAAGAAAATGACAGAAAACAGGTTCCAAAGATACTTGGGGAAAATCTTGGCATAATATCGAATATATACAGACATAAAATGGGAATGCCACTCCAGAATCCTGATACGAAATATGATTATGCCGAAGCTTTTCTCAGGAATTGCTTTGACAGGGTAGATGATAAAAAGATTTCTGCAATGAATGCAGCACTGGTAATATATGTGGATCATGAAGTACCAGCATCCACCACAGCAGCGCTTGTTGCCTCATCCACATTATCGGATATGTATTCATGCATAACTGCGGCAACGGCCGCACTCAAGGGACCATTGCATGGTGGCGCTGCAGAGGCAGCATACAAGCAGTTGCTTGACATAGGAAGTGTGGACAATGTCGATAACTGGTTCAAGACAAACATAGTGGATGGAAAGAGGAGATTGATGGGGTTTGGCCACAGGGTTTACAGGACATATGACCCAAGAATGAAGATTTTCAAAAAACTTGCAACAACACTTGACCAGACAGCTGAGCAGAAAAAATTGTTTGAAATAGCCGTAAAACTTGAGGAACTTGGTGTAAAAGAGTTCGGGGCAAAGGGAATATATCCCAATACGGATTATTATTCCGGCATAGTATTCAATGAGATCGGGTTTCCAATATACATGTTTACAACCCTCTTTGGGTTCTCCAGAGTTCTGGGATGGCTTGCACATGTAACAGAATATGTAGAGGAAGAGGAAAGGCTTATAAGACCCAGAGCTGTATATACCGGTCCTGATAAGCGGGATTTCGTAAAAATGAAGGAAAGAAATTAAAACATATTTTTTATATTTTCTAGTTTCTATATTAATAATTTTATGAATGGATCTGCCACGTGACCTTACATTTATTTGGCGATAATTTATCCTATGGGATGCAGAATTCCCGTTTTATTTTCTTTATGGTATTGATCCTATTTTTCCGGGTCACCATTTCAACCCGGTTATCTTCTCATACATCTGTATGTAAAGATCTGACACGGTCTTGACCATATTTTCTGGTAATGGTGTTATATCCGGCTCGGCTTCCTTTTTGTCTCTTGCATACATGAGCTTTTCATGATAGCCCGCAGCCCTGTAATATTGCCTCACCATTTCCTTGCTGAGCTCATTAACCTGGCCATTTTCATAATCCTCTTTATCCCAGAATCTATCCTCATCAAGTGTTCCGAAGGTATCTATTATTACAGGTTTTCTTTCCATGCCAAGGGCGAATTCCTTTTTACCGTCAGCATGGATAAGTCCTCTGCTTTCCACCGATTTGTTAATTCTTCTGTCTATTTTGAATATTATTTCACGTATACTGTACAGTTCCCCAAGGTCGAGTCCTGAAATTTCCTGGGCTTCCTTTGTTTCAAGATACCTGTCAAACTTTTCAAATTTTGTTGAAACTTCAAAAAATGGGTCCGGAAGTGGATCACCATATTCCGGGGCATTCTTGAACCCCAGAGTATGGTAGTCAATTTCTCCAGATTTGATTCTATCATACAGTGAACCGGCCATGTAGTACCGTGTTATAAATTCCAGAGGCACCATGTAATTAGATAGGAATCCATATCCCTTATCCATCTGCCGGTATTTTTTTACCCTCATCTCTGAGTCTGAAACAAGTTCAATGAGATCTGTTTCTATGTTCAGTGACGATACTACATTGTACCAGTAATATGATGTTCTGCACAATGATTCCCCCTTATGGGGAATAGAATTGGGAATTATCTTGTCAAAAACTGATATCCTGTCTGAGAATTTAAATACCAGTGCATTTCCGTCATCGTAAACATCCTTAACCTTGCCTTTCCTGAGAAGTTCCATGCACATAAATAGCTAATCCTAATATAATTTTATTGATTTCTCATTAATGAAATACCCATACTATTTTCGTTTAAACTTTGACGCATTTTACTCTCAGAAGCAAAATAAGAATTCTTAAGTTTTCTAGGGCATAACAATAAAAATTAACTACAAATGCAATATAACCATACATGTTAGTTTATCTGATCAGGCATGGAGAAACATATAACAATGCCGAAGCAGTATTTCCCCTTGATAACACAGAACTGAATGAAAAGGGAGTATTACAGGCCAGGGATGCCGGAAAATACATCAGGGATATTAATTTTGATGCTGTATATACAAGCCCAATTTTACGTGTTATAGAGACCTTAAACCACATGGGTATCCATGAATATACCAAAGACGACCGGCTCATGGATATTGGCACTGGAAAATTGACCGGAAGGAAGATCGTTGAGATAGCCTCCCTGGATCCAAATTGGTATACAACATTTCAGGACGGTGTGGAAAATAGGTATAGGGTGGAAAAATTTTCGGAACTTAAGAAAAGGGTAAAAAATTTCATTGATTCAATATCACAAATGGATTATAACAGTGTACTGGTTGCTACGCATTTAGAACCCATACGTGGAATGTTCTCACTGGCAACTGAAATTAATGGATTGCCACTGACGAAACTTGAAATCGGCAACTGCTCCATATCCGTTTTCTCAATGAATAATGGAAATATAGAGTTAAAGGGCTTTAACTGGCTTCCACTGCAGAATTATAATGGTAATAAAAATAAGTCTTTCTATTAATTATTTTATTATGTATTTTTTCCTGTAGATACTGGAATATTTGGAATAATCATCTGGAAACACTGTAAGGATAACTCTATTTTTTCCAGATATCTTCATAGATGCCATGTAATTAGCACCCGATGAAGGGCCAACAGAGTAAGTTATATTTGTCCTTGAGTTCCTGAACACCGTGGTAGGCTTCGTCTTCAGATATAGTGACAAAATTATCGATGAGATTCCCATACATATCAATAATTGCACGGTGGCTGGATTTGAATGGATTGCGAAGTCCAACTATATGAGATCCTTCTTCCGGAAGCACTCCTGTAACCTTGACGTTGTATTTTTCTTTAAAATACTTTGAAAGGCCAGTGATAGTTCCACCAGTCCCAACACCTGCAACTATATTGTCTATATGCCCCAACTCCCTGGCTATTTCTGGCCCGGTTCCATAATAATGCGCACTGGAATTCATTGCGTTTCCATGCTGCCCTATTCTGAAATATTTTTCAGGATATTTTTCTGCTATGCTATCAACATAATTAATGGAGCTTTCTGTGCTATTGCCTGGTGTTCTTGTGACCTTGGAACCAAGGTTTTCCAGAAGTTTTCCTGTTGCTTCAGGGGTTGATTCCGGTATCACTATTTCGCTCCTCAAACCAAAGATGCCGGCAATTCCCGCTATTGCTATTCCTGTATTCCCAGATGAGGCTTCAATTATTGTCTGATTGCTTTTTAACATGCCTGTTTTCAGGGCATAGTCTATCATAAAGAAAGCTGCACGGTCCTTTATTGACCTGAAACGGTTATAATATTCAAGCTTTGTATAGATTCCAGTTTCACCAAGCCTGTATAGGGGTGTATTTCCAATTCCAATTTTGTTTGACTCTGATGCGATTTCACTTAATAATGACATATACAGTAATTGGAATTACCATAATGAATATTGCCATTTAAAACATTGCAGATAACTTATAGTATTCAAATGTTAAAAAGAGTATTATAGAAAAAATAATATAATGGATTTAGATAGATACACGTGGAATATACATTTAAGGATGGCAAAATATACCAGGATGACACTGAAATATATACAATAAAATCAAACTCATCTAATCTGGGAGCAAAGTCAATAGAAATAAGTGGCACTACTGGCCTTCAAAGCATTTACATTGACAAGGCACCTGGAGGTTATAAAATTAGTCAGGGATCCATGGACATGGGAACTCTTTCAAGGAATCTTGTAATGAGTTATAACGGAAGAACTTATTCACTCTCAAAACCCTATGTAGACAATGATACTAGAAAAATGGAAATCAAATCTGATGATTCGAAGATTGGAACCCTTACTTTTGGATCCGGTGTGCTTACAGGCACCTATGACTATATGAATGATGAGGTTCCTGTTGTTGTGTATATGAGTGTAATGTCTCCATATGTAAAGTCAGCATACAATACACCAAATGGACAGACTGGCAGGAGGCAAAATGCCTACAGGATGCCACGGATATATGCAATTTTGTCAAATGTGGTTTTTCTGATAGCTATAGTTATAATAATATTTTCAGGCGCCCTTGGGATACCTACAAATTACGATTTTCTTATATTAATAATTGTCATAGCATTTTCATTTGTAATTAGGTCAATGGGCCGCAGAAAGTATCAAGAAGAGCATAAAAATGATGAAGACAACGGAATGAATAAAAATTTATAATCATATACAATTATCATTTATCATGGACTTTTATGAAGAAATAACTTCTGAAATAGCTAATGGAAAAATAAGGGATAAGGAGCAACTTCAGAAGGAGAAACTGTTACTGTCCAAAAAATTCAATCTTGATGTAGTTCCCAGCGACGTTGAAATACTGAATTATAGTGATAACAGAAAGTTTGTCCAATTGTTAAGAAAAAAACCAACTAGAACGGTTTCTGGCGTGGCTGTTGTTGCCGCTATGACATCACCTGAAGCGTGTCCACATGGAAAATGCATTTTCTGCCCCGGAGGTGTTGACAGCAGTTCCCCTCAGTCATATACTGGATATGAGCCCTCTGCACTCAGGGGGAAAAACAATTATTATGATTCGTATAATATCACATTTAGCAGGTTAAAACAGCTGGAGACGATAGGCCATGACACAAGCAAAGTTGATCTAATAATCATGGGTGGCACATTCACGGCAAGATCCCAGAATTACCAGGAAGAATTCGTTAAGGGATGTATTGATGGTATCAACAAAAGAATATCACCCACCTTGAATGAGGCTATACTGGAAAATGAATTTTCAAAAAGGCGCTGCATAGGCATGACAATTGAAACTAAACCTGACTGGTTTAATGAAAGGGAAATAGATGAGGCACTATCCTATGGAACCACCAAGGTTGAACTGGGAATACAGGTACTAAATGACAGTATACTGCGCCTGAACAGAAGAGGACATGGCATAGAAGAGATAGTAAGATCAACTCAAATGGCAAGGGATGCTGGATTTAAGATTTTATACCACCTGATGCCGGGAATGTATGGTTCGTCCTATCGTGAAGACATTAGAAGCTTTGACATGACGATGTCCGATAACAGATTCAAGCCTGACATGCTAAAAATATATCCTACACTGGTAGTAAAAAATACTGCCCTTTATACGTACTGGAAGGAGGGAAAATATATTCCCTATGACACTAAAAAAGTTGTGAGAATGGTCACATACTTTATGAAGAATATGCCACCGTGGGTAAGGGTCATGAGAATGCAGAGAGACATACCTGTAAATTTCATCGAAGCGGGCGTGAAGAGAAGCGACCTGCATAACCTTGTAGACATTGAAATGGAAAACATGGGCATAAAAACCATGGAAATAAGAAGCAGGGAAGTTGGAATAGTAAAGGATTCATACGGAAATGACTATAACCTTATCAGAAGAAATTACAGGGCTTCAGGAGGCGACGAAATATTCCTCTCATTTGAAAATTCAAAAAATGATATTATAGGATACCTAAGGCTCAGGATGCCATCAGACATGGCACACAGAAAGGAGGTTTTATCTTCATCGATTATCAGGGAAATAAAGGTTATGGGGAATATAGTGCCAATAGGAGCCGAATCCGCAGAAAACTGGCAACACCACGGATTCGGCAAAAAGCTTCTGGATGAGGCGGAACGTATATCACTGGAAGAGTATGGAAAAAAACGCATAGTAGTGATCAGTGGGATAGGGGTTAGAAATTATTTCAGGAAATATGGCTATGAAAGGTTAGGGCCATACATGGCCAGGGAACTTAAATAATTATTTCCAGTTTTTCCACTGTTTCAGATAATTTTCTGATAGTCCTCTCAACTTTGCCACATCCTCTGGAGGCAATATATTGACCTTACCAAGCATTTTGGCCGTAATAAAGATACTTGCAGATTTTTCCAGTACCTGGGATGTGACTATTGCCCGTTCCATATCGGTTCCAACTGATACAGCACCATGATTTTTCATTATCGTTGCATTATTTGAACCGAGACCTTCAACAACGTAGTCTGCCAGTTCTATGGTGCCCGTAAGGGCATATTTGGATACATTTACACCATCGCCAAGAAGCATTGCAGTATCCTCGGTTATAGGCGGAATCCGGTCATCAGTAACTGACAGTACTGAAGAGTATATCGAATGGGTATGAACTATGGCCATAACATCATGCCTGTTTTTGTATATTTTATAGTGCATTAACCGCTCACTGGAAGGTTTCATCTTTCCATCTATAATTGTTCCTTCAATATCGGTGATAACCATGTCCTCTGGCAAACTCTTTGAATAATTCGTACCACTGGGGGTTATGACCACATTTCCATCTTCAGTTCTCAGGCTTATGTTGCCCCATGATCCAACTGTGAGGTTACTCTTTAACATTTCCCTGCAGGCATTTAAAACAATATTACGTTCTTTCTCATAAAGCATTTTTATTAATTGCCATTCCCTATAAAATATTTTTTTGTCCTACTTTTTAACCAGTATTGTATCTATCCCAGGTTCCTTTATTATAAATTTGATATCTGAAATGATTCTGTATTTCTCCGATTTCGTGATTCCCACTATAATGCAATCCGGGTTGTCTGATTTAATATAATTTCCAATCTCCTCCTTTATCCCGGTGGAATCGCCCGATCGTACAATTCTTATATCTGCCATACTCCCGGAAAGAATGGCAGTATTATCCATTAAGGTCTTGAACCCATGAGCGGGATTTTTATCGTATTTTCTCAAATCCAGTATTGTTACCTGTGATTTGTGAAGTTTTGCAAGCTGTAGAGCAAAATAAACCGCTGCACGGGTATTAATAGATTCTGCAAGTGGCAATAGGATACTGCTATAGGGATATTCCTTATCGCCTGAGCTCAGTATCGCCAGAGGTATGGAAGAATTCTTCAATACGTAATCTCCTATATTTCCGAAAATTGAGCTTGAAAGCATAGACCTTTTCCTTGTGGAGAGAAATAAAATATCGTAATAATGCCCTTTGGTTTCCATAATAATCCCCTCCCTTGCATTGTCAAATGTCTGGATTTTGGGAATTACTTTTATACCTGCCTTTTTTCCTTCGTTATAAGCTGCAGTGACAAGGCTAAGGCGCCCCTGAACATCTATGCTCTCTGTTTTTTCCCTGATTGTGATTGCCGTTATTTCAGAACCATATTCTCGTGCCATATCATAGGATATCTTCAAAACCTTACTGGAATTAGTGCCTTTAAACATTGGAACTATTATGCGGTCGGTTCTCAGGAAGTACGACCTCGAGGATTCAAACATATTGGATTTATGCTTGAAAAGAATATAATAATTACTATTTTCAGTTATCAGACTTTCATATTGCTGACATACTCTCCTCAGCTATAAAGCATCGGGGGTTCTCACTTTTCCTTAGTTTTCCCCTTCATTCCCCACTGTACGGACGATTTTGCAAGAACCTATTACTAAGATTTCTCATGATCCGGTGGACGCGCCCTCATCTTCCCCTTCCCCGTTAGGTAATCTGACCCTGGGGGGTTTTTCGTTTTTCATCATTGAATATACATGGTAAAACAGACGTCTGGCAACAACTATGTACGCCTGTTTCTTCTTTCCATTTTCTATCTCCCTCTCATATATCTTTAGGAATTCCTCGTTCTTATGTTTAACAAGGAATCTGGCGCTTCCATAAAAAGAATTTGGTAGATAGGAATTGCCTATCTTCGAGACCCCGATATTTGGGGTGCCTTGTCGCCGTATGATTAAAGCTTAAGGGCAGAATCAAAGAACTATGGAATGAGATGGAATGGAACAGGGGAAATCAATTCATCTGTGAAGAGGAAGTATAGTAAAAGATTAAAATCAAGGAAACCTGAAACACTTGAATGTGAAGGATGCCAAAGATTCTGGCTATATGATGACATAAAGAATTATGGTAAAATTCTTGCATATGGAGGGTTAAGAATATCATAAATCAGGTTTGATAATTATAAAAATAATAATTGATGAAATTATAATATAAGGGGGATAACACAGGAGAGGTTATGCAACTGACCAATTAGTAAAAAGTTATTTAAATAGTTCCCAAGTAATTTTTGTAATGTCTTTATTGGACAGTCTTTTCTTTAGTTCTTTATTTTCATTGCTCTTTAACATCTGTGATATATCATTTGCTTCTCTGCCTACACTAATTGTGTTGTATAAAGATGTATATCTTGCATACTTCTTGAGTCGTGTATTATCGAACTGAGCCCCATAACTCTTTTCATACCACGAAATAAATTTGTTCTGTACATCTTTATCCACTAATTTTAAATATTTATAATCATCATTATCAAAAATTTTTGGTAGATCTGCCATTTCTTTTGGTGCCGGTATAAATATTCTATTGTTATTATTAAGTTTATATGTATCTCCTATGGCGTTTATCCCAGAAATAAAACACCCCATATCTTCGGCTACAGCATAATCGCCACCCCTTTTAAATGGTTTTACATTAAATCCGTATATAGCATATTTTTCACTGTTTAATCTTTTAAAATAACGATGAATATTATTAACAACTCCAATCATTTTCGATGATGTAATTCTATTTCGCTCAAAGTCGATGGTAACAAATGCAGGTTCATTATTTTCAGTGTCATATAGTTTAAAAGCATCTGGAATCTGCCTACCTCTATAAAGAGTAGGAATCGATATACCAACTCGTATATTATTAGACAATGTATTTTTATTTTCCAATAACCTTGAAATAAAATCTTCATAGAATATTAGTCTTTTTTCACGTGATATGCTATCATTAAAATTTAGTAATGGAGTTGTATATATTATATTTGCTGGCCATGTTAGTATATCATTAATATAATCAAGATCCTTTTCACTTATTTGATCGCCGGGGTTTATATCTATCATCAAAAATATAATAGGTAACAAGCGCCCATTTATAAAATTATTTGCAGCTATTTCTGGTGGAAATCTCTTATTGATAAATCGTTCCTGTTCATCTTTATCACTGTCTATCTTCCTTAGATTTTCTAAATCCGTTCTAATAAATACTTCATAAAAAGATTTCTCAACGGAATCTAGATATAACGTTTTTATAAATTTATGGCTCATTTTTTTACTAACCGATCTTGATAATACATTTAAACTGGATGTTTCCGCTCGTATCTCCGGTATTCGTAAAAATGCGTAATCATCACTCATTTTTACATTTTTAATTTCATATTTTCCTGCCATCTTTATACACCCCATCGTCTCTTAATTCTATGATTTCAGATTTTATGCTTTTTCTGAATAATCCATCTTTCTCAACCCTTTGCGTTATCGTCGTAACAGTCCCATTCGACGACATTCTTATCATTGTCTGTCCTTTTCCATCTATATGTAGGATAATTTTAAATTCATTAGGTTGTAATTTAGTTACTTCTGTTGCAATCTGCCGGTCGAACTCTAAACCAATTCCCTTTTTATTAAAAGTTACATTATATTTATCCTTTTTACTATTTGTCACTGAATTCACTTTTTGAGATTTTTCAAGTTGAATTGTTCGATCTTTATGTTATCTCCAACGCGGTTCATTTCTTCTTTAATTATAGAATTTGTTGTTAATTCAGGGAATAATTTATATGTAATTGCGGTTACCTGTCTATCTGATAAGTTATTAAACATTTTAACTACTTGCTGTGTTATTGTGCATATTTCACTATCTTTTTTTTCTAAGGCTTCAAAAATCTTCTTTCCATCCTTAGTTAGTGAATAACCCTCGTTATTTTTATATTCTAAATATCCCTCCGATCTTAGCGACTCTACTCCTTCTTCCACATCATCAGAGAATCCCCCAAATAAATATGCTCCATGCTCGATCTCAATTTTTCCTTTCTTTAATGAGTGAACAATTAACGCAAGTTTTTGCAATCTTGTTGATTTAATTTTGCTAGTTTCCCCAATAAGTAATAATGATATTTTCTCTGCATCAGATAATTCATCTATATATTCATAAATTTCATTTTCCATATATAATATGTATTCAAATTATATATTTAAAATTTATTTCTATTTATCATGAATTTATAATTGATTTAAGGGCATTTTGTGAGTGTGGCATACACATGACCAGCCACTTTAAAATTCCTCCAGTCAAAGAATATGAGGCTCCAAGCATTTTTTACATTAGAATCATAGATATTTACATGGTAAAAATCAATTGTAACTCTTGTTCATATGCCTCTGTATTAAAAAATTTTTTTCTTAGCATGTTTTAAATTCTAGCTAAAAATTTTTACTGGACCTAAAATCATCATTACTCACATTAAACCTTTATCAAAATGCTCCGGCCGGGATTTGGACCCGAGTCGGGGGATTGAGAGTCCCTAATGCTTGGCCTGGCTACACCACCGGAGCTCATACCCGATATTACTTTTTTCTATTTAATATATTCATTATAAAATCTATTATCTGCTTCAATCCTGGTTATATATATTAACCTTTATTAATTCAAAAAGTTTTTTTAGATTGATTTCCATGTATAGCTATGAAGCCTCTTTATACAAAAATAATTGTCATAATCATTGCAGCCGCAATAGTTGCACCGGCTGCATACTTCGCTTACCAATTTTATACAAAATCCAATGTATCTCCTTCTGTACAGCCCTTTCAGTACATACCAGGAAATTCAACAATGATTTCTACTGTGCATAAAAATGGAACGGAATATTATGTATACATGGATGGCGGCAGTTTCGGAGTGGTTGCCAATACTTCGGCCATTTCACTGATAGATTCCAATTTAACTGCGTCCAGTAACCAGGCTGCTATTTCAGGTACAGGGAACGGGAATCCGTTTTCCGGATCAAATGTGAAGACAATAACCTATGACCATGTAACCGTTTATGAAATCCAGAATGTTAATATTACCGGAATATTAGGGAATTTGCTGAACACCACAGGTAAGACTCTTGCGAATGCAACGGTAAATATATTCGCATATGACACATCAGGGAATTTCATAGTAATGGGAGAGCAGAAGGCAATAAACGAATCAATAAGCGCCCATCTCACTTCCCGGGATGCTGTACGGTTTAAGGGTTATCTGAATCAGAGTTCAAATATTTCTTTATACTATAGAGTTAATAATACAATTCCTACCATAAGCTATATTACTCTCAATACAACGGCCAACAGGACATATGTAAATATAATTCCGGTCAACAGCAATTACCTTGTATTTGACAAACTGCTTATTCAATCAGCTATTTCAAACTCAAACATTTCCAGTGCAATAGGCAGCAACTACACCATTAGCATTTCCAGTGGGATGATACACATGACCATTGACAGGTCATATAATCACCTCCCCATAGCACTTAAAACGTTAAATACTGGAGCCCTATAGGAGTTTTATGTCCAAAACTTCGACCATATATCTACAGTATATTAAGAACTATTACCGTTCCAGAAGTTTCTTCCTCATGCTTTTTCTAATCCTGTTAGTGGGTTCAATGATGACTTATTTCTCATTCAAATACATAAATGACCTGCCGAAATTCCTTGGCGGCGCAGTTTTCCCTGCTTCCATAAAAGTTAAATTGTTTTATTATCTGTGGACTCTTGTACTTCTTTATATACCCGTATTTGCATCGGTGTTCTTCGGGTCTCCTGCGATATCAAGTGAAATAGAAAATAAAACAGCTTATTATATATTCCCTCTTCCCATAAATAGATTTAAATTATTCTTTGGAAAATATTTTGCGGCATTTACTGTCACAATGTTTATAATAGGGGTATACCTGGTATTTGAACTATTTACACTGTACTACCTCCTAGGGGTTATACCTGTACCATACTTCCTGGATTCCTTCATAATGCTCCTACTGTTCATCCTAAGCATAATGGCTGTGACTTTCCTTATCAGTTCAATCTTTAATAAAAACACATATGCCTATATAACAGTGTTTGTCATATATTACATATTTTTTGAGGCAGGGTCATTCATTATAGAACTACTATACAAATACACGCCTGTGTATTTCCTCAATGATGCTGCAAGCATAATAGAGAGGGTATATATCAATATAAACCCAGGAAATGCCTTTGTAAGCCACGTTGATATAAACCCTGCTCCCTTTTCCGAGATCATGCTTTCTGCCCTAATTATGGTAATATACACTGTTGTGGCTCTTGTTGTAGGCATGTTATTATTTGATAAAAAGGAGGTCTCCTAATGGAAATCTATATGGACAGCCTGACGAAGAATTATGGAAAAATAAAGGCACTTGACTCAATAAATCTAAAAATAGAAGGACATGGGTGCACGGGGCTTTTGGGTCCTAACGGTGCAGGAAAAACAACAATGCTTAAACTTGCCACCAATATAATAAAACCATCCCGGGGTAAAGTTGAGCTTAACAATGTTAATGTTGCTATCTATCCGGAAAAAGCACTTACGCCTGTAGGTGCACTGATAGAACAACCCGAATTTTACAGTTATCTTACTGGATACGAAATAATGGAATTTACATCAAAGATAAAGGGGATGAACAGGGATGATTTTAAATCAGACATAAAACGTCTTGGAAAACTTACAGAAATTGATCAGTATATGACCAGGAAAACTGGTGATTATTCAAGGGGAATGAAGCAGAGACTGGCACTTTCTGTTGCAATGCTTGGGAATCCTGAAATAATAATACTTGACGAACCTACATTCGGACTTGACCCCAAGGGCATGGTTGATATAAGGAACATTATTAAAAATTTAGCGAAAGAACATCTTGTTCTTCTAAGTACACACCTGATTTCAGAGGCACGGGAATTATGTGACAGGACTATAATCATCAATAAAGGAAAAATAGAGTATGATTCTGCAATGTCTCCTGAAAGAAATCTACTTAAGGTAACGGCCGAAAACAATATCAATATAACAAGTGAGAAAATAAAAAACTACTCCGTGGAGGGAAATACATTTATTATCGAAAAAAATCGGAATTACAGTAATTACGATATAATAGGTGAACTGATAAGAGAGGGACTCAAAATCGAATATGTTGAAAAATTCGATAATCTGGAAGAGATCTATGTTTCAGTGATTAATGGGGAAATTAAGGATAAAAATTTTGCATGAGATAATTGCTTAAACCGTTTATTGAATTGAATTTTCGTCCATTATGTTCAAAGTTTCCATGGGTATATTTTATATGTAGAAAGGGCATATTTCTGGCTGCAAAATCATTACATACAGAATCAAAGGTATTCCCTGAATCTATAAACACATAAATTGAGGGTACATCAACTACCTGTGACACTATCTCTTCTATTGATGTGAAAACTCCAGACCTTATGAATTTGTATTTGCCAGTTTTTATCTCCTGTTCTATCACCACATTTCTATTCTGCTCAACCTTCTTCAAAACATTATCTGTATATTCTTCCACAGATACTCTGTTGATAAGTTTTTGAACAGCATGAAAGCTTGAAATATCCATTATTTTATCCTTAAATTTCCCTAATATTTCACGGTTATCAGATAGAAACCCGAAATATTTAAAATCCGTATTTGCCATCATTTCTTCAAGTTCGTTATTGTTTATCATATTTTTTTTCTCCCTCCAGTATTTTTTCAATTTTGCTATATTCGTCATCGGTGTTTTTCAACATCTCCGAAATCAGGTTATGCCTCCATGCTTCTTTGATTATCTCCTCATAGGCACTGTCAATGCTTTTGTAGAATCCGGCCGCAACCATCCTGCTTACCGCCTTCTCTATAACCGGATCGGGATGGATACTGTTGTTTTTTGTTATTATTCCAACTCTTTTTATGGATATGTATTCCAGAACTGCTAGTCTAATGAATTCAGACCGGCTGGCATAATTGCTATTATATGATAGAAAAGAATCTATTTCTTCAAGTTCCTCATTGGAAATTCTTATTGTAAGTTTTTCATTTTTTTCCGTCATTATAAAAGTTAATAGATATTTATATTTAAACTTATTTATTGTAAGGACAAATTGAGTGGTATGTACATTTTAATTTCTATTCTGTTATAATATACATAATTTTATAATGCCCTAAATTAAAGGATTATTCATGATATAATAAAAAGGCCAGAAAAAAATAATATTTGTATATTTATCCTGTACATTTAATTTTTCGAAATAATAATAAAATAATCTTAATTAACATGTTTGAAATAAGATACCATGGAATTTGATTATAATAAATTGCTTAAGGATGCCTCGGGTGTTCTTTCATCAAAAAACAGGACAGAAGAGCGGTTAAAGGTACCAGAACCAGAGATAATCTATGAAGGAAAATCTACAATTATCAGGAATTTTATTGATATTACTGAGATGCTTAACAGGAATCCTGAGGATCTGGTAAAATACCTTACCAAGGAATTTGGAATTGGTGCCAATGTGGCTGGAAGGAGGCTCATTATAAACAGAAAACTCAGAGAAGAAGAGATAAGGGAGAAACTTAATGCATATATGGCAACATACGTACTCTGCTATGAGTGCTCATCGCCTGACACCACAATTCAAAAGGTAGGACGCACGTATCTACTTGTATGCAAGGCCTGTGGTGCTGAGCATCCAATAAAGGCATCAAGGGAAATAAAAGAAAATGAAGATCAGTTAACAGAGGGTAAAACGTACAATGTTATCATAAATGAAATTGGTAAATCAGGAGAAGGACATGCATTTTACAGTGATTTCACCATATATGTGCCTGGAACAAAGAAAGGTGAGCATGTAAAGGTAATGATAAAGAAAATCAGAAAAAATATTGCAATTGGCGAAGTTGTAAAATAATGGATGTAATCTTGCTGGATACAAATGCACTGATATATTCGATAAAAAATAAAATAGACCTTGAAGGTGAAATAATGTATCTGACACCACGGATGAAGCCGGTTGTTCCGAAATGCGTTACAGCAGAGCTCCGTGGTCTTGGAACTACAAAGTGGTATGCCAAGGCCGCCCTTAGATACAGTGAAAGATTTGAACACGTTGATTCAAATGGTGAGGGTGATTTCTGTATAATGATGACAGCCATGTCAATGAATGCGACTGTACTGACAAATGACAGACGGTTTCTGAAGGTACTTAAAAGCAAAGGCATTCGTTGTGTCACAATAGCTGACAGAAACCATCTACAATTTTATTGATTCTACATTTTGTTTATAAAAATATTATAAATATAATATAGATATACCCATACATGGATTATAACTTATACAACACCATAAAAGTCCTTAAAAAGCTGGCAGGTTCTGGCAATACATCCTATGTCTCATCCGGGGAACTTGCCAGGGATTTGGGCGTAAGCCAGCAAACTGCATCACGATTTATAATAGAACTCAATGAAAAAAAATACATAGAGAGGACGTTGCAGAACCGAAAACAGAAAATCACATTGCTCGAGCCTTCCATAGATTTGCTCTATTCTGAATTAAACCAGCTGAATTCCATACTTGAAATGCACCAGGAGTTCAATTTAAAGGGCGAAATAAAAAGTGGAATGGGCGAGGGAAAATATTATATTTCACAGGAAGGGTATATGGCACAATTTCGTGAAAAACTTGGGATCTCACCATATCCAGGAACTTTAAATATAAAAATATACCCAGAATACGAAAATATATTGCGCCGGATAAGGAGCGCAGAGGGGATACATATTTATGGATTTAAGGATAAGGAGCGAACTTTCGGCGGGGTTAAATGCTTTTCGGGCAGAATTGATGGGACTAATGCATGGCTCATATTCCCGGAGAGAAGCAGCTATACCGACATAGTAGAAATAATTTCAGATAAATTCCTCAGGAATGATTTAAAACTCCAGGATGGAGATGAACTGAATGTACGAGTTACGCTAGACCATTGAATAGCATGAAAGCCATAGCATTGTTTTCAGGCGGAAAAGATTCATTTTTATCAGCCATGATGGCAGAAGAGCAGGGATATGAAATTCTATACGGTGTAACTGTGGTGCCGGAAGAATATTCCATGATGTTCCACTATCCCAATTCAAAGATTTCTGAATATGCTGCATCACTTCTTGGCTTCCAGATAAAGTACGTAAATGAATCAAATTATCAGGCTTACTTCGCTGAAATATGCAGTGGAAACATAGATGCTGTAGTTACGGGTGCAATAGCCTCAGATTACCAGAAAACCAGAATAGAAAAGATATGTTATGACACTGAAACTATTATATATTCTCCACTCTGGAGGAAAAAACAGGAATATATAATAGACCAACTCATTCTCAGGAAGATAAAGGCAATGATTGTATCTGTTTCTGCTGAGGGTTTAACCGGGGATGATCTTGGTAAAACAATTGACCAAAAGTATCTGAACCATCTGAGATATCTTGGGGAAAAATATGGGATAAACATCGCCGGCGAGGGAGGAGAATATGAAACCTTCGTTTACGGTCTCGGAAACACTGAAATAAAAGACATTAAACAAGAAAAAATATGGAAAAAATCCGGTGGATACCTTATTCTTCGCATATGATTAAGATATTGTATGAATTTGCTCTTTATACATTATTTATTATTTCTTCATCTGACATTTCTTTCTTACAGTAGATACATTTAATTGTGAGAGGATTAGTTTTCACTGTTTTGAACTCGGATTTAACCGGTTCCCCGGCATTTGTTATGCAATTCTGATTGCCACATTTTACAATACCTTTAAATGTTTGGGGCATGTCAAGATTAAATTTTTCTATGATCTCATAATTTTTAATTATGCTTATTGTGGCTTCATTGGCTATGAGCGCTATTTTGTCCAGTTCAATTTTCTCAAGGAATTTATTCTCAATTTTTATAACATCCTTAAATGCCAGTTTATCACTCATTACCCTGATTCCTATGCTTATGGAATTTGATTCGTCTACGCCCAGAATAGCAAGCACCTTAAGAGCTTTCCCAGCAGCTATGTGATCAATAACTGTTCCTTCCTTTATCTTTGATATTTTCAATGTTTTGTCCATTTTAATCACCTGCTATCATTGAAATAAGGGCCATTCTGATGGGTACACCATAGTAAGCCTGTTTAAAGTACTTTGCGGCTTTTGTATTATCCACTTCTGGAGATATTTCATCAACTCTTGGAAGGGGGTGCATTATAATTGATCCAGGCTTAAGTTTTTGAACTTCTTTCGAAGTTATTTTATAGGATCCTATAAGCTTAGCATATTCGTTTTTATCCGTGAACCTTTCCTTTTGAATTCTCGTTACATAGAGTATATCTGTTTCCCCAAGAAATTCATCCAGACTGGTTGAAACATGAATGTCCAATTTTCCTAAGACATCATTATATACATGTTTTGGTATCGCAAGGTTTTCTGGTGAAACCAAATTTACTTCCACATCAAACCTGGACAGTCCAGATAGAAGTGAATGCACTGTTCTACCGTATTTCAGGTCACCTATTATGGTTACAGTTTTCCCATCTATTGAACCCAGTTCCTTTCTGACTGTGTAAAGGTCAATTAATGTCTGTGTTGGATGCTCTCCAGATCCGTCACCGGCATTTATTACCGGCTTGGACGAGAACCGGGATGCAAGCAGTGCAGCGCCTTCGAGAGGATGCCGTATTACTATAATATCAGAATATGACTCCACTATCCGTATGGTGTCCGCCAGTGTTTCTCCCTTTATTGTTGATGATGTTTTTGAATCCGCCATACTTATTACAGAACCACCAAGCCTTTGCATTGAAGACTCAAAAGAAAGACGTGTCCTCGTACTTGGTTCATAAAAAAGTGTGGCAAGTATTTTTGATGACATAATATTCATTTTCTTCCCTGCATCCACGTTTTCAAGCATCCTGTCTGCCTGGGAAAAAACTTCATTCATATCTTCATCACTTAAATCTGAGATTGAAATAATGCTTCTGTTTTTTAACATTACAATCATAATTATTAACAGTATCTTTAACTTTTT
>DAUP01000053.1:2036-2542 GCA_002505185.1 Ferroplasmaceae archaeon UBA567 | reverse complement strand
CTCATCTTCGTTCAAGTTATTGTTATAGTATATTTTTATCTTATTTTTGAGAAAACGTACTCCTGGCTCCCCTATTTCCGCAACTATTATTGCATCCACATTTTTCCCCAGGACCGATTTGAGCATATGTATGCCCCTTGCCGAAGTTGCTTTTAGAGCTGGATTTTCATAACGGTCTATAAGTTTGTATTTTGTGTTTTCTATTTCAAATATATGCACTTCCGCTCCTTCCCCGGGTCCGCTAATATTGCTCCCATTTACAGGTATTCCAACTTTTACTGTCATATATCTATATGCCGGATTAGCATTTAAGCAGTTCTTTTTTTGCTATAGCCTGCAGATACAAAAAATTTAATTCAAATAATATTATTTATCATGCATGAATGAATCGTACAATGAATTTTTGTCGACATGGGAATCACAGCAAAACGCACTCATCGAGATGAGAGAACAACGATTTTCTTTTATGATGAATGTAATTGAAAATTCGCATTCAAAGGTAGATA
>DAUP01000053.1:0-1975 GCA_002505185.1 Ferroplasmaceae archaeon UBA567 | reverse complement strand
TAGACGATGAGAAATTTGATGCCATAGTTTCTACTACTGCATTGCACTGGATCCCAAAGCCTAATTTGAAATCGCTGTATAAAAATTTCTATACTATTCTTAAAAGTGGAGGAATATTTATGGATGGAGACCATTTCAGGAGCAATAATGATTCGGAATATATCCAGAATCTATATTCAAAAATAAGAGATAAAATATCAGGAGATAATCTTTCCAGAGAAGAGGCAATGAACTGGGAACAATGGTGGAAATATATTGCAGATAGGGGTGTTTTCTCTGAGGAACTGATGGAAAGGTCAAGGCGTTATACCTCAGGATCACACGATCAGAACATTACTTTGGAAGAGCATATTGACATTTTGAACAGATGTGGATTTGATTCTGTTGGTATAATATGGCAATATCTGGATAACAGAGTACTTTTCTCCAGGAAATAAATTAATTTTATTGTTATAATGAGACACAAGATTATGGAACCCTTACGTAGATTCTTTAAACACAGTGTTAATGAAACTTGCAATATAAGCCGTTTCGGAAAGCATATCTTCTATCCCAGAGCCCAGGTGGCCACCAGTGCCAATAAGGATATATGATTCATTTCCAAAATCTCTTAACTTTTTATAGAATTTCAGGGCGTGTGCCGGATGAACCCGGTCATCATTCATTCTTGAGTATATCAGTGAGGGCGGATATTTTCCGGGTTTCAGCTGTTCATATGCAGAATAATTTCTTAGGAATTTTACATCTTCCTGATTATCAGGATTTCCATATTCGCTTACCCAGTATTGTCCTGCAAGCAGCCTGTGAAATCTCATGAGGTCTATAACAGGGTTTCCGATTATTGCTCCTGCAAGATATTCGGGAATTTTATCCAGGGTATAAGCTGCAAGAAGCCCTCCGTTACTGACACCATAACAAATAATATTCTTCCCCTGAGCACTTAATTTCTTTATTATGGATTGAAAAGCCGAATAAACATTTTTCTTATTTTCCTTCATGCCCAGCCTGTGCCATTCCTCACCGTATTCTCCTCCTCCAGGAAGGTTGCAGATTACCACATTGACACCATTGTTCAAAAGATATGCAAAAAGATTGTAATAGGCAGGCACAATAGATATATTGAAACCACCATAGCCATAAACAATTGTGTTCTGTGTTTTTTTATCGGGTTCCAGAAAGAAATAATGTACTCTCCCAAAGCTGTTTTCAACATACTCTTCAGATATTTTAGGTTTTGAAACAATGTTCTGTTCCAAAAGTTTCAACTCCATATTACTATAAGAGAAAATAGCGTATGGAACCCCAAATGATCCCATAATAACAGTCGCTTTTTCACCGTCAGAATCCATGGAAATAAGGCCATATGGCTCACCAAGATCAAATTCTTTTATTTTCCTGCCATCAAAGTCATATATTACAGGTATTGCCTTTGCATCTCGCATATGAATGACAAGAAATCCATCTTTCACAATGGTTGCATCCTCGACCGGGTCTTCCATGGAAAATTCATTTTTTCCATCACTAATAATGCCAAATCCTTTATAAAGCAGAGTATAAAGAGTACCATGCCTGTATCCCAGGATCTTAACCTGGCATTCAAATTTTCTATACAGTTTCCATGAGGAGGGATTATCTGCCAGACCGGTATATATGGAAGAAGATATATTATCCCCTGAAACCAGTATAACCTTATCTCCATAAATCTCTCCTTCTATTCCCTCCCCAGATTTTATTTCATTTCCAAAAACGTAATTTCCATTCAAATAAACGGCATTTCCTGAATGCATATCCTCATTTACCAATTCATCTCTTTTCTCTTTTATAATATAGAAGCCATTTTGTGTAAATAAAATATCATTTATCACACCCTTTTCTGTATAAATTATTTCTTTACCCTTAAAAATCATAAGGACTCCATAATCAGAACCATTTGTTTCAAATAATGCTATCCTATTTCCATTCTTCTCAGGTTTTA
>DAUP01000055.1 GCA_002505185.1 Ferroplasmaceae archaeon UBA567 | reverse complement strand
ATAGTTTTTGTCAGAAAAACATAATTAATATGTAAAAATATAATAGTCAATGTTTTGATAATTTACAATTTTATATACTAATCTTTAAAGTAAACACTCAACTTTTAAATATAAAGTATAATTGATAACTCTATTGAGGGAAAATCTATGAATAATAAAAAGTTAGTTTCGTTCCTTGTTATTATAACAGTTATAATAATGGTAGGAACAAGTTTGTATGGAGGATTGCAAAATACGGGAAGTGCCAATAACGCTCCTGCATCCTCCACGATAGCTCAGCAGGGGACAATTTATATATCCCCAGGACCAACGCCAGCCTTTGTGGATAACTTTAACCCGTTTAACGTGTGGTCTCCACCCGCAGGCATAATGTCACTAATTTATGAACCACTATTGCAGATAAATACATACAACGGCACTGTAATACCATGGCTTGCAACAAATTACACATGGCATAATAATAATACGCAACTCGTTCTTGATTTAAGGCATAATGTCACATTTAGCAACGGTATGGCGTTCAATTCCAGCGATGTTGTATATATGTTCAATGAGCAGAAGACACTATTTGGGTATTGGGCAGATATCGGGAATATAACAGCTGCAGGCCAGTACATAGTGGACTTTAATTTTACCAAAGAAAATACGCAATGTCTGTTTTACATAGGAGGCACCTTTATGGTACCGAAGCAACTATGGCAGGGAATAAAATCACCAAACACCCAGGTTGTTAAGAATCCAGTAGGAACAGGTCCTTATGTGCTTAGCAGCTTTAGCGGCCAGAAAATAGTGCTGACAGCAAATCCCCACTACTGGCAGCCAAATGAGCCTCATATAAAAAATGTCGTTTACGTTGATTATACAAGCGCTAGCGCTCTGACAATTGCCCTTGAGCAGGGCAAGGTTCAGTGGACATCTGCGTTTGAACCAAATATAACTAAACTTCTGACATCGAAAAATCCCAATGCACATTATTGGTTCCCTCCTGGACAGCCAGTTAGTATGATTACCAATGATCATATATATCCAATGAATCAGAGTTATTTCAGGCAGGCGCTAAGCCTTTCCATAAACAGGACTGAAATATGCAAGGTCGGAGAATACGGGTATGAACGTCCGGCAAATGCCGCAAACATACTGCAGCAGCAACTTTCATATCTTAACTCCACAAATAAGGCGGAAGCCGCAAACCTTGCAGAGTATAATACAACCAAGGCACTGAGCTTACTGAAAAGCCATGGCTTTACTATTGGAAGTAATGGAAGGCTATACGAGCCAAATGGCACGGAACTACCATCTATTAATCTAATATCGGTTGCTGGATATACAGATTGGGATACAGATATTTCAATAATAGCATCAGATCTTGCAAAGATAGGAATTAAGGTGACAATATCAACACCCACTTTAAACGCGGTGGATAGTGAGGTCCTCTCTGGAAACTTCACAATGGCTCTGGTCACCGTTACTGGAATAGGCCCTAATCCATGGTATGATTATGAAGGACTTGTTGGCAATTCGACAACGGCAAGTGGCAATGCGACAGGTGTAAACGAAGAAAGATGGAATTACACAGGAACAAATTTCATGACATATTTCAATCAATTTGCAAAAACGTCAAGCCCAAGCGGTCAGAGAGCACTTATAAATAATATGACTAGTGTAATGCTAAATCAGATGCCTGTGATTCCATTGGTATATTCTGCCGATTGGTATGAATATATTAACACTACAATCCAGGGGTTCCCGAACCAGAATAATCCATATGGAATACCGATGCCATGGTACCCCGGACCCATGGAAATAGTAATGCTTCATCTCTACTCGACTGCTGGTATCAAAAAAGCAACAAACCCCTATCTAAGTTATGAAATAGCNNGGAGGGATAATAGCCGTGTTGGTTGCATTGTCATTGCTAACTGTATACAACAGGAAAAGAAGAAGGGAAAAGGATTAACGTGAGATTCAGCATTTATAACGGAGAATTTTCCTTTCGTAAGCTTGGAGATGAAAGAAAGCGAAAGCTTTATTATTACTCTCCTAATATTATTTTCCCTACTAGTATACGTAGTGAAAAAAGTGGGAAGCCACTTGCTAAAATCGGGAGATGAAATAACATGATTATTCCATATAAATATATTTTAAAAAAAACAATTGCATTTTTTGCTGTCCTTTACGGTGCAATCACATTAAATTTTATTTTGCCAAGGCTTATGCCTGGAAATCCAGCCCAGACCGTTTATCTTACAATATTGAGAGAAGGTGGCGGGAGCGTCAATCCCACGTATCTTCATCAGCTGGAATCTGAATACGGTATATCCAATGCACCACTTTATGTTCAGTATTATAACTATCTTGCAGATTTATTGCACGGCAACCTTGGCGTTTCCATAGCATTTTTTCCGGAACCAGTATCATACATACTTTACAATGCACTTCCTTGGACGTTGTTTCTTGTTATAACATCCATAACGATATCATTCTTCATCGGAAACAGAATGGGCAGATATGCAGGAATACATAGAAATTCTGCAAAAGACTTGTCTATTGATATTTTTGCCATGTTTATGGCTTCATTTCCAGCGTTCGTTCTCGCCTTTATAATGCTTGATATGTTTTCACTTGGCCTGAAGTTGTTTCCCCTTGGAGGCGCATACAGTACTTCAGTGAATATAGGATTTAATCTACCATTTATAATAAGTGCATTGTATCACTCTGTACTTCCCGTACTTACCATTATTTTAACTTCCCTTGGAGGATGGGAGCTTGGAATGAGGAACAATATTATACCAAATGTCAACAGCGATTTCATAAACTACTCAGAAAACTTAGGTTATAAAAAATACCAGATAAATCAAATAGCTTACAGAAATGCCATACTCCCCAATCTAAGGCATCGTAATATAATAACATAGTTATTTGTTATTTCTTCGGGGCAATAGTGTAGTTCCATTCTCCATGAAATTCGTCCGTCCTTATGTTTAATTTCAACATCTCCTCATTGCTGATCTTGATGCCCTTCTCATAACTGTCACGATCAATGCTGCACTCGACCTTGAGACCTTTTTCCGTTTTTGTATTGGCTATGAGGTTTACTATCACCTCATATGAGACAAGCGGTTTTCCCCTCCAGTTCTTTGTAATGAAGGAGAATAGCCTGTGTTCAATTTTGTTCCATTTGCTTGTGCCTGGTGGGAAATGGCATACACTAATCTCCAGTCCTGTTTCTGTGGCGAATTTCTGCAATTCAATCTTCCATAGCTTCACCCTTGAACCATTGC
>DAUP01000033.1:28048-29769 GCA_002505185.1 Ferroplasmaceae archaeon UBA567 | reverse complement strand
GGAATAGACGGGCTTTACGGTCCATCGGAAGTATTGGTAATATCAGATGGCACGGGCAATAATGAATATATATTGGCTGACCTGAATTCACAGCTTGAGCATGGCATAACATCAAAGGCATGGCTACTGACCACCGGTAAGGTTCCATCTACAGGTGAAAACGGCAGAATAGAAGTAATGGCCTTTAAAAACATGGATGAACTCATATCAAAGGCAAACGAAATAGCTCCAGAACATATGGAAATACAGGTATATAACCCTATGGAAATATTTAGCAGAATCAAAAATGCAGGAGCCATATACATTGGAGAGTATGCACCGGTACCTGCCGGCGATTATTTCCTTGGAGTTAATCATTTATTGCCAACTGGTGGCACTTCCAGATTTTCTTCAGCACTTACAGTGGATGAATTTATGAAAAAAACATCCTTTGCAAGCGTCTCCAGGGAGGATTTTATGAAAGATCGTGAACTCGGAATGGAACTTGCGAAAATAGAGGGAATGCCCCTTCATTACAAATCCATGGAGGTAAGGTCATGATAAGGAATACACGGGAAACAGAAATAGAGGTAAATATCGATTCCGAAAATACCATTATAGAAACAGGAGATTCCATACTGGATCATATGATGCGCACACTATTCTTCTACATGGGCAGGAATGTACAGATAAAATGTTCCTTTGACCTCAGGCACCACCTATGGGAGGACCTGGGGATCACAATAGGCCAGGAACTGTCTGCCTCCATTGGTGGAAGGCCCATAAAAAGATTCGGAAGCGCAACAATGCCCATGGACGAATCACTTATACTGGTTTCCCTGGACATTTCAAGGGCATATTTCAACTTCCAGGTAGAGTTCCGTGATGCTGAAGGCTTTGAACTGAATCTCCTCTATGAGTTCCTGTGGGCACTTGCAAGGACAATGTCCATGACACTACATATAATAAAGTTCAGTGGTATAAATTCGCACCATATAACGGAAAACGTTTTTAAGGCTCTGGGAGCATCTCTTGGAACTGCACTGGAAGAATCAAAATATACAAGAAGTACAAAGGGGACGCTATGATAGCTATAATAGACATAAATACAGGTAACCTGTCAAATATAAATAGAGTTGTTGGGGGAACCATAACCAGCAATCCCTATGAGATAGCAAAAGCAGAAAAAATAATTTTTCCCGGTGTCGGCTCATTTCAGTACGTGTCAAATATTATAGAACCTATAAAAGGTGTGCTAATGGATAAGATTAAATCCGGAATTCCCTATCTGGGCATTTGTCTTGGCCTGGAAATGCTCTTCCAGGACAGCGAGGAGGGGTCTGGAAAAGGTTTAGGAATTCTTAAGGGGCGGGTTAAGAAATTTAAAGGTGTTAAAACTCCTCACATGGGGTGGAATACTGTATCATTAAAGGCACCATCATTAATCATGAATGGTATACCGGACAATTCATTCTTTTATTTTATGCATTCATATTACGTTCCAGAAAATGAATTTACCATTATGGAAACTGAGTATGGAAATAGATTTTCCTCCGGGATAGGAGAAGGAAATATTTACGGTGTCCAGTTCCATCCAGAAAAATCTGGGGAGAACGGAGTACGTGTTTTGAAGAACTTCGGGGGATTAAAATGATAGATATATACCCTGCAATTGATATATACAACGGAGAAGCAGTATCCCTGGAAAATGGAGATATAAAAAGAAAAGAATCATTCGGTGA
>DAUP01000033.1:2585-28016 GCA_002505185.1 Ferroplasmaceae archaeon UBA567 | reverse complement strand
GGAGGATTCAGGACAATGGAATCCATTGATTCAGGTTATAAGATGGGTGTAGATAGCATTATTATAGGAACCGCATCCCTGGACAGAAAAATTCTTGAAGAGGCTGCGGAAAAATATAAAAATATAACAATCAGCATAGATGCATACAATGGCTACATAAAATACAATGGATGGGCGAATGGAACAAAAATCACATACAGAAAATTCTATGGGGAAGTCCAGGATATTGCAAACCGTTTCATTTTTACCTCAATAAATAGTGATGGTACCGGTCATATGAGTACTATTGAAAAATTCTGGGAGGATGGCTACTTTATCTACGCAGGTGGTGTAAACTCTATTGAGGATTTAAAGAAACTTGAAAATATAGGATTTAACGGTGCCATAATAGGAAAAGCGCTATACAACGGAAATATAGGTATGGAGGAATTAAAATGCTTGCAAAGAGAATAATAGGTGCACTGGACATCGCAGGCGGGAGAGTTGTAAAGGGAATAAAATTTGAGAACATCCATGACTCAGGTGACCCTGTCCTGCTGGCAAAACGTTATGAATCAGAGGGCATAGATGAACTTGTCTTTCTTGACATAAGGGCAACAAATGAACATCGAAGCATCTTGTCCAGCCTTGCTAGAAAAGTTGCATCTGAGATATACATACCCTTTACTGTGGGCGGAGGGCTCAAAAATATAGATGATATGGTAAGCATAATCAGGAATGGTGCTGATCGTATATTCATAAATACATATGCAGTGGAACATCCTGAAATAATTGAAAAAATATCAGATATGATAGGAAGTGCCAATACTGTCATAGCCATAGATTCAGGCCGCACTAAGGATGGATACTGTGTATACACTCATGGAGGTACCGTAAACACAGGAATGGATACAGTTGCCTGGGCACAGAAAGCAGAAAGCCTTGGTGCAGGGGAACTCCTTGTCACTTCCATTAACACAGACGGTACCAAGAACGGTTTTGATACTGCACTTATTGAAAAAATAACAGGAATGGTAAACATACCGGTTATTGCCTCTGGTGGTGCAGGTTCTCCTGAGGATTTCATGAAAGCATTCCAGTCGGGAGCAGATGGAGCACTTGCAGCGTCAATATTCCACGAGGGAAAATATACAGCAAATGACATCAAGGCATATCTTAAGGAGAATGGTATAAATGTCAGATTATGATTTAAAGTTTGAGGGCATTATGCCCGTAGTTGTACAGGATTTTGAAACCAGGGAAGTTTTAACTCTTGGCTACATGAATGAAGAAGCCTACAGGAAAAGTATAGAAACAGGACTTATGCACTATTACTCAAGGAGCAAGCAGCGAATAAGGATGAAGGGCGAGGCAAGTGGCAATATACAGGAAATAAGGGATATCATGATAGACTGCGATGGTGATTCACTTCTGTTTCTGGTAGGGCAGAAAGGTCCAGCATGCCATCTCGGAACAAAAAGCTGTTTCAGGGAATTATGGAAGCCTGCAGAGAGAAGTGATATAGACTATTCCATGGAAGTTCTTCTGGAACTGGAATCATTAATCGATAAAACAAGGAAAAATCCCCGGCAGAATTCATATACAACTGAACTTTTCGAATCGGGAGAAGAAAATATAAAGAAAAAGGTAGGTGAGGAAGCTGTAGAAGCAATACTTGCCCAGGGCAGGGATAGGATTATTTATGAAACTGCAGACCTGTTTTACCATCTGCTTGTATACCTCTCATATGAACAAATAAAACTTTCAGATATAATGAACGAACTTTCCAAAAGGAGAAAAAAATAAGAGGATCAGGAAACGGCGTGTCCTTTGCGGCTTGATATACCTGAACCTTTTATCTTACTTCCAGATAAATTATTCATAGCCTCCTTCAGGTTCTCAAGGAACAGGTCTGCAAGGTCCCTGCTAAAGCTTTCCCTCACCACAACTCTCATGAGCACAGTATTCTGTGCATTATGTGGCAGGGAATAGGCAGGTACAATCCATCCGAAACTTCTTACAGCCGCAGAAAGGTCAAAGAGGCTATACTTACACTTTTCCTTCTGTTTGAATGTGACAACCGGTATGTGGTCAGCCCGGCTTACAACCTCCATATCTGGTATCTCTGCTATCCTGTCGGCAAGATACCTGGCATTTGACATCATATTATCAGCTATGTTTCTGTATCCAGATTTTCCGAGCCTGATAATATTATAGTACTGTGGTGCAATGTTTGCTGCACTTTTTGAAAAATTCAATGTGTATGTTGGCATGTCATTTCCCAGATAATTTACATAGAAAACAAGGTCATCAGGCAAATCTGAACCATCCTTAAACAGAAGCCACCCTATTCCCGGGTATACAAGCCCGAATTTATGCCCTGAAACATTTATTGATTTCACATGGCTAAGCCGAAAATCCCACTCTAAGTCTGGTTCTATGAAAGGTGTTATAAAGCCTGCACTGGCAGCATCTACATGTATGGGCACATCCAGGCCCTTTTCTGATTTCAATTTCTCAAGCAGGGAATTAATTTTCTTTACATCATTAAATGCACCTGTAAACGTTGTTCCTAATACAGCACCTACGGCTATTGTATTCTCATCAACATTTTCAACAAGTTTTTCGGGATTTACCACCATTGTGGTTGAATCAATAGGAATAACCCTTGGTTCAACATCAAAATACCTGGCAAATTTGTCCCATACCACATGGGTATCAGCACCGAATACAATGTTTGGCTTTGATATATCCTTTTTCTGTGCCTGCATTTTTGACTTCCAGTTCCATTTGTGTGCAAGTAGTGCCAGCATGATAGATTCTGAGGACCCAATGGTGGATGTTCCTGCAAAGTTACTGCTTTCCGGGGCATTAAAAAGTCTTGAAAGTATATTCACAATTCTTGTCTCTTCCTTTTTGATCTGCGGATATTCAAAACTGTCTATGAAATTTTTATGGGCATTTTCCATGTACAGCTTCTTTGCCTCTGGTTCCATGTATGTTGTAACAAATGTTGCAAGATTTAATTCCGGTGTACCATCTAGCTTTAATTCCTCATGTATCATCTCATAGGCGGCCCTGGCAGCCATCCCCTCCTCCTGAAATGCAAATTCCGGTATTGGCTTATTGAAATCCCTGTTGCTGTACGTTCCATACACTTTCTTTTCTGGATTCATTTTCTTTGCTACCATAGTAATGAATAAGGGGATACTATAAAACAGTATTCTGTTTAGCTGTCTATTTATTGTTCCAAGAAGAAAAAATCGTGCTTTCCTGATATCAGTATGCATGGCCTGCCTGGAATGTGAATACTTGCCACAATAAACACCGCTGATATAGCTCCCAGATTTTATGGAAAGTATCCTTCCTGAAAGAAATTCAAATCTGATTCCCAGATCATCTGAGATCGCAGGTCTGTCATATAACTCTATTATTCTCTGTTTCTTTATCTATCTGAATTCATACTTAAAAACTCTGAACTGTGCAAAAACATTGATGTCATAAGTCCAATTCAAATTAACTCTTTTATACTATATAGTCTATGTTTCCGTTTTCCAGTGATTTCCAATACACCAGTCTCCCTGTCTATTCTGGGCTCATAAATGGCGATCTCAATATATATAATCCTATTACAGGTCACATAATTATACAATTTTCCTTATATAGAATATATTCTTCAATAGAAAACATATATTTTAAAGCAATATAAAATTAGAAGGGGGAAGTCCCATACTCTCCCTTTCATCTCGTCCCCGTATGGATTTTCCCAACATTCTATACTAGGGCTGATCTGTTATCCTTTTAGAAGGTTTTTTAAGCCCTGAATGGTGAAGGATTGATGGTGGGTGCAAATATTTTTAATTACTTTTTAGCTCGGAGCAGTTGACTGGCATGGTTAATTGTTTTTCAATAAAACATGACAGATATATATAGAAATAAGTGGGTGTTACGTGATATATAGATGAATTTATATCATACAATTAACTAAATGTTGGATGACAGCTAATGAATCGGAAAATCAGGTTAAAATTCCTGGCAGGTCAGTCATTACAACTCTGTCTGCAATGGGTTATTTTTTAGATGGTTACGATCTGAGTGTGATATCTGTATTTACCCTTGTGCTGGTTACCTATAAAATATTCCAGTACAGTGCATTTACCGAATCTTTCGTTACAGGATCAGCACTTCTTGGCGCATTTGTTGGTGCAGTTCTTTTTGGGCATTTTGCTGATAATATTGGCAGAAGGTATCTGTATATATTCGATTTGATATTCTTTGCCGTTTTTGCCATACTTTCGGCAGTATCTACGAATATCTATGAAATGATAATATTCAGGTTCTTCGTGGGATGGGGAGTAGGAGCGGATTATGCATTAAGCCCTGTATACACCACTGAAATGTACCCGAACAAAAAGAGGGGTGCTGGATATGGCTGGGTCTGGACTTTCTGGAGCGTTGGTGCTGGGGTAGCATTCTTAATCGGTTATGTGTTTTATCTAATAAATCCTTTAACTGGGTGGAGATGGACACTGGCAATTGGTGCAATTCCTGCAGTAGTTACAATAATCCTGAGAACAAAAATGCCAGAGTCAGTGAGATGGAACATAATGGAACCAGGAAAATCAAAAATTTCTGAAAAAAACTTGAACACAATATCGGAAAAGATAGGAATTACCAAGGCCGACATAAAGGCAATAATTGCCGAAAGGGAAAAGGAAGAAAATTTTGCCGCCGGTTCCTTTACAGCACTATTCAAGGGCGAATATGGGAAACGTACAGCAATAGTGTGGTTCCAGTGGATACTCTACGATCTTGCAGCCTACGGTATAGGACTCTATTCACCCATAATATTGACTTCACTTGGAATATCGGGAAGTTCTTCCCTTATGTTTTCATTTATATTCTACATGCCTGTGGGATTCCTAGGAGCTCTCGGATCAGTTTTCCTTAATGACCGGGTAGGGAGAAGGCCACTTCAGGCCATCGGTTTTGGTGGAATGGCAATAGGCATGGCCATGTTTTTCGCTGCATCAACTGCAGTTGCAAGTGTGGGAATAGTAGTCGGCATAGTGGCATTTGTAATTGACTATGGAATAGGTAATCTAGGACCAGGAAATACTATGGGGCTTTATGCTATAGAATTGCTCCCAACAAAACTACGGGCATCCTCAATGGGTGGAGCCACTGGCGTAACAAGGATAGCGGCATTTCTTTCTGCCTTCATGTTTCCATTTATAACCAGCACAATAGGCAGATCATCCTTTTTCTTCGTACTGCTGGGTTTAATGGGACTTGCATTCGTGTTTACCATATTCTTCACACCGGAAACTAAGGGACTAACTCTTGAAGAAATTGCGGTGGCATCATACAAGCATGTTAACTGGATGCCAAAACTGGTGATGCCAGAAATTAAAAAGGGTCGATCATAGGATTAATCCCATAGATAACCATTCTTTTATTTTATTTTTATAATTATTTATAGCTTCATAATTTTTTTCAGGTATATTATTATTTAGTCTCCATATTGATTCCGCCACCTCCATGTTTTCCGCGTTCTCCTCTATTATTTCCATGATGGCAATGGCAATAGATTCATACTCATCCTGTTTGTCTATCCAGTATCTGGGGAATTTAAAGTGTAGCAATGCGTCTAGAATTGATGAAAGCCTCGGTACTGTTATTTCATTTATTATAGCATTTTTTCTGATTTTCCTTATGGAAAATTTTGGTGGTGGAATTATAAGAAGAAAGTCAAGGAAATTAAGAAGGCTGTCCTTTCTGGCTGCATCAAGTTTTTTGTATATGAAACTTCCATTAAAATTCATAGTTATCATTGCACCCTTAGTTTCAAGGTCACTTATATTGGATTTAAAAATTTCAAGGGCCTCGTTTAATTTGGGGTAATCTCTATTTGCAGGATAATATGTTGTTTTTCTTGTGTTATAAAGAACCTTGATGGCCTGGGCTAAATTTGATTTTAGAAGTGCGGTATAATTTGATGTTGATACTTTTGGTTTCATGGATAATGAGAATATATCAGTTCCATATAAAAACTTTATAACATTTCCTTAACGAAAATATATGACTTTACTCTAAAAACTGGCATTGATACAATGTGAAAGCCACCATAGAAAAATCTATGGTTTACTGCTTGCTTGCCCTTCTTGCTCTCTTTAATCTTCTTATTTTCTTTTTTCTCCATTTCCAACGCATGTTTCCTTTTTTCTTCCAGTCTCTTGAACTTCGTTTCAATATGTCACCTCAAATATAAATGTATATTTGGTATTATTTTTTAATATAAATACCTATTTTATTGTTAAGCCTTTATTTATGGTTAAACATGGTATAATTTCACTGTTTCAATATATGCAACATCATTATTAAATAACTTTAAATAGTCTTACCATATTATTTTATATGAAAATTTTAGTATCATATGATGGGTCGGGAGGGGCCAGAGAAGCACTTAAGTACGCTCTTGGATTGAAATGCACCACAGAAGAATATTATATTGTTTATGTGATACCTACCATAGTTGGGATAAGTGCAAGTTTTGATTCCTATATTCCTCAATCTGTATATGAAGGCCAGGATAAAACAGCGAATCAAATCCTTGAAAAGGCTAAGAAGATTCTGGACACAGAGGATGCAAAATATGAACTAATTAAGATAAGTTCAAACGGTGAGGACATACCAAAAATAGTATTGACCACCGCCAGGGAAAAAGGAGTTGATTTAATAGTCACAGGAACAAGGAAGTTACGTGGATTCAGCAAACTTATACTGGGATCAGTCAGCTCAGGGATTATTGCCCATTCTGACATACCTGTAACCGTTGTACCTCCTAAAGAATAATTATTTTTTATATTAAATTGGTTTAAGTTTTTAACCTCTGACATATAATTGGCAGATCTCATTTATTGTATTTCAGAAATTTATCTAATATTTTCCATCAAATCTATGTTATCTTAAATGGCATTGCGTAAATGAAATGATTTATATATGCTTATAAAATAATGTGCCAATGGGAAGTATAAGGCCGTCTAACATAAAAAGAATAGCAGAAGAATTAGTTGATAATAACAAGGATCTTTTCAATGAGGATTTCAATCACAATAAGGAAATTTTACACAGTTTCATAGAGAAAACTGTGACCAAAAAAACGGCAAATGCTATTGCCGGTTATATAACAAGATATATTTTGAAAAAGAAATCTAAGGAAAAGAATGAACTGGAACAGCTAGGACTCGCATAAATTATTTTTCCTCAGGGAATTTTTCTTTTCTCCATCTGTTCATGCCACCTTCAAGGTGATATAATTTTTTATACCCGAGCCTTACAAGTCTGTTTGCTGCTGCACGGCTCCTGTGTCCTGTTTTGCATATGAGAATTATGGGATCCTCCTTTGGAAATTTCTTTTCTATCATATCCTCTTCACCCAGTTTGTAGTGTACTGCACCTTTTATATGGCCATGCCTGTATTCAAAGCCTGTTCTGACATCGATCAGGGCATATTTATCCTTAAGGTTCAGAAGTTTGTCTGGCGTTAGATCTTCCAGCTCCAGAGGCTGACTGAAATAATCTAATCCCCTGAAATAGTTTTTTATGGGCATATTAAACCACCAGTTTATCCCCGTTGTATATTCCAACGAATATGGGCGATTCGTTGATTATCCATTTTCTAGCCATTACCTCACGTAATTTTTCTGTGACGTGTGACCATGCAGCGAGGTCATCAAGCTCATAAAGTACGACAAATTCTTGATCTCCCAGTCCAAAGGAGTATGTTGTGTAAGAAACTATTCCCGGGCTTTCTTTGTCACTTCTTGCAGTTCCTATATGCCCTGCAAGTATCTTTCTCCGCTCTTCATAGTTAATAAGGTACCATTCTCTGTCTTTGCTCATCGGGTAAGCGACAAAATATTTTTTCGGTTCTGTTTTTAGCGTATCCTCCAGGCTATTTTTTGCATTTGTATATGGAGAATGCTCATAGAGTGAGAACATACTGTACTCACTTTTCCCGTAAATTCCTATTGCAGAGTTTATACCTTCTTTCAGTTTTTCCAGGGTAAGTGGTGATTCTGAGGCTGACCAGAAAAGAATATCATTGTCATGCCTGATTGATTTGTAATATTTTACGCTGATAAGATCTTGTTTCAATTCACCAACGAAACTGATAATATTGCTGTTTACTTTTTGTTTTTCTTCCTCTGGAAGTGCCCAAAATCTTCCATTCATTTTATACGCAAGAACGTACATATATATTGTCATACTCTTTCTTTTTATAATATATTTAAGAGATATAACTTTTATCAATCAAGTGTTTTTTGGTTTGTATTTACTACCATGTATTTTTTGAGGTCATATTCACTGGAAAAAATATAGTTCAAAAGTTTTGTTACAAGAATTTTATCCACATCTAGGGGTTCAATAAGTAGGCTGGTGGCAGGTATTTTTATATCCATTTCCGCCAATTTTCTGATATAATCACTTCTGTACTGTGAATTTATGGATTTTACATTCTTGCTTGGAATACTTACATTGCACTTTTCCAGCTCTCTGGTGAAAATAGGTCTCTCAAACAGGAAGTGGAGTACTAATAATGAATTATACCCGGCATTTTCCTCGTCCAGTCTCTTCATGCTTGAACCTACTATGCTGTATATATCATGTTTGCTATTGGCCGCGAAGGAAAATATTCTTGCAGGTTTTATCTCCCTTTCCCGCAATATTCCCAGTTCAACCATGGCATTCAGATAGCCTGTAAGTACCAGCCTGTGCATATTTATCCCTTTCTCTTCAAGTGATTTATGTATACCGGTAATTGATTTTTCCTCACCGTTGATTTCGTTCAATATTAATTTGTATTTTTTTGTTTCCTCGAAATTTTCAATCATATATTTCACCTGCTAGATATTTTTCAAGGTTCTCGGAATTTCGTATTGAATTTTCACAAATTTCCTTTGAGACACCAAGAAAGTTTTTTGGTTCCATTGCTTCATCGAGGATTTTCCCAGAAATGAAGTTAAGTATGCCCTTATGTAACAATGATTCCCTGAACGTTATTTTATTTTCGTATGCATACATAGATGCTTCTCTGACGAATTCATGTGAATCCTGTCTTGGCATGCCATTTCTTGTTAGTGCTGTTGTAACACTTTCTGACATAATGAACTGATCACCGTATGCCCTTTTTTTCATTTCCTCACTGTTGATGAATAGATGACTAATAACACCGGTCATTTTTGTTATAATATCGTCGGCAAGTATAGATACATATGGTATGGTAAACCTTTCCAGCGCACTGTTTGTAAGGTCTCTTTCATGCCACTGCACTCCTGCTTCATACTCAGGTATTATGAAAGACCTTATCAGTCGTGCCAGACTGACGATATTTTCAGACACTATGGGATTCCTCTTTGATGGCATAGAGCTTGATCCGACCTGCCTGTCCATATCGAAATATTCTGACAATTCATATATTTCCGGGCGTTGGAGGTTCCTTACCTCAGTTGCAAATTTTTCTATGGATACAGATATATTGTTAATTATGGAAAGGTATTCTATATACCTGTCCCTCCCAACTATCTGGGTTGATGCCGTTTCAAGTGTTATTCCCAGTATTTCACAGGTTTTTTCCTGTATTTTCAGTGCATTCATTCCAAGTGCTGCACCTGTTCCTACAGGTCCCAGTATTTTTCCGGCTATCATCCTTTTCTTACCCTCCTGAATTCTTTCAAGGTGCCTGTTTATCTCTGAAAGATACACTGAAAACTTCAGTCCGAGGGTTATTGGGGATGCATGCTGGCCGTGTGTTCTGCCCACCATTATTGTATCCTCATTTTTCCTTATAACAGTGATGAGTGCCTTGCTCAATCCCACGAGATCAGAAGTTATTATACTGAGAGCGCGCTTAATCTGGACTGCCGAGGCAGAATCGTTTATATCGTTTGATGTTACACCAAANNCTTATCTTTACTTCATTATTGTCAACAACCCTTTTTATGTCCATATAAGCTTCTTCAGGTATAATGCCGTAATATGACTCTGCCTGGGCTATTGCACTTTCAACATTGAGCATGATATGTAATCTTGTTTCTTCTGAAAATATGTTTTTTACATCTTCCCTGCCATATCGGTAATCCAGTGGTGAAACGATCATATAAGCCTATTACATTTAGTTTAAAGTTTTTTTTGTTACAGAACCGGAGGAGTATCAGATCCATAATAATAAAAATCTCTTTCTGGGGTTTAAATGCATTATTATTTACGGGAATTTATCTTCCTGAAAAGTATGGTAACCATAGCCAGTATTATTCCAGAACCTGTCAGAAGTGCGCCTAAGGCAGCAATATAGCTTGCATCAGTAACCCTTAAAAATTCTGATTCTTTAATGAAATTATAGTTCATGGTTGGTTTATGACCTGTAATAACAACATACTTGTACGTTCCATTTAAATTTGCATAATATGGTTCCCCATCAACGTATTTTTCTGGCGTCACAGTATAATTGCCTATATTGGAGGTATTAAAGCCGGACGCATGTTCTGTAAACTCTGTACAGCTGACGAGGCCGGCAGAGGAATTGTCGGAGGATACCATTATAAGCACCATATTATTTGAAAAATTGAAGGTAGGCGATGTATAAACATCACCTGAATGCTTATTCACAGTATTTCCAGACGGCTCTCCGGTAATTGTGAGAACTCCACCTATAGCAAGGGAAGTTCCTATTACTATGAATATTATTCCCACTATTATTTTCTTGCTTGCCATTTATTTTGCATTTAAAATCATTATATAATTATTGTCAGAGTGAAAGATCCAGTGTTCCCTGATTGATTTCATTCTCCATTTTCTTTACACGTTGATTAACCTCTTCAGCTGTAAGACCGCACTCAATAATTTCCATATAGAGTTCATAATTGTCCTTTTCTGGATCAATTTGCCCTGAAAACACACGTATGGACCCACATGCCTTATCCTCATAGTTGAGCCTGTAACTGATTTCCAGGGTTAAATTCTTATTTTCCATGAATCTTAATTCGTGTATATAATCGGACATAAAGCTATATTAGTATCTATTATTATAAATTTATGTGGCTAAATATAGGAATCAAGGCCTTTTTCCCATACAGAACGTAGTTTATTGCTTTTCTCGGATAATATATACCTTCCGTTTTCCATAATTCTTACCTCTCCTTCAATGGTAACTCCTATTTTTTCCAATTTAGACCTGCTAAAGGATTTAAGGAATTTCTCCTCATCTGATTTCTTGACCTCGATCAGTATGCCATTTCCCAGTTCTGAGAAGAGTTTTTCATTAGTCCTTCCCGGGATGTTTGATATGTCGGCCTCTATGCCGTACTGGCTTCCAAAGGACATCTCAAGAATGGACATGAGAAGCCCACCAGTTGAAATGTCGTGCATGGATTCTATAGAATCCTTTGAGGAATCTATATCCTCCTTGAGGGCAATAAGCTCATCTATATTCATATGGGGCAGTATACTATGTCCGGTATGCATTGCAGACGAATACTGGCTACCAGCCAGATCCGGTATTATTGTTCCAGCAAGATAGACCGGATTACGGCTATGCTTTGCCTCAACAGTCTTTGCCTTTCTAATATCCTCGATTTTTCCAATAAGGAGCATATTGGGGGTGGGCAGTATTTCCCAGTCTGTTTCATTGTAAAAACTAACGTTTCCGGATACCAGTGGCAGCCCAGTTGCCCGGCAGAAATCTGATATGGCATGAATGGATTCAACAAATCTGTACATTGTCTCAGGATTTTCTGGATTTCCAAAATTCAGGGCATCCACAACCGAATGTGGTGTGCCGCCAGAGCTAAGTATATTCCTGTATCCCTCCGATAGAACATGCATTGTTCCCCAGTAAGGGTCTATCCCTACCATTTTCGGAATTGATCCAGAAGTAAGGCACAGACCCTGGTAAGATTCTTCCACAGGTTTTATGATTGTTGCATCCGAGTGCGTCTCATGGTTAGGCATGCCGGCAAATGGCTTTACAATGGTATTTCCCCTGACTGTAAAGTCGTACTGCCTTACTATATTGAATCTTGAGCATATATTCGGATTGGACAGGAATTCCAGAATAAAATTTCTGTAGTTCTCCGGTTCACGGTCTAATACCGTTTTTTCGACTTTTTCAGGCTTCCTGTAGCTCCTTGCATATACAGGGCCTCCTGTAAGGAATGATAGATCCATATCAAGTATTTTTTCTCCATTGTGTTGAATTATGAGATTGGGGCTCTTCAAGGTTTCACCTATGACAGAATATTCTATACCCCATTTTCCAAAAATTTTCTTTATTTTTTCAAGATTTGACGGATCAATTGCCAGAAACATCCTTTCCTGTGATTCACTGACCCATATTTCCCATGGTTCCATATTGCTATCCTTCAAAAGCACCCTGTCAAGGTTTATAATTCCTGACATGCCACCGGCAAAAAGCATTTCACTCACTGCGCTTGAGAGCCCCCCACCACCAAGGTCTTTCATTCCGTCTATTATTTCCGCTTCATTCGCCTCAAGAATGGCATGTATTAGTGGCTCCTTTATAATTGGATTTCCCAGCTGTACAGCATTTCTGTTCTCTTCATTATCTGCCTTAAGAATCTTAGAAGCGAAATTTACGCCATGTATTCCATCTCTTCCCGTCCTGCCACCACATACAATAAGCAGGTCTCCTTCCTTGCTTATCCTGCTCCTGACCACACGGTCTTTCCTTACAATGCCTATGCACCCCGCATTTACAAGGGGCATACCATTGTATATGGGGTTAAAATTCACTGAGCCAGCAACTGTAGGGATGCCGACACGGTTTCCGTAGTCTCTAATTCCTCCAACTACCCTGTTTATTATAAACCGTTCGGTTAGATTGCCCTTTTCATTATCTGGATCTCCAAAATATAGGGAATCAACCAGTGCCACCGGCTGTGCACCCATGCAAAGAACATCTCTGATAATCCCTCCAACTCCCGTTGCGGCACCACCATATGGTTCAACGGCACTGGGATGGTTATGGCTTTCCATTTTCACTACATATGCATAGTTGCTGTCAAATGATATGACACCTGCATCATCCTCCATTGTGAGTATTGTATAATCGCTCTTAAGCCCAGAAAAATATTTTTTCAGGTAAATTTTGGATGATTTATAGCAGGAATGTTCGCTCCACCCCTGGGCGATAGCCTGTATTTCAATGTCAGTTGGATTTCTTCCAAGCCCGCGGAAATAGTTCCTGAGCATTACTATCTCATCATATGTCAACCCCAGGCCTGATGCTATTTTAGTAAGTTCTTCATTTGTACCCTCAATTATATTATACATAATTATTCACTTAAATCTTCTATTTTATATTCCTGTATAACGGGATTTGTCAGAAGTTTCTCAGTTATTTCCTTTATTTCTTTGATACTGTCCTCCCTGTCAAGTGACGTCTCGAACTCATAAATTTTATATGAATAAATATTTTTTATCCCTTCATATCCAATCAGTTCCAGGTTTCTTTTTATACTTAATGCTTCTGGGTCCTCAACATTAGGCAAATATCTGATCTGAACCTTAACCTTCATGGAGACGTATTTTAATTAATAAATTAAATTTATCTATTCCTGTATAATGATTTTGACTATAACTCCAGTAATGATTAGGGAATACTGCATTCAAATTGTGGTTTAATTCTCCTGCCTGACTATGTATTTACCATACTTTTTGGTTCTGCTTAATCCATTTATATAAATCCATTCAATAACTTTGATAATGCAAAATTTAATATTTGTCATTGTTTTAACTCGTTATGGCTCAGCTCGACAGAAAAGAGGCGATCAGGCTCTTCAGAATAAGGCTAATTACATTCACTCTCTCCTTAGTTTTTATTTTAGCATTCTTTGTATTCACTTATTTCACATTAAATACGGGTTATGGTACGCATCATATTCATATATTCATCATAGGTTTCACGGTGCTTATAGTTGCAGCCATAGCTACGGGAATAGAAACAATAATGCTGACTAGATCGGCAATTTCATTATTTTCAGGAAAAAATATAAATGAAATGAAACCCGATGAGATATCTCAGACAATAGAGAGGTTAAGAGTTCTCAGGAAGAAATAATCTTATGCGTTTTTATGGAGGAAAAATATATGGACCCTTCTTGCTATATTTATCATTGGCCTTATCAGTAGCTGTGTACTGCCTATTATAAACAGATAAACCCCCAGAGTTGAATATTTTGACTCACTGGGCAGGAAGAATATACTTCCAATAACGAATTCTAAACCCACCATGATATCGTTTGCTATTGAGAGCCAGTCGTAGAATCTTTTTATGCCACGTTCCCTCACAGACCTTGATGCATATGTCATGAGTGCTCTGTTAACAGTCCTGTCATTGAGGAATGAATCAAGATTTACTATGATCTGGGAGAGATAATCATTTTCTATTAATTCCTTTACTCCTGATATGGATTCATATCCATTGTTTTCTATGGATTTCGAAAAGCTGTTATTGTTAAATGATCCATCCCTCAGGATTATTGCCAGTTTTATGAACCATTCCCTCCCAAGGTATTTTATAAGATTTTTCATGTCCAGCGTGAAACTTTCTATATATGGTTTGCAGTAATCAGCAAATGAATTTGAATAATAAAAATCCGGTAAATTCACTATTGGAAATGTTGAAGAATTGATAAAATCATCGGATGTTTTCTGGGGATTTTGATTTAATAAGTCCATAAGGAACTGGGCAAATTTTCTGTCAAGGTACATAATTTTCATAAGGCCAATTATGAGACTGTGTCCTGATACGTAATCTATAAATTTATGGAATAGAATTTCTTTTTCTGAATCGGATATATTATACCTTATATTGGGAATATTTATTATTTCAAGTATGTTGTCATCTGCATATGTGCTTATTACCCTTCCATCCTTAAGCTTCTCAAAAATTTCATCTCCAAACATATAGGATATAAGAGGCTTTATATGCTTCCATTTAAGATTGAAACCATAGGGACTTCTCTGAATTGCGTAAATAAAATAAAGCGGGTCGCCGAGGCTGTTATCTTCCATTCTTCTATATTTTCTCTTTCCTAATATAATTTAGGCGATTAACAGAAATTTGTGAAGATATAATGTTTAAATGGCGTTTATTATGTCCTTTAGAGCTATATATGGGTTTTCATGCTTTTCTATTACCGTTCCTGTAACGATTATATCAGCTCCTGCCTCTATAACAGACCTTGCCTTTGCATAATCTCTTATACCACCACCAACTATAACCGGTATTTTCACTGATTCTTTTATTCTTTTTATAACATTACAGCCCACAGGTTCAGGTGCTCCTGATCCCGCTTCCAGGTACAGTAGTTTGAATCCAAAAAATTCAGCTGCGAAGGCATAAGAAAGTGCTGTATTTTCATCTTCTCTCCCTATTAGCCTTGCATTGCCAACTCTGCCAACCGTCATTCCTGGTTCAAAAATGAGATAGCCCATGGGGATTGTCTCTATGCCTAGCATTTTAAGAATACCGGCTGATCCAATCTGATGGCCAACTATATAGTCTATGTTTGTCGAATTCATAAGCATCATATAATAAATTGCATCAGCATAACGGCTTATCATGCTTCTTGAACCGGGGAATATAATTACCTGCTTATCCGTCTTCTCCTTTATCCTGCTTATGGTCTTATCCATTAAACGGGAGTCTATATCAGTTGATCCCCCAATGAGAAAAAAATCTGTACCAGCTTTATCTGCCTTTTCAGCAAGTTCTACAGCCCTATCCGGAATCTGGGCTGCTGGATCAATTAATGTCATGTGTACCCTTTTATATTTGAGGGTCTCGATGAGATTTTTGTAAACATTCATATATTTCACCTCAATCCCTCGCCGCATTTTACCAGTTCGACCTTCTTCGTGCTTATATCCATCTTCTTTTCTTCTCCTTTTATAGTTATTGATCTCCCATATTCTGCATGTTTATGACAGGAACCATCGGCTCCTGTTTAGTCGTGCCTGACTGTGGGTCCACATTAGAGTGGTTGGCCTATATAGATGGCTTGCTGTTAAAGTTATCATAATCATGCATATAAATGCATCTAAATAGCCCTTATGTGCTTATAGTAATATTTAAAAAACCACGCCAATAAAAAAACAATCTTTAATTAATTATATGCAATACACTAAATAATGATAGACCCAGCCCGCAAATATTTTCATTGCACAGATAGGGAAAGGGCGATATTCGAGTCAGGCATAAAACTGGGGGCAATCTTTCATCAGTATACGGGCGTGCCAATAAATGAAAGCAACAGGGAAGACATAGAAAAAACAATAGAAAAAAGCGTAATGTTACAGCCATTTGTTAAAAGCGTTTCGGTAAGTATCAACATTGACGGGCACGGTAACACATCATTCCGGTATATGTCTCTTTCGGGGGATATGCTGGATGTAAGGCTAACCATAAAATATAAGGATCAGGAGGTAAATGCCAGGATGCAGTACATGCAGGAACTGGATTACCCGCTGATGTATTTGGAGGAATAACAATGGCAATAAAAGTAGGGATAACCGGGCCAATCGGTTCAATAAAAACCGAGGCACTGAATAAAATTATGGAAATGCTTCAAAACAACGGAAAAGTTATAGAGGGAACAATTGTAACGGAAAAGATTGAACATGGGAAGGTAATAGCCTATTATATCACGGATATAGTTACCAAAAAGAGAGTGGAATTCGCCAGAATTGATCTTATTTCAAGGGTAAAAGTAGACAAACTGGGGGTTGATACCAAGTCACTGGAGGAATTACTGGTGCCAAGCCTTCAGAAATCAAGGGAAGAAGCAGATGTGATAATAATAGACGAACTTGGTAAAATTGAAAATACAACAAAACAGATAAAGAATGAAATAGAGGAAACAATGAAATCCGACAAATCTATAATTGTCACACTCCATAAAAAATCAAGAAATCCTGTTCTTCAGGAATTCCGTGGATATGAAAGTGTGAGAGTTTTTGATATAACTCCAATAAACAAGAACATACTCCCGTTTAAAATTTTAAAGGTATTGAATGGAGAAGAAGAATCAATTTAAGACAATTACCGAAGGGTCCATAGAATTTATTGCTCCGGAAAACTTTTCCATCAAGGGACCCGGAACAAAAACCGCAGGTTTCTATAATATGGATCAGAAACTTAACCGGGATATTACCATATCATTCCTCAAAACAGCAAAGCCCAGGATAGCCCTGGATGCATTTGGTGGTACCGGCATAAGAGGACTTAGGATAAACAGGGAAGCAGGTATAAAGACAGTTATATCGGAAATCAACAAAAAATCATACGAATATATCAATATGAACAGGGAACTGAACAATTCTAACATTGAAATATACAATAAAACGTTCCAGGCAATATTAAATGATTATCTTTTCGATTATATAGACATAGACCCGTATGGATCGGTATTGCCATATATTGATGACGCAATGGTAAATATACGGAACCGGGGCTACATAGGCGTTACAGCAACGGATCTCACGGCGTTGACCGGTTCCATGCCCACGAAAACTTTCAGGCGTTACGGGGCATTTATCATAAACGATGTTTACAGGCACGAATCAGGAATAAGACTCCTAATCGGAGAAATTGTAAAGAGGGCTGCAGCCATGGACAAAGCTGCAATACCCATTATATCGCTGTGGCATTCACACTATTACAGGATAATATTCCAGATAGTATCATCCTCACACAAAGCGGATGCACAGCTTAAACACATAGGAACTTTTGACAGGCATTCCGGGCTTTCCCAGGAATACAAGAGTTCTCTGGAGGGCCCTCTATGGCTGGGGAATCTTAATTCAGAAATAGCTGAAAGGCTTGACTATATTGAAAACCCTGATAAACACTTCCTTGAAACCATGGAAAGAATAAAAGCCAACGATCTTTCACTTTACTTCGCGGACATTGCAGATTATGCCAGAATAACAGTGCAGGACACCAAATCCATGGAATCAAGCATGGAAAAACTCCGTGACCATGGAATAACATGTGGCAGGGCGCAGTTCTCTGATACAGGAATAAAGGTATCCTCATCTGTATCTGATGCATTTCATATAATATATTGAATTTTTCAGAAGCTGTTTTCCTTCTCCGAAACAAAGGGTGAAACATCTATGCCGCTGTCTGATAATACTGTGATCATAGCAGTTTCAAAATCAATAAACTGCATTCCGGATAGAAGCTCTTTTGCCCTTATTATTGCCTCTTTCTTTGTCATTTTACCTGATGCTGATGCAGCTTCCAGCATTCTGTCAATGAGTGGCTTTTCCGTGGCTTCAGAGAATAGTTCATCAGCATTTACTGAAAAATCCAGTGGGACTATAACTCCCTCAGTGCTAAAGTTTGGCACATATTTCCCGTTTTTTTCAACTATGAGCTTGTCCTCCAGAGACACACTTATGAATCGGTCTATATTATCCGGCGGTAGCAGTGACCTTTTAAAGGAAAGAATGTTTGTAAAATCAGATTTGCTGTAACCATCCGCCTTCTTTGATGCCACTATGGCGATAAGCTTTCTGGCTAAATCCTTGTTCATAGCGGTTAATAATATTTCTACAAATTAAGTTATCGGAAAGGTAAAACACTCAATCAGGAGCTAATGTGAAAAATTTATGCATAATTGTGTTTTTCCACATCTGTTTTTATTATTTCCAGAATATGGGACACAAAACTTTCTAATTCATCAGTATCTGTGCCAGATGCAGAAACTTCAATCTCAACCCATGGCTTTCCATTGTCGTCAATTTTTGGATGGGTTTTGATGTACACCTTATTACCATACTCTTTCATTAATTTTCCTATTAATGGAGCTATCAAGCTTTCCTTTACATTATAAAGGTCCATGGATTTGTCTACATAGTGGAATCCCTTTATCCTTATTTTATCCCTTACTTCTTTTAATATTGCTTCAACTTCTCTTGGAACTCCTGGAAGAACAATGAATGTCTTTCCCGATATTTCAATATACACTCCCGGAGCAGTACCTGCACTGTTTTCAAGTGGTATGGAATTTTCCGGAATTAATGCCATTTTTTCTCTCTCAGGGGTCAGTTCATGTACCTTTTTCACTATCATGTCCAGTGCTTCGTTATTTTTAACCATCTTTAGATTGAAAGCCATGGAAAATCCTTTCAGTGTCATATCGTCATATGTAGGGCCCAATCCACCTGAGGAGACTATGAGGTCTGCAATGGAAAACGCCTCCCTGAAGGCGCCGGCAATATCCTCCAGCCTATCCGGCACTACTATGCCCCTTATTACTTCATATCCTGAATATGTCAATATTTTGCCTATGTCAGAGAAGTTTGTATTAACTGTCCTCCCGCTCAGTATCTCATTGCCTACAGTGATTATAGCGGCTTTCATAAAATATCATATTATAATGATATAAAAATCATCTGTAAAGGGATAATAAGATCCAATGGAGCAATAATATTTCTATTATGGAGATGGCTATTTAAAAGAAATATATATTTTATTTTACATAGCCTATGATAAACATCATTTTGAAGATTTATATCAATCAATCACTATCGCATACTTGATACTATGGATAAGTGTAGGTTTTTTATCTTTCTAAATTTTTTATTGGCTCCCAGATTTATAATAACCAGTAAACTATATCAACTATCTGATCTGAAAGAACAACCGGAAAGGATATACCGCCTGTATAAGCAGAGGGAATACGTGGAATATGCCTTCAATGTGTACAAGAATGATCTTGAAGCAGATAGATCATATCTCAGGGATGATCACATGCTCTTCTCCTACATGTTCCTGAATCTGCTGTCTCTGTACCTTCATTTCCAGATACTGAACATGATAGATGGGAAATACAGTGTCAGGGATGTACTGCTGATACTTTCAAGGATAAAGGTCTATAGAATGGAAAGCGGGGAGATAATGAGTGAGATACCAAAGAAAGCAAACGATCTGGTGTCAACCCTAAATATAAATCTTGACCTATTACGTAAAAAGTGATGAGTTAAGGATTAACCTATAAGTTTCCAATATTTAATCATAATCTTACCTTCTATGGTAATTATATCCCGTTGGTATACTATATTAATTTTATTTTTAGTAATTATTCTATATCAATTTCTCATTAATGGATTTTCCCTCTTTGATATATGCGATGTAATATTGTAATCTCCTGATTGCCTGGTCATAGGATCCATTCCTGCATATGCCCTTAACTTTACAATGGAATCAAACCTGTTTATATCTCCTATGGATGAAAGCATAATTGAACCCTTCCTATACTATATTTCTGTTATCATTTAACTGCCTGTTCAATATATCTATTAACTTTAAAAACAAGTATAATATGACGCCATTTACATGTTTTTAAATATTGAATCGTATATATTTTTTTCCTCATCTTCCTTCTTATCTTCTCTGGCCAATTTGCCTATTTTCGCTTTGTCCAGATACCATTGGTTTATGCGCCAGGATTTTCCATGAACTATGTTAATTTCTTCCCTGAATGTTGTAACTATACCATATTCTTCAAGGTTGTAAAAAACATCCCTCTCAGCGGCAGTAAGAACGTTATCTATTATATAATCTTCATATCCGAAAAATGAAAGAATAAAATCGCAGAGATCTTCTGAATCCTTCTCAGACATACCCTTTTTGCCATATATATTTTCAATGGCTTTTAATAACTCATCTCTGCTCACTGTCATGTAATTACTATTAATCACTTGTTATTAAATATTATGAATTTACTTTAAATAATATAACGTTATATTTCCATGTTGTTTTTATATAAATATTTCCTCTATAATCGAATTTTCATGGGCTAATACTGTTATTTTCTTTTCTAATTTTACTACCTGTCCAGGGACATATTTTTTAGCTGTATTATCATCAATATAGCCTACCCCAGAATCTATCTTCAATATCCTGCCCGGAGGAATTTCCACTTTTTCCCCTGCCCTGATATAATGTTCCTTAATAATTTTACCATTATCTTCATATAATATTTTTGAGTATCCATAGGATGTATCCTTCCTGCCATTATACATTTCCTTGATAGTTTTTAAATCCTTTTCGCTGTCAATGCCAAGCCACAGGGCATCCTCACAGTATACACCCATCCGGTTATTGTTTACAAGATAGGGAAACACACTTTTTTCAATGTCTTTTTCCATATATTTTCTGAAAAAGGCATTAAATGCAGATTTTTTTATATAGTACATTCCTGCATTTATATAATGATCCAGCTGTGGCTTTTCCCTGAAATTATCTACCTTATCGCCTGAAAACTCAACAATTCCATAGGGGCTCTGCATTTTCGTTACAAACATTACCATATCGTAATTTCTGGAAATGGAGAAATCAACGAAGTTTTTGAAATTTATATCCGTTACAGTATCACCATTCCTGACTATGGCATCATCATCTATATTTTTCATAAGGTTAGAAAGGGAAAACAGAGTTCCCATGGGCTTTTCTTCCCTCAGGTAATGGATATTCATATCTCTGTAATTCTTGTAACGTTCTTCTATTACCTCACTGAGATATCCTGAAAGGATGTAAACATCCCTGATTCCTATGTTTTTAAAATCAAAAAGCTGCCGGTCCATTATTGTATAATTGTCCGTAATTTCCACCAGTGCCTTAGGAATATGGTCTGTTATTGGTTTTAAACGTTTGCCGTATCCACCTGCAAGAATTGCTCCTATCATAGCATTGTAATCAAACCCCTTTATAATTATTTTTGCAGTGGCCTATTGAAAAATAAAAAAAATATCAAAGATAGGGAGGAAACGACTATTGATAATGAATACCAAAAAGGTAAAGTAACTGTCATCTATTTTTATATATGGAAATCACAACATTCAACCCATTTACAGAAAAAGAACTGGGGAAATATAACATAATAGATCTGGAGGAAGTAAAGTCAACTATCAGTATGTTAAAACAAAACCAGCTAAAATGGAGGGAAAACATAGATAGTAGAATAGACAGACTTAAGGAATCAAGAAAGAATTTTGAAAAAAATGTGGAAAGCCTGGCAAATTTAATGTCATCCGAAATGGGAAAACCCATAAGCCAGAGTCTTGCAGAGGTAAAGAAAACACTCTGGCTTTTTGATTATTATATTGAAAACGGTGAGAAATTTCTGGAAAATGAATATGTGCAGACAGAGGCAAAAAAATCATACATCAGATTTGACCCCCTTGGAGTTATCATAATAATAATGCCATGGAATTTTCCCTTATGGCAGGTAGCAAGAGCCGCAATACCTGCTCTCCTTGCCGGAAATTCTATACTCTTGAAACATGCTTCCATAGTAAGCGGAACATCTCTGAAAATCCAGGAACTGTTTAATCTGGATACTTTTAAATCTGTGATCACAACAGGAAAAATCATTGATGAAGCCATAAAATACTCCGATGGCGTTTCTTTCACCGGATCCACTGCAGCCGGTTCCATAATAGCAGCAGAAGCCGGTAAGAACATAAAAAAATTCGTAATGGAACTGGGCGGTTCAGATCCATATATAGTCCTGGACTCATCAAATATTGATGAAGCAGTAAAAAACAGTGTTTATGCCAGACTGCAGAACAATGGGCAGAGCTGTATAGCCTCAAAACGTTTTCTTGTCAGGGATGATATATATGAAGAGTTTTCCAGAAGAATGCTGGAGGAATACAGCAGGGTAAAGGTAGGCGACCAGCTGGATAAGGACACATACATAGGCCCACTGTCATCCGTTTCACAGAAGAACATAATTACTAGGCAACTGGAAGAATTAAAGTCCATGGGTACAATAATGCCCACAGGCGAAAATTTTGGAAACATTATCAGGCCAACGCTGGTTAAAATGAACAGGGACTATGGAGAAGAGATTTTTGGTCCCATTGCAATGTTAAGTAGGTTCAAAACCACAGATGAGGCAATAAAACTTGCAAATGATACACCATATGGCCTTGGTTGCTCAATATGGGGTGACCCTGACAATGCCGAGAAGCTTGTGCCATACATAGAATCCGGTACCGTTTCAATCAACAAGATAGTTGCATCTGATCCCAGGCTCCCCTTCGGAGGGACTAAGAAAAGCGGAATAGGCCGTGAATTGTCAAGATACGGCATACTGGAATTTACCAATATAAAGACAGTATGGGTCAATTAATTCCACTTTTCTTAGATTTCTATGAAAATGCAGAGTTATTTCATATCTCTATCAAAGGCCTCCAGGTCTTTTATATTGTCAATGCTTGCAGTTATAACACCTTTCTATCTTGCAAGGTTTGTTGGTGTATTTGATGTTGGAATTATAGTGCTTTTCAGCATTGCCTTTTCCACGCTGATAATTTATCTCCTTCCGGCATTAAAAGCAAAAAACGGGACCAAGATGTACTTAATAGCCGGCACACTTGTCATAGCCCTGCTGTTGAATTTTATATTTTTGGATTTCTATGTTTTTATATTTTCTTTAATACTTGGTTCAATATCACTATCTGGCAGGGATATAAGCCCGAACCAGCCAATAGAGCAGTATGCAATGGCATATTATGAAACAGATATAAGAAGCAAGAGGAATGCATTTTCTCTGTATAATTTCTTCTCATATTCATCATCCATAGTTGCCTCAATATTCCTCTTTCTCTATGTTAATATAGATTATAGAGTTGTATTTCTCATTCTGACGCTGGTAGCTCTATCCCAATTTATACTATATCTTTTCATTAAATTCCCACAGCACAAAAAAATGAAAGGAAAAGATCTTGACAATGAAACAAAAAAACGGGTATTTTCACTTTCATACCTGTTTTCAATGGATGCATTGGCCGGAGGCATGGTAACCGTATCCATGATATCACTGTATTTTAAGTATGTTTATCATATTTCCTTGAGTACTGCAGGTTTGATCTTCATAATTGTGAACGTTATAACCACAATATCAATATTGATTTCTCCCATAATATCATCAAAGATAGGTCTGATACGGACTATGGTATATACCCATTCAGTAAGCAACATATTTCTCATGCTTGTTCCAATTTTCCACGCACTTATTATAAGCGAGATATTTTTATTCCTGAGACAGGCAACAAGCCAAATGGATGTGCCTGCAAGAGATACATTAATAAATACTATTATAGATGAGGATTATAGGGTTAACAGCAATTCTATTTTCTCCGTTGTAAGAAATGGATCACAAATACCGGGTCCTGGGTTAGTGGGTGCCATGATGACAATATTTCCACCCTTTATGTTCATTGCAGGAGGTGCCCTGAAACTTTCCTATGATATACTATTTTTTGTGAAATACAGGAAAATAAAAATATAGAAATTTTTTATATTGGTGCATAAAATGCACTTTAGGCTATATTATTTTATAGTGTTCTAATTACCCAGCATGGAGAAGATATCATACTTTGGCAATAGAGGGATTTCAAACATTATGTTAACTTCTCTTTTCATAGATGAATTGAATATATTCTCAATTCCGATGCTGAGCATATTTTTGGAACATGATCTGCATTTTGGCACAGCATTTCTTGGAATTGTAACTGGAGCAACTGTTGGAGGAGCATCAATAGGTTCCCTGCTGGGAGGATATCTGGCAGATCGTTTTGGCCGAAAAAGGATGTTTATGTTAAATCTTATTCTATTCATTGTATCGGCTATCTTATCAGCACTTTCTACAAATTTAGCCATGTTAGCCTCATTCCGGTTTATTGCAGGGATACCTGCCGGTGCTGATATAGCTAATGTATATTCATATATAATGGAAACTGAGAATCCGGGCAGGCGTGAAGTTGTAGGTGCATATAATACCCTTATGGCAAGTATGGCCATACTGGGGCTAAATATATGGATTGTGTTTCTTCTCATAGCGGGATTTCCTGTGGCAGTAATCTGGAAAACGGCAATACTTATACAGATTGTTCCTGCAGTAGTTCTCCTATCTCTGTATAGGAATATATCTGAATCAAGCCTGTGGAAAAAAAGGAGAAAAAGTACATCATATAAGGATTATTGGGGAAACATCATGCATAATGAACTCCGACGAAGAACTTCAATATATTCATGGTGCTGCGGAATTGCAAGTGGCATAGAAGTTGGTACCTTTGCCTTTTTTATTCCCTACATTATAATGAAATTTGGCATTTCTGGAATTATTCAGGAGCGTTTTATTATAATAGCTATATATTGCGTTGGTCTTCCTGCAGGTTACATTGGCCCAAAAATTATTCCAATAGTAGGATTAAGAAGAATTAGTTACTCTGGTTTTTTCCTGTCATTCCTTGGTCTTATTGTATCTGGCCTTGCCCTAATACTTCATCTCTACATTATTCTTCCAGTTTCCATGATGGTGTTTGTATGGGGAAATCACTGGAACAACC
>DAUP01000033.1:0-2533 GCA_002505185.1 Ferroplasmaceae archaeon UBA567 | reverse complement strand
GGAATAATAATAACGTTCACGGTATTCCGGGAAATTTTCGGATACCATGGAGACTTAATGGTGGACGGTATTGAATCAGAATCCTGATAACTTTAAATCTATTATAGCAATTATATACAGGGAAAAGCCCGAGGGCAACTGACGCCGAAAGGTGAGGAAAGTCCTCCCTCCACAGCTGGCTGCAACCGGTGAAAGCCGGTATGCCGAGAGGCATGGTTAAGAGACAAGAAATAAACGGTTCCCTGTAAAGTGTGATTCGTAAAAATGACGTTTCAGGGAGTACCGATGAGAACTCTCCCTGCAGGGAGCAAGTCTAAATTGAATCGTTGAATACAGCTGCCAGATTCAGGTAAGACGCATAGTCGAATGTTGCCAACCGAAAGGCTAACAGAAGGAGGCTTACTCCGGGCATTTCCCCTTTTTGAATATTATTAAATATGAACTTTTGATAATAACAGATGGAATGTATGGCGGCTGTAGCCCTGATACTGAATGGAAATAAATTTCTCCTGATAAAAAGGGCAGATCAGGAAGGCGATCCATGGTCAGGGCATATGGCTCTTCCCGGTGGGCACAGGGAAAATGGGGAAACATGTGAACAGGCCGCGATAAGGGAAACAATGGAAGAAACTGGGCTTTCTGTTACGGTAAATAGGCTGCTTGGACTATATCATACACTGAACGGGCATGTAAGTGTCGCTGCCTATGAATGTATATCCAGTAATACAGAAGTACATCCGGACAATGAGATATCACAATATTTCTGGTCATCTGAAAAAGATCTGCTGCTGGATAATGAAACCTACAGGTTTGGAGATTATGTAGTTTTTGGACTAACCTACCGCATTCTCCGTGATTATTTTTCCTAAATCGATGAATCCTCTATTAAAGATACGTATCAATATCAGGGTTCTTTTCCCATTTGTCCACACACACAAAATTGGAAACATTAAATCTTTCCCATTATTTTTTTCTTTCCGCATAGCTCATTATTATATAGTTGCAATGCTGATATAAGCCAATAGAAGGCACTTAAATCCCCCGTGTTCAGTATTTCCCCGGTATAGCATGAATCTGTCTGTCAGAAAACCAGAAACGGTCATCTATCTTTTTTATTGCCTCATAAAAATCCATCCCATAGAATAGTTCTATTAATAACAACCTGGTCTGCGGCGAATATCCAGGATTTCTATAAACCTCTGTTTCCGGCAAAAATCAAAATCCATTTAACTCTGAGAAATTAGTAATATGGGTAATTTTCAATCATCTACACAGTTATCATAATTCAGTTTTCATGGATTTTAAGAAGTTGTTTATCCAGAAATTGTAAAAATACCTGATATATGTTGCGATAGCTTTTTATACAATTTATAGTTTTATTCTGATGGAAAATCAGGATGCAAAATCCGGGCTTGCTACACACACATTAAGTATGTGGCAGGCACTGGCACAGGGGTTAGGGACTAATGGCCCAGCTGCAGTCACGGCTTTGTTTTTTGTTGGAATTGCCGGAGCTGTTGGTGCTTCTATGACACTGGTTATAGTTCTCGCATTCATTATATATTGCGGAATGACACTTGTCACATATGAATGGTCGAAAGAGGTGGCTTCAGCCTATTCATGGGCAGCATTTCACAGGAAGGCATTTAAAAGTACAGGAAGATTCCTTTCATTTTATGGCGGCATTTCATATTATTACTACTATCTTTTAGGATATACGGGCTTCGCAATGCTTGGACTCACCGCCTTTCTTTATGCACTGGATCCGGCACTTGCAGCAGCATATCCATGGATCTGGATTCCACTCACAATAATTATAATCGGTGAGACAACAGTCTTGAATTTCTTTGGTGTAAAACTGTCATTGAAATACGTTCTCTATACCGGGCTTGCAGAATTTATATTCCTTGTTGGCACATCAATAGCCCTCATAATCATTGCAGGACCAAACAACTCATTTGTTCCCTTCACTGCAGCAGCGGTACATTTCAACTATACTGACATTGCAGTGGAAATGATTCTGGGAATAGCCACATTCGGAGGTCTTAATTCTATTGTTCCAGTTGCCGAGGAAACAAAAAACCCCAAAAAAAATATACCACTTGCACTGGGAATACTCGCCGGGCTCATAGGGGCTGTCATAATAATGAGTTCCTATGCCCAGTCCGTAGTATACGGAGTAAACAATATGTTTAACTATGCAAGCCTATCAGACCCGGGAATTTATGTGTACACCAGGTATCTCGGACTTGCAGTTGCTGCAATATTTGCATTGTTTATCATAAACAGCTTCAACTCTTCCGGAGTGGCATTTGAAACCAGCACAGTGAGGACTTCATATGCATATGCCAGGGATGATCTCTTGTTTCCAAAGGTTTTTGCAAAGATCAATAAACACAAGGTACCGGGAAACCTGGTCATATTTACAGGACTGCTGAGCATGACCATAGCCATAGTTTCCGGGTTCATACTGGGACCACTGACTGCCAGCCTGTTCCTTATCATCAGCAATTCAATATTCAGTTTTTCAAAC
>DAUP01000096.1:5460-19408 GCA_002505185.1 Ferroplasmaceae archaeon UBA567 | reverse complement strand
CGATAAGCCTCATAACATTCCCTATTGCAACGTGGTATCCGTAAAAAATTTTTATCCCCTTATATTCATTTTCCAGGAATTCCCTGATTTTCACTGACTGCATGACTCCACCAACGGATCCTACAGGCACAGGTTTATCAAATCTTCTTTTCATGCCGTCTATCATTAGCTTTATTTCATTAAATGCCATGTAAAGCACTTTCTCAGAAATTTTATCCCCCTTTTCTGCCTCTGTGTCCACAATCATTGCAAGAGATGCCATAATTCTCTTATCAAAATGTGATTCAAGATTTGCAACAAGGTCACGAAGGGAAAGCTTGAAATAATCCTCGAATTTTTCTATCAGTGATGTTTCTTCAATAAGGGAATCATAACTTTTTTCAGCCATCTCTATGCCTTTTCTTGCTATCCAGTAACCGGAAGCTGTATCATCAGTTAGATAACTCCAGCCACCCACCCTGTTTATCTTTCCATCTTTGATATAAGCTCCTACTGATCCTGTGCCAAGGGCGGTAACTATGCCATCGTCCCCCATTGTAACAAGATATATAGCAGCCTCACCATCGTTTGTTATAACGGGTTTTTCCGGTGAAAACTTGTCCACCGAGTTTATTATGGATTCTATTTCTGCAGTGTTTGCAATTGAATCACCATATCCCGCTATTCCATATATGGATCTGGTAATAGATGCCATACCTGCCATTTTCTCTGCATTTTTGATGGCTTTTAAAATATTTTTTCTTGAAGTTATAGCAGTAACACTACGGACGTTGCTGGGTCCTGCAATACCAAATCCCACAAGTTCATATTTTCTTTCATCCACTATAATAGCCGCAGTTTTTGTGGCTCCACCGTCAACAGCCAGAATCATGAAACCATGAATGAACAATGATTAAAAATACTTTTCATTTACTCATCACAATGAAATATGCGAAATTAGTAAAAATAATACGAAACTTTTATCTATTAAATAGGCATACAACCCTGATAATATGCCGCATAAAGTTGGGATACTGGATTCAACATTGAGGGAAGGAGAACAAACTCCTGGAGTACTGTTCAGTAAAAATCAGAGAATAGAAATAGCTAAACTCCTTTCAAATGCACATATTGCAATGATAGAGGCAGGGCATCCACTTGTTTCTGCCGATATTTATGAAGCAATAAGAGAAATCATGGAAATGAAAGCATCAGGAACAATAAACTCAGAGATAATTGCCCATAGCAGGGCTGTAAATTCTGATATCGATTCAGCCGCATCACTGAATGTGGATAGGATAGCAATATTTTACGGAATCAGTGATATACATCTTGACTATAAAACACACAAGAGCCGTACCGAGGCACTTGATATAATATATGATTCTGTTAGCTACGCATCTTCTACCGGGATACCGGTGAGGTTTACAGCTGAAGATGCCTCAAGAACCGACATAAATTTTTTAAGGGATGTAATAAAAACAGCTGTAGAAGCAGGGGCTGACAGGGTGTCAATAGCTGACACACTTGGCATACTGACTCCTGAGAAAACTGCATACATATTCAATAATATAAGCGATATAAAAAATGTTGAATATGATTTCCATGGGCACAACGACATGGGAATGGCTCTGGCCAATGGCCTTGCAGCTGCAGAATCTGGTGCCACTATTATACATACCACAGTCAACGGGCTGGGGGAGAGGGTTGGAATCACACCCCTGCAGGCCTTTGGTGTTCTGCTGAATTACCATATGAATATAGATGCAGTAAATCTAATGTCACTCAAACCCCTTTCAGAATTGGTTGAAAAATATAGCGGGATAACCATGCCTCCAAATTATCCTGTAACCGGTGCAAATGCATTCACACATAAATCAGGTGTTCATGTTGGTGGAATAATAAACAATGCCAGGACATATGAATTCATCGACCCGGCCAGGCTGGGCATACAACGTGCATTTACCATTGATAAATATTCAGGAAAACATGCCCTTCGCGAAAAACTGGAAAGCATGGGTATGCATCTGGATGAAAATAAAATATCAGGCATGCTGGAAAAAATTAAAAACAACAACATAGTTTATAGTGAGGATGATTTAAAAGCCATAGCAAGTTCAGATAACCAGTGATGTAATATACAGTGAGAGCAGTGTGAAAAATAATACAGGAACAGCAAGTATAAACCCTGTTTTCATATAATAGGCAAAGGAAATTTTTATGGAATTTTTTCTTTCAAGTGTATAAAGCCACAGGAGCGTGGCCAGGGACCCTATGGGAGTGAACTTCGGGCCTATATCGTTTCCTATTATATTGGCATACATAAGTAGTCCTGGATGTGCAATACCTGATATTGCAATATCCCCAATCATTACCGATGGCATATTATTCATGAATGCTGCATTCATGGCAAAGAAGAATCCAGTAGTAATAATTGCCAGCGGTCCGGGGAGTGCAGAAAAATAATTCAATATGGGTATATAAATGGAATTAAGTCCGTTTTTGCTGACACCAAATACAATTATATACATTCCCAGTGAGAATAACACAACCTGCCAGGGAGCTATTTTTACCACATAGTTTGCATTTATCTTTCCATCTATCCGCGCCACAATATAAAACATCAGTGCAAAGGGCATTGCAATAAATGAAATTGGAATATGGATAAATCCAGACAGGAAGTACAGAACCATAAGAAGCGCTGTCAGGGGAAATGCCATTAGGAATATTCTTCTGTCTTTTATGAATGAGGAAGGTTTTATGCTGGGGTCCGTATGAAAATCCTCCTTTATGCTTTTACGGTAATAAATATACAGAACCGACAGGCTTGCAATTATTGATACAATATCAGGAATCAGCATAATTTCTGTATACCTTGAAAATGTTATGTGGAAATATCCGGCGGTTACAAGATTTACAAGGTTACTGACGATGAATGGTATACTTGCCGTATCTGCAATGAAACCAGTAGCCATTATAAATGGGAGTATCCTGTTTTTTGAAAAGTTTGATCTGTATAATATTGCATAAACTATTGGTGTAAGTATCAAAGCGGTACCATCATTGGCAAAAATTGCAGAAATAGCCGATCCCAGCAGGATTATGAATATAAATAATTTTTTTCCGTTGCCCTTTGAGTATAAAGCGATTTTATAGGCAATAAACTCAAAAAAACCTGCCTCATCCAGTATCAATGAAATTATGATTATGGAAATAAATGTGAATGTTGCATTCCATACTATATTCCATACTGTAATTATATCACTTAATGTTGATATTCCCAGTAAAACTGTAACAAGTGCACCGGCCAGTGCAGAGTAACCTATTCCTATATTTTTTGGTTTCTTGAGCACCATTACCAGTGTAAGGGCAAAAATTAAAAGGGCAAGATAGAATAGGAAAGTCATATATTATCTGTATCGCATTCAGCACAATTGCATACCAAATCTATCTTGTTTCCCGCATTTTCAGTTACACGAATCACCTCGTTCAGTGATTTATCTGAGAGTGAATATATAATATTCTTTCCTGATCTGTGGCTAATTACCAGCCCATTTTCCCTGAGTTCCTTCAGTTTATGGGATATCAACGGCTGGTCAATGCTTAATTCCCTCACTAAATCTGTTACCTGCATATCTTTTGTGGATAAGATTTTCAGGATATGCAGCCTGATGCCATCTGATAGCATTTTATAAATATTGATATCCCTAATTTTTTCCATTAGGGAGGAAATCAGAATTACATATAAATAATATTTCATATGTAATTATTTACATATATATTAAATAGGGATATGCCATTTAATAGAATGAAACTTCTTGTTATATCTGATATACACGGGAATTTAGATTCCCTGCTTTCCGCATGTGAAAAAGAGAAATATGACAAAATGATATTTCTCGGTGATGCTGTGGATTATGGGCCGGAACCCGACAAGGTCATAGATTTTCTCAGGAGCAACAGTGATATAAACATAATGGGAAACCACGACAACGCAGTTTTGACAGGATCTTCGTGCAACTGTTCTTTCGATATGCTGGAACTCAGTGATTACACAAGGGAAAATATAAGCATGAAACTACTTGGAAAGAACGAACTGGATTTCCTGAAAACATTCAGGTTAAATGAAGATAAGGAAATAGACGGAAAAAAATTCTACATGACACATGCATCACCATACAACAATCTTGACGGATATCTCTTTGCCAATGAGGCAGAAAAGGTTTTCAGGGACAAACAATTTTTTGACGGCCACGATTTTATACTCATAGGACACACACATTTTATGATGGTTTACAGGAATAAAATAATAAATCCCGGCAGCGCAGGGCAGGCAAGGGATTTCACCGGAAAACCCTCATATGCTGTTATAGATACAGAAAAACAGTCTGTATTATTCAAAAGGGTTGTTTATGACAATGAAAAAATGCTAAAAAAGCTAAAGGCATTGATACCAGACAGTGATATATATGAAAAATTAAAAAAATATTATGTATAATTATTTAAATTAACAATATACACATCACCATCAAGTTGAGCACCATTTATAAAAATATCAAAGCATCATTTTAACAAGTTTTTCAGAGTGCAGATGGATTTATAAATGTGGTATAAATACTGGTGGATGAATTATGGTGCCAGGGCCGGACTGGTTCATACTGCTAGGGCGTTGTATGCATTAAACTGGATGGACATGGCTCCTGCCCTGGAATACATAAAAACAGCAATGAACCTGACTGTTGTGGAACTTGGTACACTTGTTACAGCGTTTTATGTAGGGATTGCCATGTTTCAGGTACTGGGGGGCTACCTTTCTTCATACATAGGTGATAAAACAACATCCCTGATAGGACTGCTGTTTGTGTCTATTTTTGCAATAACATCCGGGCTTTCAGGGAATTTTATTGAACTTATAATTTCCAGATTTCTGGCTGGACTCTCTGCTGCCCTTTTCTTCTCACCTGCACTGAGCCTCCTTGCTTCTATTGTTCCTGAAAACAAATATGCATTTCATATAGGAATTTATAACGGTGCATTCAATGTAGGTGGTGGAGTAGGAATAATTGGATGGGCAATTCTTGACCAGTATATGGGATACAGAATACCCTTTATAATAGCGGGTCTGGCTACACTTGGGTTATTCGTTGTTCTAGTTTTCCTGTTCAGGAACATAGAGAATATAAAGACTAACAAATCAGATATTTTCACCAGTTTTAAGAAGGTTTTTTCAAACAGGATAATCATACTGGTGGCATTCATAGGAATAGCAAGTATGGTAAGTGAAACCATAATAGGGCAATTCTTTGTATACTATCTTGAATCAATAAAGTATAGTATAGACTTAGCCGGTAGCATATCCGCACTCTTTTTGATAATCGGATTCTTGGGTGGCATTCTTGGGGGATATCATTTTTCAAGGACTAAATACAAAATAGGTACGTTCATTGCAATAAACATAGTACTTTCCCTGTCCCTTATATTGATAGGATTCATTCACTATTATATTTTTATAATAATTATAGCCATTGCCATAGGAATGATTACAGTATATGGTATGTCAATAACATATACCATTGTAAGGTACCTGGCACGTCGGGACCTAGTTTCACTCACACTTTCCTTTGTAAACACACTGCAGCTCCTTGTGGCAGTGGCAGTGCCAGTAATTTTTACACTAATTGTATCGAGCTATAATTATGAGCTTGCGTGGTTATCCATGGGTGTACTTGGACTGGTTTTTCTCCCATTAATATTTCTTGCAAGGGGCAATTTGATAAAGGTTGTCCCCTCATAGGGGCTTTCCCAGCATACCCTTATTTTTCAATATATTTATTATACCACCGTTCTCTATTATTTCCATAAGGAAGGCAGGCAATGGTTTAAAATTGATCATTTCTTCCGTTCTTGCATTTTTTATAATGCTGTTAACAAAATCAATAACAATGGTATCACCTTCCCTTGCAATGCCTGAAATTCCATGTATTTCCAGTGCCGGTAAACCAGAATTTACAGCATTCCTGAGAAATAAGCCATTTATAGATTCCGCAATAACGCAAACTATACCCAGATTCTTCAGGTTATCAGCCGCAGGCCTGCTTGACCCTGTCCCAAAATTTCTTCCCCCAATAATTATATCTCCCTTTCTGACCATGCCAGCCCAGCCAGGCCGGTTTGCCTCCATTGCATGGTACGGTTTTTCTTCCTGTGGCAATGTATAGCAGATCTGAGGGTACATCAGATCAGTATTGATATCGTCTCCAAAAATCCATACCCTTCCATTTATATTATTCATTTAAATCCCCCGCTATATGCCCCTTAAGAGCCGAAATTGCCACAGACCGTGCCGACGCCAGGTAAATTTTAGCACCACTTCCCCCCATCCTGCCCTTAAAGTTCCTGGTTGTGGAGCTTATGACATTATCGCCATTGCCAACAACGCCCATATGCCCGCCAAGGCATGCACCACATGTGGGATTGGTGACCATGGCATTTGCTTCCATTATTGTACTTATATATCCAAGCCGTGAAGCCTCTTCGTATATTGCCTTTGAGGCAGGTGTTACGACAAATCTTGTTCTATCACTTATTTTCCTGCCATTCAGCACTTCTGCAACATCCCTTATATCAGACAGCCGCCCGTTTGCACATGAACCTACAACTGCAACGTCTATTTCCACCCTTCCTATTTCAGAAATCGGTTTTATATTGCCTATGATTCTGTCTGGCATTGCCACCATAGGTTCTATTTTTCCCATATCTATGGACATTTCATCAATATATTCGGCATTGGTGTCAGGTACAGCGGCGTGATAATCCATATATCCTCTTTCATTCATATACTGTTTTAAAATTTTATCCTCTGGGAATACTGCAAATTCGGCACTCACCTCGGCACACATTGTAGATATGGAGCTCCTCTGATCTATATTAAGGTATTCTATTCCATTTCCAGAGAACTCTATATTTTTGTTCGGTATATCTCCAATCTTAGATGCCATATAAAAAAACACATCCTTAGCAGAGGTATGTGGCTTTATCCTGTTTTCCAGATTTATTTTCAGGGTTTCACCCACTGGAAACCATGTTTTCCCCGTTGCTATAATATTCATGACCTCAGGAGTGCCTAATCCTCTCCCAAGAGTGTTGAATGCACCGGTGGCTATGGTATGTGAATCTGTATTTGCTATGAGGCTACCTGGCCTGAACCACCCTTTTTCGCCTCCCAGTACATGGGATATGCCACCTCTTCCCACATCATAAAAGTCTTTAATACCCCATCTGTCAACCACTTTTCTTAGCCGGTTTACTCTGTTCGCTATTTCTATATTTGGAGCCGGGACATAATGGTCAAACACCAGTGATATCTTCTCCGGGTCAAATGGCTTAACTGGAGGATTGTCCAGAAATTCCGGGTGCAGGGCAGCCATATCAACCATTATGACCCTGTCAACATTCACAGTTACTATGTCTCCAGGAGAAACATATTTTACAGGTTCCACGGAATGGTTGAAAAGAATGTTTTCTATAATATTCATTTTAACCACATCCATACTTATTATAAATTAATTACTATTATAGTATTAAAAATACGTATTCCGTAATTCGTATTTAAATGTATGCAATATTATTTATTGTACTTTTATTTCAAGTAAGCTGAAAAGCCCTTTCTGGGGGATGAAGTATGAAATCTCTATACTCAATATAAATCCATTAGCAAGTATAAGTTCTGTCAGTGAAACAGACAGCCACTATTATTTAGCATTAGGAAACTCACTGGTATTTCCTGCACCACATCTGGCATCTGTCTCATATTCACCGGATAAACATTATAAACCTGTTTTTAGGGTGTCCATGCAATTCATTAGAATACTTACTAATCCGCAGGATACAATATGGCAATATTAATTTTAAGTTAACATATATAAATAATAATATAATGAATAATATATAAATATAAATGTGGCATTTCCTATTATATGTTAAATTTACATGCAAATAATGTACATGTTTCAAAGGAAGAATTCAACAAAATTCTACCTATATTCTCATATTCAGTGGCAACATTTTTTTTGATGGACTTTGCATTTTTCATCAATGATATAGTTGATACCTTGCACTTTACCTATATTGAATCATTTATTCTTCTGGGTATTCCCTTCATAGGCCGCATGGTAACTCCATTTATATATTCATACGTGGGAAGGCTTGGGGTTCCAAGGCTTGCATTGCTCTCAATAACCCTGATGGCAGTCATATCATTTGGAATGGGATATGAAACAACATTCATAGAACTCTTTGCCAGCAGATTTATTATTGGTATTTTCTTTGGGCTGGCTACCTCAGCTGCAATAGAGGTATCATCAATCACAGGGAACAGAAAGATCATAGGATTTACAATGGGAGGCTGGGCAATTGGATGGTTAATGGGTGCAATATTCTTCATGTTACTTGGTTCATGGGAACTGGTTTCAATTGCTGGAATCGTATTTGCACCAGCGGTGCTGTTCTCCAGAAAACATAATGTCATATCTCCAATGTTGAAGAAGTTCCATTTTGATTTCTCTATTAAGGTGTTTCTAGTTTTTCTTCTTGGATTCACACCGGCCTATGTTCTGGAGATAGTTCCATCGTACCTTGGCCCATCTGCATTCATTGAATCAATTGTAGCCTATTCCATTGCAGTGTTTGCATACCTGCTCCTGCCGGCTATGATGATACGTTTTTCCCTGAAGAAAACAGTGTTTTCTTCACTGATAATTGTGGCAATCAGTGGCATTCTATTCTTTTCCACTACGAATATAGCATTCGCTGTGGTTTTCACCATGTTCGGGCTTGGTGTCAATTCGCTCCTTCCCATAATAAGTAAAAATTTAAATGTGGAGGCCGATAAGATTGGGCCAAGCATGAACTTTTCCGCAGTGGCAGGCTTTATATTTCCAGTTATCCTGACACTGGGCAATGAAGCACTGAATTCAGCACTTGCAGTATTTATAGCATCAATGTTCCTTATGCTCTTCATTTCAGTTGAATTTGGAAAACACAGGTACAGGTCTATTAATATAAAGAAATTTTTGATAAATCATTAAAATTATAATTTTATATTGTCTATATTGTAGGGATCATCAGGATCATATGGATTTTTGGGCTTTTCCCTTTTGATTGCACCATATATCATTACAATAAACCCTGCTATTCCAACCAGTCCTCCCACTATTACCAGAGCGGAAACCACATCAAACTGTGACCCTGTAATATATCCATATAGTGGGGCGCTAGATGTTGCATTGAAATAAACGTAATTATATGTTCCGGGATTTAACCCCACGAATATGCTTATTCCTGCATTAGATTCTGTTGGTTTATATCCCTTATCCTTTAACGCCGTCTGATTTGTGACCGTGATCAAATTTGAATGAGATACAAGTTCTCCACTGGGAATTGCCCCATTTATAAGGACAATGTAACCGGATTTAACCGTTATATTATTAGACACAGTCAAATTAGTTGTTTTGTTCTCTATAAAATGTGAATTTGAATTACTGGCAAATGAGCTTTCAAAATACCCACCGCCTCCAGCCGCCATCGCTATGCCTATAATAATCATAACAATGCCTATGACTAGGATCTTTTTATTCATAAGAAAGGAAGGATATATGTTTATATAACACTTTTGAAAAATATTCCATGGCAGAATATAATTAAACTTTAATTACTAATAACAATTAGTGTATTATGAAAAAAGATGTTAATGAATATTTGAACAATATAATAAATGCCGCTCCTTCAGAAGAAATGTATTTTGAAGCAATACATGACGTTTTTAAGGACTTAATCAAGGAATATATCAGGAAGAAAATAAACGAAGACAGCGAAATTAAAAAACAGATAACCGAAGTTATTGAAGAGTTCATGGAGGCCAAAATAAAGGAATATGACTCACTTGCGAAAATGGCAAAGGTTACTGCTAAAATAGGAATCAGTACTGCACCCAATGGAATAAAACAGGAAGCACTCAATGACTTTATGGATACCTTCAAGAGGGAAATAGAGGAAATAATCAAAAGTACCCTATGATTCCTTGAAATCCTTAATAATTTGAGTTTTAGAATTTAAATCGAACAAAGTCATTATGGAGGGATTCGGAGAAAAATTCATCATTTTCTGGTAATCAGTCTGTGATTGCCATGTAGAAGCATTAATATAACGTACACCCCTGTAATTCCCCTGTGAGAATGAATGTATATGGCCTGTAATAAAAATATCAGGAACCTGTTCTATTACATGATAATCTCTTTTTGAAGGAATTATCGGGGTTTTCCCACCATATACAGGGGCTAGATGCCTTCTCTTCAGGAGTTCCTCTATGGAAGACCCTACACTGGCATAGCTGGCACCTGGAACCAGTTCTATCATATCGTTCAGGGACATTCCATGATAAACAAGAACATTCTTATTTTCCAGAACCAAATTATATGGATTTGGCAGCAGTGTGACATTATCATTAAAGAAATTTTTGATTTTTTGTGAGAATACGGGCTGTGGTTCTGCAAGCCTTACTATATCATGGTTTCCTGGCATAATAAAGATATTCACATCCTCAGGAATAATATTAACATATTCTGCAAGTTTTTCATACTGTTCATATGGGTTCAGAATTTCAAGATCCTTATCCTGTCCAGGGTAAACTCCTATACCATCCACAACATCGCCGCTCAAAATGAGATATTTAAGCTGGGATGCTTCTTCACTGGAAGATTTTATCCAGGAAACCATTTTCATGAAGTCATTTTCCCTGAATGTCTTGCTTCCCACATGTATATCTGACAGGGATGCCACGAATACAGGATCTTTTTTCTGCTCGTCTATCATTTTGTATGGTATATCTGGCCTTATGACCTCATCTGCAAACAAAACCGGATCTTTGCCTGTGTTGCTTATAGATCCAACGACCCCGAGAACCTCATCCTCCAGTATCAGTTCGTTGTTCATGCCCTTCCCCTTTAAGAGGAAGACGATTAGACTATCATCAAGATCTTCGAGCAGAAGCCTCTTATGGCCATTTTTAGTGGTGCTTACCTCTGAAACCATACCAACAATTTTTACCTTTCCCTGGGTTTTTTTAGCACTCTTAATAGTGTATGTCCCCCTCATTTCGGCAGATTGCACTATAATTTTTTTTAACCTTTCATAGCGATCCGTGAACATTTCCTGAAAATCCTCCACAGAGCTATGGGCTTTTATGTCCGGTATGTATACTTCGAAATCCATCTTCCTGCGTTCTGGTTTTCTAATTAACTTTAATACATCATTTTCAGTGAGATAACCTGCATCCAGGACTTCCTGTGTGACCATTTTTGGCAACAATTCTCCCATACTTGAATCCAGTATCAGATCGAGGGCTGTCTTTGTCACCATGATGCCCTTCTCCTGAAAATACACCAGTACCCTTTTCCGGTCCTCTATTAGATCCATTACATCAATAATACATTCTTGCTATAATTTTTATTGCTTTATTCAAAATCATAAAAAGTAACATACAGGAATTTTGATCACACAGGTATCATAAATAGGCATCTCCAATAACCTAATCTGGGCTGTTTATTGCCGTACTCTTCTCCTGAAAATAATATAAATAGCCTTAAATAGTTTATAAGTCTTAACTTTCCATGTTTAAAGAAAAATTTCAGAATGTCATAGAAGGCTATACCTTTGATGATGTACTTTTAAAGCCTTTGCATTCTACAATCGAGCCTAAAAATGCGAATGTGGCAAGCAGATTTTCACGACATATTAATATAGGCATACCAATTGTAAGCTCTCCCATGGATACTGTAACGGAGGATCCCATGGCCATTGCAATGGCCCGATACGGAGCTCTTGGCGTTATACACCGCAATATGTCTGCAAATGAACAGGTTGAAATGATAAAGAAGGTAAAAAAGGAGGAAAGCATAATAATAAGGGATGTTTTTTCAATAGACCCTGATACACCGGTTAATGTAGCCAGAACACTTATGACAACAAAAAATATTGCTGGTTTGCCGGTAGTTGCATCGGGAAAACTTATTGGGATTTTAACTAAAAGAGATTTAGAATTTTCCGAATCGGAAGGTACCGTAAAGGACATAATGACAAAGGATGTAATAACAGCGGACGAAAATGTCTCAATAGAAGATGCCAAATATATACTCTATAAAAACAGGGTTGAGAAACTGCCACTTGTGGATAAAAAGGGCAGGCTGATGGGTCTTATAACTGCAAAGGACATTAAAACCCGGGAGAAATTTCCCAACGCATCCAGGGACGAGCAGGGACAGCTAATGGTTGGTGCTGCCATTGGCGCCTATGATATAGACAGGGCAATAAACCTTGAAAATGCCGGATCAGATTTTCTAGTAATCGACACTGCACATGCACATAACAGGAATGTCCTTTCTTCACTTAAGAAGATAAGAAAGGCAATACATATAGATATAATAGCAGGAAACATTGCAACCGCAGAGGCTGCAGAGGATCTTATATCCATGGGAGTCGATGGCTTGAGGGTTGGAATAGGGCCAGGTTCTATCTGCACAACAAGAATTGTGGCAGGAGTTGGGGTTCCACAGCTGACGGCAATATCGGATGTGGCAGATGTAGCCGGGGAACATGGTATACCCGTAATCGCTGATGGAGGAATCAGGTATTCGGGAGACATGATAAAGGCTCTTGCTGCTGGAGCTTCCACAGTTATGCTTGGCTCACTTCTGGCAGGCACAGAGGAAAGCCCAGGTACAGAAATGATCATAAATGGCAGAAAATACAAGTCCTACAGGGGCATGGGGTCCATAGGTGCCATAAAAGCAGGCAAATCAGACCGTTACGGAAAACTTGGTTCCAATGAATTTATAGCAGAAGGCGTTGAGGGATCTGTTCCCTATAGGGGGAAGGTTTCTGAAAATCTGTTCCAATTTGTCGGTGGAATAAAAACCGGTATGGGCTATCTAGGTGCCGAAAATATAGAACAGCTTAAGGAAAAGGCAATATTTGTAAAAATCACCAACAGTGGCTTAAAGGAAAGTCACCCACACGATATACGCATTGTTTCAGAGCCGCCTAACTACCAGAATTTTGACGTCTACTGAAATATAAATTATTTTTGGGCAATGCATATACATTATTATCACAATTGAAAACTATTTATAACCAGATACATTTTCTAATTTATATGGATCGGGACAATGTAGTAGAAATACTGGGCTACAGGGAAATGACACAGGATCAAATAGCTGATGAGATGATTGGAAAATACAGCACGTCAGATCATTCCCGGGCAGGCTATCTAAAAATTGGAGCCCAGATACTGGTTGAAAATGAACTGGAGTTTCTTCTTAACGAACTGGTAGATAAGAACGTTCTCGGAACAAAAAAAGTTCAGGATGGCTTACTGGAACACGTTTATTACTATGTCAGGAACTGAAACTGTTCTCGCCATGGTCATATTATTAGAATTTTAAAACCATTAGTGTCTATTATTATATTTATTGTGTATATGGGATTATGATTGACAGTATCATAGGCATAGAAGGGTACTCTACCAGGACTCCTGGCATACCCGGGAAAATTAAATATGATCCTGAAAGTTTTATTGTAAACGAAATACCCGTAGAAATTCCGGAAAACACCCATGGCAAATATACAATTTTAAAGGTACGCCTGAGAAATTGGGATACCAACAAATTTTTGATGCGCCTTGCTGATCAATTGCATATAAGCAATAAACGGATAACATATGCAGGAACAAAGGATAAAATAGGCATAACCACACAGTATTTCTGTATAAATTTACCTGAAAGCATGGAAATTGGCAATCTCAATATAGGCGATGCCGAGATCATTTCAACATTCAGGACCGGTAAAATGATCAAACTGGGTGATTTACTTGGGAACGAATTCATAATAGACATACAGTCTGATGATGATAATACTG
>DAUP01000096.1:4901-5392 GCA_002505185.1 Ferroplasmaceae archaeon UBA567 | reverse complement strand
AAAACATTTGGTGAAACTGGAGATGCCAGAAAGGCTATGAAAGAGTTTCCCGAATATCTTACATTTGAAAGGTCCCTACTGGGCTACATAATAAGGGAAAATACGTATAAAGACGCATTCAGTGTTTTCCCAAGATACCTTTCCATGTTCTTTATACACGCTTACCAGTCATATATTTTTAACAGAATACTTTCAGAAAGGATGAAGCTGACTGGGAGCATGTATAAGGTACTTGGTGGTGATATTCTATATCCTGTTGACAGATATTTCAACCCAGATAGAAATCAGATGATTCGTGCATCCAGTTACAATATTGAAAAGCTTAACCGCCTCTCTATGGAAAACAGGATCAGGCCAGCCATACCATTAATAGGTTATGATACTGAACTATCCTCTGGCCTCGAGGGTGATATAGAAAAGAAAATTATGGAAGATGAGGAAATTAATAAAAAAGACTTTAATCTAAGCTCTGACAGAAGAATGGGCTCATC
>DAUP01000096.1:0-4788 GCA_002505185.1 Ferroplasmaceae archaeon UBA567 | reverse complement strand
GGAAACTGTTCTGGTTCATATTCCACATTTTCAAGACCCAGGGACATTGCTATATCTGTAAGGTTAAGGGATGCCTCAAGATCGTAAACTGCAACAATATTCTGAACTATAATGTCGGGATTGTCATAAACCTCTATTTTGGCTTTCTTAAGTTTGTCTATGATGGTGTCTATTGTTTTTTTGACATTTTCAAGGTTTTTGGCACCTGTGCAATTAACCTTTCCACTTCTAAAAATAAGAACCGCTGTTTTTGGATCCTTCAATCTATATATCAATCCAGGAAACTGTTCTGGCTCGTATTCAGAACCTTCAAGTGCCAGGGCTATGCGGCTCAGGTCCAGATGTTCCGCCAGTGAAGTTGATGCAACTATGTTTTCTATGGTTATTTTTTCCATCTCGCTCATGTTAATCAATATGTTTATATTTAAAGGGTATATAAAGGTTTTAATTTAGCTTATATACACTGTCAAAAATCCTTAATACATGTTCAACTGTTCCTTTGCATAATCAGACATCATTTCCGGTTTCCACTGAGGTTCCCATACCAGTTCAATGTCTGCAGCTTCCACATCGGCGAGATTTTCAACACATTTCTGTGCTTCTGACAGTATCCATGGAGTTACAGGGCATGTTGGTGCGGTCATTGTCATTTTTATGTAAACCCTGTTGCCATCAGTAATTTCAACATCATATACCAGGCCAAGGTTAACAACATCCATTCCTATTTCTGGATCAGATACCTCTTTTAATGCTTCCAGAATTTCCTCTTTAGTTACCATAATATAATCAATTGTAAATATGTATTTAAACATTATTTAATGTTTAAAGTTGAAACAGCAATTTACCAAAAAATTAATTCAGCATATTGAATGCATTTAATGTGGCTCTTATCATGTTAATGCACCTGGTTTCACTCACATTTATTAAAGACGCATTATTACACAGCATATGGGAAAACAGAATGATGTATTGCTGTTCATCTTTATGGTTATTTCATGGGCAATTAATTATCCTGTAATAAAAATCGCACTACGCTATACAGATCCATTTACCCTTCTGTTCTACAGAGTACTATTCTCCTTAATATTTATATACATTATATTCCGTCCCAGACTGCATCTGAAACTTTCAAGACATGATATTGTACCGCTGTTCATTTTATCCATGCTTAATGTCCTTATATGGATGGAATTATGGTTCGTAGCAGAAACTTCCATATCTGCGTCCCTGACATCTATCATAATATACACTTATCCAATAATATCCACATTGATGGCTATAATATTCCTTGGCGAACATTATAATAAATATATATTCCTGGGAATCGGAACAGGTTTTGCAGGTTTGTTAGTGATATTTTCCAACTCGCTTCTGGTAGGTTTCAGGCCGGGGATAATAATAGCATTGCTCGGTGCAATAACATGGGCTTCAGGAACAATATATTTTATGAAATACCATACAAAAAAGGATAGGGAAACAACAAATTTTTTTCAGTTCGGATTTGCACTCCTGCCGGCACTTCTCATAGCAGTAATTGCAAGGCCCAGTGTATCCATTTTTGAGCCTTCGCCCATACTGGTAGGCCTTATACTGGTAATATCTATTCCGGGCACTGCAGTGGCCTACTATGCATTCCTTCATTTGAACAAAAAATACGGTGTGTCAACAATATCCTCATTCCTTTTTATTGTGCCGGCCCTATCAGTGGTGTTCAGCATAATAATATTGAATGAAATACCATCATTTTACGAACTTATCGGGCTTATACTTGTGGGGATTGGAATATTTTTCTCTGCAAGAGGTACTATGAACAGGAATAATGGCAAACCAATCGCTCAATGAAATTCCCTGTTATAGATATCCGGCCTCATCCTGGGAATGAAGGCATTTCTTATTGATTCGTAAATTAAGGTACTCCTGGTAACTGAATCGTTAGAAATGAGCCCTGATATGCCACGACCACGTCCTATCATTTCTATTCCAAAGATATTTTCAACAAATTCATTGGTGCTAGTACCCGTTTTAATGGCATCAATAACCTCATCTGGCATCTGAAATCCTGAACCAAAACCCGTAGTTATGGTACTGTATCTGTCAATTACAACACAATAATGAAGGTCATAATACATATCATTAATAGGATTATAAAAAATTCCAGATTCAATGCCTATTGAATAATCGTTGTCTTTCAGTCCATACATGGCCCGGTCGGTTGCAAAACGCATTGTATCTTTACCGAAAGGCTGTTCACTGCCGGTTTTATATTCTGTATTCCTGGTTATTCTGTAATTTTTCATTATTGATTTAATGAATTCCACACTTGCCGTAAATTTGAGATCATTCCCGGTGGAAACTGATATATTAATAGGGGTTATTCTTTTCCCGGTTCTCCTTATCTCGCCGTTAATTATTCTCGTGGAACTTATTGGAAATAGGTCTTCTGCAAGTGAGAATGGTATTTTCACAATCTTAAGTGGGGTCTTTCCCATAGACAGGCGTTTTTCGTTAATTCTGCTGGCACTTGCATAGGTTTCTGGAGAAACAACCAGGATAGCTTCATCAACATCCAGTGTATTGCCAAACACTGAATCAAGTGGATGTATTTCATAATTGCTGGTAAACTTTGAAATAAATTTTTCAACCCTTTCCCTTCTCTGTTTATAGGATATAAGGGTATTTTTATGGGACCTGGCATACTGATCAGAGGTTATGCCTATCATCACCCTATTTCCTGTGTTGTATGCTGCAAGAAGAAGCTGTTCATGCCCTCTGTGAAATCTATTGAATGTTCCACCAACAAGTGTTATCATTAAAAGTAAATAAGAAATTGTTATAAAATATTATGTGACACATCTCATCAGGTAAACAGTTGATCAAAAATCACTCCATGAAGTCCTTTTTCCAGCCGTTAGATTGGTGATAAACAGATTTGCACATATCAGACTTGAGACAATAAAATCCCCCGTCACTATCGAAGCAGTGGTATATTCATATGCACAATTGATGTTTTCGCTGTTCGATGAGCAATTTCCACCATAGCCTTAAAGGAATTGTACAAATATTAGTTGTACATATAATTTAATCATGCAAAAGAAAATTACTGTTGGTCCCAAGGGGGAGGTTGTCATACCCAAGGAAATAAGGGAAAAGATAGGGATAAAGGAATATTCTGAGCTGATCATAGATATTCTTGACGATTCAGTGATCATAAGAAAAATCAAACCGGAATCTGTGTCGTATGTTAATTTTTACAGTACAACTTATTCCAGGAAACTCAAGAAGAAAATAGACATTAAGAAAATTGCAGAGGAACAGTATAAAGGAAACACATAGGGTGCTTGGAAAAACTGATGCCATAGAAGTTGGAAAAAAATTTATTAATTTTCCCTTCCTCAGATTTGTGGCAGTGGATGATGAAATAATAAGAAGGAGTCAGGTTATCCGTGAAAGGTATCATTTGAAACCACGAGATTCAATTCATTTATCATGTGCCCTAGAGAGAAACATCTCAGAGATCATAACGGACGATACAGATTTTGATGGTATAAAAGAAATAATAAGAGTGCCTGTAAAGCATTAAATCGTTTTCCGTTCTCAAAAATACATATTATTTAACACTTTCCGGTAATCCCCGTTTTCAGGTACTATTTCCATAGTGATGATCTCCAATAGTTTTCGACCTAAATATCTTTTATCTTGCCACACAATCTTGATTCAATATCAGGGATAATTACCTTTTTCCCACATTTATAGTACCGGGCAAAATAATAGCTTATAAATAAACCATATAAATAAAAATGGTTCTTTCCTGTTGCACCCTAAAGTGTTTTAAAGAACACGATATTAAAAATTAAAGGGATTCCTTTTCATCCTTAACCGTTTTAGCAAGCCTCCTTACCCCTTCCTTAAGGTCATCGTCACTGGAATAGGTGAAATTAAGCCGCATGGTATTCATTTCCGGATTATTGTGGTAAAATGCAGAGCCGGTCACATAGGCTACCTTATTGTTTATTGCCCTTTTCAACATTTTTAATGCGTCCATGTTTTTGCTAAGTTTCACCCAGAGAAACATGCCGCCATCCGGCCTTGACCATGTAGCATCAGTCATTTCATCATCAAGGGCCTCTAGCATTATATCTCTCTTTCTCCTGTAAAGTTCTATTGTTTTGGGTATCTGTTTATATATTATTCCTTTCCTGATGTATTCGTAAGCTATGTACTGGGACAGGGAATCAGTTGCCAGGTCAAGTGACTGCTTTAACTTGTTGAATTCATCAAGTACTTCGGGCTGGGAAACAGTGAATCCAGTTCTGAGACCAGGAGCCATTATCTTAGAAAATGTTCCGAGATATGTCACCATATTATTTGTATCAAGGCTCTTTAACGTTGGCAATTTAGTACCGGAATATCTTAAATCTCCATATGGATTATCTTCTATAACTGGAACATTATACTGCTCTGCCAGTTCAAGTAGGTGTTTTCTTCTATCCAGGGTCATTGTATATCCTGCAGGATTCTGGAAAGTAGGTATTGTGTAAATGAATTTTGGCTTGATGCCCATTGATTTCATTGTTTTTAACCTTTCCTCAAGTTCATCAGTTTTCATTCCCCTGTCATCCAGTCCAACAGAGACAGATCTAATCCTGTTTGCATTCAATGAAGAGAGCATTCCAACGTATGTAGGTGCCTCTGTTATAACATAGTCCCCCTCATTAGCAAATATGATGGGTAGAGCGTATAGAGCCTGCTGTGACCCAGTTGTGAGCATTATGTTTTCAGGATTCACAT
>DAUP01000074.1 GCA_002505185.1 Ferroplasmaceae archaeon UBA567 | reverse complement strand
TTTAAATATGCTATCCATTACCCTGCTAATAATTATCACTATTTAAGCATATTTAAGGCATTTCCGGAAATAAATACACACCAGAGAATATTTTTCCGGCATTATTATACCGGCGGATTAGAAATTTATAAAATCAATAAAAAGCCGCCTATAATATCAAGAACTGGGCCTATGACGAATCCTCCTCCCATCATAAGTATTATGAAACCCAGTATTATAATTACAACACCGTTAACAACTTTATCCGTTCTTCTGTTTTCATGTGCCATAGAATATATGATGTAGGCAAGTATTATCCATATTATTGGAACAATAGCAAGAACTATTGCACCGCCTATAATTATCAGCCCACCTGGATGGAAGAAAACAAGCTGTGCTGCACCCGCAACACCGGAAATAAAGAGAACCAGCAATACTATAATTCCTGAAAGTATAGTAATAATAGAACCGAAAGTCGTGATAAGATACCTTACCCTAGCATTAGAAGCCATACGTATCTATCCCAATCAGACTATTTAAACCTTCCTTTATATTGAAGTATTGCGACATGCTGAAATTATTCATCTTAAAATTATAGGAATAAAGACTCCTGCAGGATAGTGGATGAAACACTATAGAAATATTTAACAGCAACTATCAAGTATAATTCCATATTAAACCCATACCTGAAATGGCAAGGTACCCTCCTGAAGGTCAATAGGGTTAATATGGGTTGAAATCAGGCTTTGGAGTGTTGCCCGAAAGGAATAAAGAATTGCATAATTCCACTGGCAAGGGGAGATCAGCCAATAGTATCGCAGTGCTTTACCTCAGGAAAAAGGCAGAAACAAGATCATTGCATTAGCTTGAGGGGTTGATATAGACATGGAATATTTTTTCAATGCAGGATTTATCTCTGGCGCATCATCTTCCATATTTCATCCGGCAGGTTTTCCATCATATTGAACATGCTAGAACCATATAGTGATTGCCCACCATCTGCGGTGACAACTTCCCCGTTGATATATGAGGCCATATCAGAAATAAGGAATGCTGCTATGTTTGCTAATTCTTCTTTTGTGCCAAGCCTTCTCTCCGGATTACCTGCAATTATGGCTTTTTCATATTCATCACCGGGAAGAAGCCTTGACCATGCCCCCTCAGTTTTGAATGCCCCGGGAGCTATTGCCACCGTCCTTATACCTCTATGACCCCATTCTGCCGCCAGTGATCTCGTGAGAGCCAGAACGCCAGCCTTGGATATGGCTGATGGAACAACATACCCCGACCCGGTACGTGCATATGTTGCAACTATGCTCAGTATTGTCCCTTTTATGGAACTGGCAATCCACCTCTTTCCCATTTCGAGGGAGGCGTAGGCAGTGCCATTGAGAACTATTCCTATTACCGTATCAAACGCTTTAGGTGACAGATCTTCTGTTCTGCTAATAAAATTGCCTGCTGCATTATTAATTAAAACATTTATTTTTCCAGTTCTGTTTTCTATTGCATCCACTGCATTTTTTATCTCATCTGGATTCTTGATATCGCATTTCTCAGCTTCAATATTATATCCAAGTTCCCTAAAATATTCCTTGGCAGCATTGAGATGTTCTTCATTTCTGCTTATTATGGATACGGTGGCTCCCAGTTTCAGGAAAGTTTCAGTCATCTGTTTTCCAAGGCCAGTTCCGCCGCCGGTAACTATTATATTTTTACCATTAAGAAAATTCTCTTCAAACATGGTTTAATATATTACATACAGATATAATAATAATCGTTCAAACAAAAATTTTATAAAATGTAAATAAAATGGAACTATAGAATGGAATGAAAACTATGTTTAAGGGATTAAAGGACGTTGCATTTTTTGTTGAGGACATGGCAAAGACTTCCGAATATTACAATACTATTTTTGGAGAACCTGTATTCAAAAGCGATTAAAGCGATTATTTTGTTTTATATAATATGAATTTTGTAAATATAAGGTTGCACCCATGAGACAGAAAAGCTCCGGTATTCCACGGAAATACAGTGCCATACTTTTTCGTGGAAAACATTGGCGAATCCATAAAATATTTGCCCTCATATATTTTTATAATTTACCGGAAAAAATAAAGAATGTTAACGGTGCTTTTGTGTGCCAGTTGTTTTCTACATTTAATAATGCAACAGGTTTAATTCATGAGTAGTTACTTCAATATTGCCTTTGCTATTATCATTTTCATTATATTCAGTGCACCCTCAGCACCAACAAGATAGGAAAAGATTCCTCTTGCACTCATTTCTATGCCAGAATCCTTTGTATAGCCGTAGGCACCAAACCACATCATTACTTTTTTTACAGTATCCATGGCAATCTGTGGCGATTTCAGCTTTGACATGGAACTGTATATATAGAATTCAGGATCATCAACGTCGGCAAGATATGCTGCCTTGTAATTCAGCAGGGAAGCCATCTCTATTTCCGTCTTTAAATCCGCTGCCTCGAATGAAATAGCCTGAAAATCACTGAGTGGCTTTCCAAAAGCTTTTCTTTCCTTTATATATTCCAATCCCTCTTCAAGCATTTTTTCCGATAATCCGTTGCATGCCGCAGCCACCATGATCCTGGCATGATTGAAGCCGTCCATGGAATAGTAAAAACCCTCATTGATTTCTCCTATAATATTTTCCTCCGGCACCTCAACGTTGTTATACTTTATCCCTGCTGTTGATATGCCCATCCTTCCCATATTCTCAAGTTTTGTAATTTCAATTCCCTTTGCACTGGCAGGTACATATACCATTGTTATGCCCCTGTGCCCCTTTTCCTTGTCCGTTTTGACAAGAGTAAGATGGCCTCCTCCATTGTTTTTTGCTTCCAGTGCCCCACTTATGTACATTTTTTCCCCGTTAATAATGACCTTCCCATTATTTACTGTTCCAGAGGTTGTAATATTGGCCACATCACTGCCACCTGATGGTTCTGTTGATGCAATTCCTATAAACTGGTTTCCACTGGCTATTTCAGGTAGAAGTTTATCTTTCAGTTCCTGCTTACCGTATTTCTGGAGCACATATGCCCATGAAGTGTTAAGCAGATAATAGACAGATGTTGCCATACTGGTATCCACTTTAGCTATTTCCTCGGATATAATCACGGAATCCATAAATGACAGGCTGGGCCCTCCATATTTTTGCTTTATTAGAGGAGATATAATACCGTTTTCACCTGCATTCCTGAAGAATTCGGCCGGTATTTCTCCCTTTGCATCTATATCCCTGACGTAGGGTTTTAAATTCTTTTCCAAAAATCTCGCAGTATTTTTCCTTAAAAGTTCCTGTTCATCACTGAATGAGAAATTCATAGTATTTTATAGATTCCTGATTATTAAATATTCCTAAGTGGTTATAATTGTGTCCGCAAAAATACGAATAAAATTTTATTTACCTGATAGATATTAACAGTCATGGATAATGTCAAGAAACTCATACCATACTGGTTCTTTGTTTTCACTATAGGATTTGGCTGGTTTATACTGGCACCTGTCATACCTGAACTCATGGCGCATCTGTCAGCCACACTTTCTGAGATAGTACTGATTCTTTCAGTATATGGATATACCATGGCAATAATAGGGCTTCTTGCTGGAGTCCTATCGGCAAAATTTACTGTAAAATCATCGATTTACCTTGCAATGGCATTCTCCACAGCAGGGCTTCTTGTACGTATTTTTGCAACGGGTTATTCAGAATTTCTTGTGCTTTCCATAGTTGCAGCAAGTGCCTATCCATTCTCCCTTGCACCGGTAGGAAGCATAGCTGAATCAATGGACCCAAAAAAATCGGCAACAATAACAGGTTTAAGCATCGGATTTCTGTTTCTCGGTATGTCCTCAGGAGCCCTTATAGGCCCCTATATATATCTGGCATTTTCCCTGACTGGCATTATGGCATTGCCTGCTATACTAACAATACTTGCATCCATATGGCTGTTCATTTACCTGCCGCAATACCCGGAGAAATATAAGGGAAAATCGCTGCGTGGATCATTCAAGCCAGGCATGATAAAGAATTGGTACATAGGAATGGCCATGGCATCCATATCTATATTATTTGGCGATATTGCGGCTACCGCACTGGGATTCCATTTCACAGGAAATTTCCTTTTAAAGCTTTCCGGGCTTATGGGCGGGGTTGAATTCCTTGGCTCTGCACTGGGGGCACTGATACTTCCATTCATTTTTGAGCGGTATCATTTCATCAGGTTAGGCACAGTGCTCACTGCCCTGGTATCCTTCGTCTTTGCCATTATATTACTGTATTCCCTGGTATATACGAGTTTTGCAGTTCTAATAACGGGGTCGTTCTTCATATTCGGGTTCTTTGGTAATGCATTCTGGGTCCTGGCACTGAATTCCATAATAAATTATGTGGAAGACCCTGGAAGGGCAGGCTTTGCCACATCGATGTACAGTGTGGCCACCAATGTGGGCGTGGCTATTATACCGGTACTTATCAGTGCAGAATTTGTAAGCATAAGCAGATCAATCTATGGAATAATCCCGGCTCTTCTTATTGTGCTTGTCTCCTTCCTGCTCTCTCCACTTATCCTGTCAAAAGGCAGGCAGGCAACCGTAGCCTCACCGGAGGCAGATTAAACATTTTTTATCTCAAATATTCGTGAAAAATTCATAACACCACATAAAAATTCAGTTTTGTATACTATTTAAATCCATTGTATCCATTATGAATATATTTACCACATTCAGAAAATATATAAAGTGCCAGATTATGATTCCCATATGGAACAAACTAAATCACTTAAGAATGAGAAAATTGATCTAAAACTGGGTAATTTTGGATCTTCGCCTGCTACTAAACCCTCACTGGAACTTGTTGATAAAATAATGAATGATGTGGGAACGTCATCCTTTGAAAGATTATCCAAGCAGCAGCCATCTTGCTGGTTTGGAGAGTGGGGTGTTTGCTGCAGGATCTGCTACATGGGTCCATGCAGAATTCCCACTGTAAGATTCAAGAATGGGGCAACAAGAGGAGTTTGTGGTGCTACTGCTGATACAATAGTTGCAAGGAATCTCCTTAGAGAAACTGTTGGAGGAGCCTCATCCCACGCTGAACACGCATTCGAGATCGCTGAAACTTTAAAGCTCGTTGCCACTGGAAAAATAAAGGGCTATGAAATCAAGGATAGAAAAAAATTATTGTCAGTGGCCAAGAATTTACAGGTAGTGTCAGATGGGAAAACAGATATGGAAATTGCTAATGAAATAGCTGACATATCAATCGGAGATTTCAATAAGGTTGACAATGCCCCAATGAATTGGGTTAAGGCCTATGCCCCTTCTTCTAGCTATAAACACTGGACTGAGCTGGGTATAATACCAACAAATGCCTGGATACCCATAATGAACGCCATGCACAGGACCAGTATGGGTAATGACGCTGATGTGACAAATCTTCTTCTTGACGATCTTAAAATGGGTATAATCGATGGATATCCTGGGTTGACAATGAGTTCTGAAATTTCTGATATTCTCTTCGGAACACCTAAACCTGTGAGTTCCACAGCAAATATTGGAGTACTGAAAGAGGATTATGTTAATCTGGCCATTCACGGACATAATCCACTTGTGGCAGAGAAGGTTCTTGAATGGGCCGTTAATCTTAACGAAGAGGCAAAGAAGCTGGGAGCTAAAGGGATTAATGTTGTCGGAGTATGTTGCAGTGGAAACGAAGTGCTGATGAGGCATGGAGTCCCACTGGCCGCTAATGAGATGCAGGCTGAGCTGGCAATAGCCACAGGAGCACTTGATGCAATGGTAGTTGACTTTCAGTGCATATGGCCTGTTCTTGGGGAGGTTGCCTCGTGCTATCACACAAAGCTGATAACTACTATGCCATACGTGAAGATACCGGGTGCATTACACATTGAATTTTCTGTTGAGCGTGCAGATGAAGTAGCAAAACAAATTGTTGAGCAGGCACTTCTCGCATATGAGAAGCGTGATCCGTCCCGTGTTCTACTTTCCAAGAAAACAGAGCCGATGATTGGTGGTTTTTCTGTAGAGTCTATTGTAGAACTACTGGGAAAGATAAACAAGGAAGACCCACTGAAACCTCTTATTGATAGCATTGTCAGTGGGGACGTATACGGTGTGGTAGGAATTGTCGGGTGTCCGAATCCCAAACTTAGAAAAGAACTTTACACTGAGCGCCTTATAAATGTACTGTTGAAAAACAATGTTCTGGTACTGGTTACAGGATGCATTGCACACATATCCGCACAGGAAGGCTTTATGAATCCTGCCAGGGTTGATGAATTTGATATTGGTGAAGGTTTGAAGGGTACACTTAAGGCACTTGGAAAACTTGCAGGCCTGGAGTCATTGCCTCCTACTATTCATATGGGATCATGTGTGGACAACTCCAGAATCGGTGTCCTTGTAAAATTGCTGTCAGAGAGGCTTAATGTAGATGTTTCTGCCCTTCCGGTTATTGCATCCGCACCTGAACTTATTGCCGAGAAGGCAGTGGCAATCGGAACATGGGCTTTATCAATGGGACTTCCAGTGCATACTGCTCCTGAGCTACACATCGAGGGTGGAGAACAGGTAAAACAGATACTCTCCGAGAACTTGAAGGGCAGCATCGGTGCTGAAACATTCTCAGAACTCAACCCGGAGGCGGCCGCCCAAAAGATGATTGACATGATACGGGAGAAGAGAATAGCACTGGGTCTATCTTCTTAAGGTGAATTCAGATGGATTTTACCTTGTCGAATGAAGTAAAAAGAGACGAAATAGTCAAAAAGTTGGTAGAAGGAACTGAAGAATTTGCAATTAATCGCCCAGGAAACAGGATTGTGATAACAGGAAAAGGAGGTACCGGCAAAACTACAATAACTGCAATTCTTTCTTACCTTTTTGCAAAGGAATCCCATGTTCTTGCAGTGGACGCAGATCCCCAGATGAATCTGCCCTATGCCCTGGGCATGAAAAGGGAGTTGGCCAGGGAGATAGTTCCATTGAACAGGCATGTGGATTACATAGAGGAGAAGACTGGTGCCAGACCCGGATCTGGTTGGGGAGAATTTTTATCCCTGAATCCCGATGTAAGTGATGTTGTAGACAGATTCGGAATTGATGTTGATGAGAGAATAAGCCTGCTGGTCATGGGTACTTTACATAAGGCAGCAATAGGATGCTTATGTCCGGAAAACGATCTTCTTGACTCAGTTGTTAGACATATTTCCTTAAGAAATGACGATGTTATTCTGATGGATACGGAGGCTGGAGTTGAGCACTTTGGAAGAGCTATTGCAAAGGGTTTTGGCCATGCAATAGTGGTAAGTGATGTTTCATTCAATTCGGTTCAGGTAGCTGACAGTGCGATAAAACTCGCCTGGGATCTTGGAATACAGAAAATTCATCTTGTTTTCAACCGTGTGGGTAGCAATGAAAGCTCAATTAAAGATTTACTGAAAGAAATGGATCAGAGCATTCCATTTACGATAGATTATATTCCATACGACGATAGTCTGGGAGCTGTTGATCCTTCTGTTAAACCATTGATCAAAAACAATACGACTATTTTGCCGGCAGTAGAGAAATTGCTTAAGCGTGTCCAGAATTCGGAATAAAGAACGTCAACTAACCCTTCCTGAGGGAAGTGGTCTGTCATGCTGCAAAATGAGTTTTTATATTTTAAAAGATTTCAGCACTGTGGCACATTCCTGATTCATATGGCCAGTCCGGTCGGTAACACCAGATACTGTAGAGAAGTACATGAAATGTCAGAAGGGAAAATGATACTAAGAACGTTAAAATAACAATAACCACTTATCTATAGATAGAAAATGGAATTCAAAGCTACATATGTTTCATGGAAGGAAATAGAAGAATGGACTAAGGGAATTATGAAAATGGTTATAGAGAATCATTACAATCCCGATATTATTATAGGTATAGCCCGTGGGGGACTTGTTCCTGCAAGAATGGTTGCCGATTACCTGTTTAAAAAAGATCTTCTGTCCATAAAGACAGAACACTGGGGATTGACGGCAACAATGAACGGAAAGGCTGTTCTCAGGGAAAAGTTAAACTATGATGTTAGTGGGAAGAAGGTTCTCATAGTGGACGATATAACTGATACAGGTGAAAGCATGAAACTTTCTTACAATTATGTCAAATCCCTTAATCCAGCTGATGTAAAAACAACATCCATGCTTTACATAGATGGTTCAAACTATACCCCGGATTTTTATGGTAAGGGACTTTCAAAGGAAGAGTGGGCATGGTTTGTCTTTCCATGGAACGTTTATGAGGATACCTATAACCTTTCAAAGAAATTCATGGATGCTCCTGTTGGAGTTGGGGAGTTGAAAGAAAAACTGGCTGAAAACTATGGTTTGAATGTTGAAGATATTGACCTGGAGGAAGTTTTGGAAAACATTGCAGCATTGAAAATGCTGAAAAGACATGAAGGAAAATTCTCAATACCTTAAAGAAAATTTTTTAAGCTTGTATCAATATATAAATATGTCATTATTAAGGGAAATTAAGTCGTCCATAAGTGGTGAAATAGTAAATACCTATATTTCACAGATACTGGAGGATAAAATAAAAATAAAAAATTTCCAGATTCCGGAATATCTCTATGTGACCGACCTCATAAACCCAACACGTTCATATTTTTCCAGAAAATATCCAGATGTTCCCATGCCTGAAAACGTGGAATCCAGAATGAAAAACGGTGAAGAAATACATTTCCTTGCCAGGCAGTGGTTTGAAAGGCTGCCCGGATTCTCGGGGTCTGAAGTCATACTGACCGGTGCACAGATGGGATTGAATGTGGTTGGCAGGGCTGATTTCACACTTTATGATTCCATTGTTGAATTCAAGACTAAACATTTTGACCGGATCAGCATGGAAAATATATACAGCGTTTACAGTTCAGACCTGGAACAGTTGCTTTTCTATGCTGCCATGAACAGAAATTTCACCACAGACAATTATCTGGTATTCTTCTCAGATGAAAAGTTTTATGTTTACAGGGTTTCCATATATGACCGTGGCGCAGTGGAAGATGAGATGGTCTACCGATTCTCCCTTATAACAAGAGCAATGGATAATGGGGATATAGGAGATTTTCCCCGCTGCTCATACTTTGGATACGGATGCCCCTATTCGGAAGCTAAAATATGCCCGTGCCATTCCCTCCGGCCTGGTGATTCTTCATGGGTTAAAAATGTGGCCAGAGTGGAGGAGGACAGGGATCTGGAATCCCGTCTTCAGGAAATATATGGAGAAGGTAGAAGTTCCATTGATTTAAGATTTTACGATCTTATATATCCAAGAAAATATTACCACAAAATTACCGGTGATTCAAGAACCATGGAAAATTCCGGTCAAATTCCCGATTCTTTTTATGAGAAGAATAACATAAAATTCTTTGCAATGGAATCCATAAACAGTTCTATTCTGAGCGTGAGTGGAACTGAGAAAGCACAGATCAATAAGGTATCTACACTGCCGCTCTATGGAGATGACAAGTATATAATAAAAAACATCTATGATGAAAACTCCATAGTCCCTTACCTGCTGAAGGTCAACAATTCAAAATATCCGAACAGCATTCCTGAGACATATTATTCCGAACTGGCAATAACATGTGCCAGGCGCAATATGAGGGAGGGTCTCATAATAGTTGTGTACCCAAGGCTTGAAAACACTGTTATGGTGCACGATGTCCTGTTTGATATAGACAGGATTATCAGCTTATGCAGGAAATCAATAGAAAATATTGAAAAAGCCGTTGCAGGAAGAACACCAATGATTCTTGACATGTGCCCGGAGTTTGCAATAAAATCCTGTGATTTCAGATCATGCAGCTGCAGAAAGGAAATTGTAACAGGTAGGGAAAAACAGTGAAGCGGCATAACCAGTTCATGTGATTCCAGCTTATGTTAAAAAATTTATAATTTATCCATATATATAGCTCACACCCTTTTCAGGGTACTTGAATTCCAGGGCACCGAAGGGGCATGCATACAGTGCTGCACCGCATTCCAGGCATCGTTCATAATGAACTGTTATACCCTTTTCCTTATCCTCCTCATATGTTCCAGCCGGGCAGACCCTTATGCATGGTTTATCAATGCATGTTTTGCATATACTGGTATTAACTTCTATGTGGCTCTGGTTTCCAACCTCATTTTTATTCAGTCCAAGTCTCTTTATCAAATCCATCATATCACCTTCAGCATGTCCTGCAACAATGTATAATAACCAATGTTGTTCTTTTTAATCTCGTCCATCATGACATTTTTTATATTTTCCCGGGGGTTGCCAGTTACCGTGAACATTCTTTCCAGTATGCCGGCCATTATTTTGGGATAGGCATCAAATGTCCTTTCGTTTCCAAATAATGTGGAAATCCTTGAGGCAGCCTGCATGTCCGTCAGTATAAAGCTGTCTTCCAGCATCTGTTCGTATACAAAGGTATCATTGAAATTGCCCGAATCTTTTATTTTCTTTGCGGCTTCACCGGCAAGGCGGCCAGATTCAATTGCATTGTCCATGCCCCTGATTGTAAACCCGTCATTAATAAGGAACCCCGCAGCGTCCCCAGTGACAAGGATGTTATCTGCGTATCTTCTTGGAAGTGTTTCAAATTTGTAAAATGGAATCATGTGTGCCGAGTATTCCAACAACTTTCCCTCAATCCCAAGTTTTTCCCTGAAATCTTCTATAATTTCAAATGATTTTTCATCATGGCCTTCAAGAGAATCCAGTTTCAGTGTAAGCCCTATGGAAGTTGTCTCTTTATTTGTATAGGAAAATCCACCACCCTTTATCCCATCAGAAAGCCCAAGTATAGTTTTTGCTTCCCCGTAATCACCTTCAGGTTTTTTATCTATTATCTCCTTTACACCGAGCATGAACTGCTTTGGCATGAAATCCTGGTTGTTCTGAAGATTTTCCACAGGCTGCATTTTAAATGATTTTTCCTGCCTGAGTCCCAAATACCTGGATGCAAATGCTGTAGCTCCGTCACCCTCAATAACCAAGGGCGTTTTTATGTCTCCCCTGTCACTTCTAACAACAAGGCCTTCGTTCTCCCTGTCTATTCCTGACACAAGTGTGGAATAGGATATGGGAACTCCAAGGTTTTCTGCTTCAGATGCGAACCACGCATCAAATTTTGACCTGAGTATAGAATAGCTGTTTTCACTATCCTTATTTTCAAAAGAAAAACTTGCTTTGTGATTCCCGGTATAAATCTCGAATGTTTCCTTTTTTATGGGGAGTTCCAGAGGGGCATCCCTATAATGGTCCCCAAGAAGTTTCTTTAATGAGTGTATATACATTCTGCCGCCGGATACATTTTTTGATCCTGAATGTTCCCCACGTTCGAGAACTATAACGGAAAGGCCATTTTTTGCAGCAGTAATTGCCGCAGAAATTCCGGCGAGCCCTCCGCCAATAACCGCAACGTCAACATCATAATCCATCATTGCATATAAGCACTGCATTTAATAATTTTTTGTATCAGATTTTAACTCTTTTATATAAAAAATTCATTGTGTTATTAAAGATTTCCACACATCCATCTCTGTCTTTTTTCTTCTTTTAAGATAGCTTGTCCAGTAATCCCCAATAAATTTAGCAGGGATGGTGCCGTTGTATATTCTATATGAGCTGTCCTTTGAATACATGTATTCAATGTCATGGACTACTATGTCCTTAATTGTTGTTTCCTTCATTATGTAATAATTTTTATTTTCGCTGTCGCTGAGTATATACAGCAATTTTTTTCTGTTTCTGTTAAAATCAATGTATTTCAATATTTCATTTCTTGTTTCCCTTGTAAGCTGGTCTCCTGATTTCACATCCCTCCTGATCATATCATACAGGCTGTTTTTTCCTATCTTCCTTTCATCAAGAGGTAATCTCATGATCTCGAACATCCCGGATTTTGATTTCAGTATTTTTATGTATCTGTAATCCTTGTTGCCCAGCCTTATCTTCAGGTCTATGTCGCTGTCTTTGTACACCTTTATGGCTGAAATCCTGCCTGGAAAAGCGTCAAAAAGATTGATTACTACATAGTATACAGGCTTATCACATTCATTAATTTCTTCAAAATCCTTTTTCAGTTTCTTAATGTTGCCTGGTTTAAAAACTTCGGCTTTCATTAATAGGAAATGCTGTTCCAATATAAAAATGTAAAATATTCATCCGAAATAACCAAGGTCATCCTTTGAAGTTTTATTCTGGGCTTCCTGGCGCATTTTTTCTGTTATGTCCTCAAGTTGCCTTGTTTTTTCATCAATATCCTTGAGATTTATCCTTGTCTTAAGAACCTTTGATAGAACTGTTATTATCTCCCTTGCACTCTTCGGGTCGGCAAAGTATCCGGACGTCTCACCCATGAAGCATGCTCCCGGTATAGAAAATAGCTCTGTGCCCATGCCAAGAATCAATCCTGCAGAACCAACTATTCCACCACTGGGCTCGCCCTCTGGAAAAACTACCCCATTGCGCATCAAAGGTCCTACAAGTTTCTTATCTGTGACAGCTCCAAGCACCCTGGGTTCGTCAACAATCTTCCCGACGCTGTAGCCACCAAGGGTATAAACCATTGAAACCTTATATTTTTTCAGCAACTCAAGTGTCCTGAAGGAAAGTTCGTACTGTCCTTCCTGCGTTGTCCCCTGAAAGTCGCCGGTGAGAAAAATAAGGTCATTCTTCCTGCCAGTTTTTTTATAATAAAGTGATTCTCTTACAAGATGCACCACATTGTTGTTTATAAATACCTGTGGGGGAAGGAATTCTGAGTATATATCAGCCATCTTCTTCATTTTTAATTTATCTACAAAATAATCTGCAGCTATTTTTCCCACGTTTCCAATACCCGGGAGACCGCCCACAAATATGGGGGAGTTCAATTCGGGCTCCTCATAGTTCTTAATCATTATCTTTTCCATTATTTTTTTCCTCCAGCATCTTTATCCTGTATTTCTGGAATTTATCCGCAGGTGAGTATTTCATAGGGATAGCCATTACTGTTACTGCACCACAGTGTGTACATATATTTTTCATTGTATACAACCCGCAGGACGGACATTTCATTATGAGCGTTTTCATTGTTCATCCCTTGCAAAACTATAGGATATATTATTTTTTTTGCATCTGGTTGAAATCATCTCTAAAACATTTTTGAGTTTTTCCTCTGCAGATTTATAGTCCTCATCCACAACAGAAATTCTGTATTTTGGCGATCCTGCATATGTTATCCCTATATTTTTTGTGTCTCCAGTATCAAGGGCATTTTTTATAAGATCAATTCCGTTGGAGGCCAGTGAGTACATATCAATTTCACCTCCAATTTTTACCATGGGAATCGATATATTCTCCTTTGAGACTTTTATAAATATGTTTTTCCATGGTTCATTTTTATCCTTCAAAAAGTCCTTATTGGAAGCTGCATCAAAAAATGCATCATAAACACTACCGTACTCAGATATCAGATAATCTTCTATATTCTTTATTACTCCTTTATCTGTTATGTTTGCTTCCCTGGCCACAATTTCCAGCAGCTTGTATGCCTTCTGGTCGTTCTTCCATTCCTCTATTTTTTCCCTTTTTTGATGTTCGTTTACCCTTTTGAGTGAGAGGTCAACATGCCTTCTGTTGTTGTCTACATTTAATACCTTGCATACTGTTCTCTGGTTAACCCTTACAAAATCCTTAATGTGTTTTATCCAGCCAGTTGCAACTTCGGCTATATGTATAAATCCAGAAACCCCGGGATACTCATCAAGCTGGACAATAGCCCCGTAATTCTGTACTTCTCTTATCGTAACAACTACCAAATCTCCCTGTTCGGGTATATCTCTGGACATAACTGGCCTACAATTTTACCCTTTCCACAAATTCTCCTGATGTGGCTAGTGTTGACCCTGTTGGTTTTGCTATGGTTGACCCACAAATGTTACAGACAACCACAGAAGAGATCTTTGAATAAACAATCTGTTCATTCCCGCAGCTTTTGCATTTTATTTTAAGGAAATTATTTCCCGTGTCCTTCAATTTTGTAAATTCATCTGCCATTTTTATGCCTCCACTATTTCAAATTTCTTTGCCCTCTGTGTCGGAGGAGTTATTGATTTCTTGCATACAGTGCATTTAAGTTTCAATGCAATTCTCTTCGTCGGTTTTTCCCGTCCCTCATATCTTGGCCTGGGGAATCCACCATAACCAGATGTCACCCTTCTGAATCTTCTCTGCCCGGCCCTCAATTCACTGGCTTTTCTTTTACGGACCCTCTCTACATCGTGTACCGTATGTTTTTTGCAGTATGGACAGTAAGTTTTTATTTGTTTTGGCATTTTCATAATATCAAACCTTAAACTATATTTTTTCCTGATATATAATGTTTATACAATTTTAAATCTTGCCTGAATTAACAAATATTAAATATAAATTTAACCTATAAAAGTGAATGGCCAATTACAAATATAGGAAATACGGAAGCAGAGTAAATAAAAATTACAGGGAAAATAATGGTGAAAAAGCATCCAAAAAGCTGGATATGAGAAGGGAAGATGAATTTAACTATATGCTGGGAACTATACTGAAAGATCTACCCGATAGTGTCAGGGGTGCTTTAAGGGGAAGCATTTATTCCATTACGTCAAAGAAGGGGATTAAGGATGCCAAGGATTATATAATCAAAAAGAAAGAGGATGGCACCATAAATGAGAAAATGGAGAAAAACCTTATAGACCTGATATATTCATATAGTAAATACAGGAATTGAAAAAAATCTCCCGGTAATAAAAGCCTCAAAATAGGCCAAAAATATTTTTATGTGCTGGCGTTTTTGTTAATACCGGGGAATTATAAAAAATAATAAATACATTTTATTACTCAACGGATAATGACTGCGAATTTTTACCAGACTATTGATGTTAACAAATCACTGATGGATATCGAGAAAGAAATAAGGAAATACTGGGAAGACCATAAAATTATCGAAAACATACTCCATAAGAGCAGGAATTTGAAGCAATATACATTTCTAGAGGGGCCACCAACAGCCAATGGAAGACCGCATGTAGGGCATCTTATGACAAGAACCGTAAAGGACACAGTTATGAGATACAAATATATGTCCGGCTATGACATAGGGCGGAGAACAGGTGGCTGGGACTGTCATGGTTTACCAGTCGAACTTGAGGCAGAGAAGCATTTTGGTTTTAATACAAAGAAAGAAATTGAGGATTTTGGCATAGAAAAATTCAATGAATACTGCAGAAACAGTGTTTTTACATACATAGACGAGTGGAATGCCATAGACAGTGAGATAGGATACTGGATCGATGAAAAGGACTCATATGTAACACTAAGGAACGATTATATGGAAAGTGAATGGTATGCCCTGAAGAAACTTTTCGAAGATAAAATGCTTGTAAAGGATTACAAGATAGTTCCCTACTGCCCCAGATGTGGAACATCCCTGAGTTCCCATGAAGTTGCCCAGGGTTATAAAAATACAGACGACACATCCGTGTATGTAAAATTCAAGGTAAAGAATAGCATGAACCGATACCTTATAGCATGGACAACAACACCATGGACATTGCCATCAAATGAGCTTCTTGTTGTTAACAAAGATTTAGAATACGCTCTTGTTTCAGATGATGGAAACGAATACTATGTCCTGTCCCCTATGGTACAATCGCTGTTCAAGAACCCAAAAGTTCTGAAAACCATGAAAGGCAGTGATCTTGTTGGCATCCGTTATGACCAGCTAATGTCCTTTTTGCGTGTTGGTAAAAATGCACTTCAGGTTGTTGCCGGAGATTTTGTGACGGCAGAGGATGGTACAGGAATAGTGCATGCTGCACCGGCATTTGGTGCCGATGATTTCGACATAGCAAAGCAATACAATATTGACCTTGTAAATCCGGTAGATTCTGAGGGAAAATTTGATAATAGTGTCCCCTGGAAGAATAAATTCGTCATGGATACCAATTCAGAGATAATTGGATATCTAAAAGAGAATAAACTTCTGTTTAAAAGCCAGAAAATAAAACATACATACCCATTCTGCTACAGATGTGGAACTAAGCTTTTATACTACCCTCTGGATGCATGGTTTATCCGTGTTTCCACAATAAGGGATCTTCTCAAGAAAAACAATGATAAGGTTAACTGGTATCCGGAATACCTAAAATATGGGAGATTCGGCAACTTCCTTGATGATGCAAAGGACTGGGCACTTAGCAGGAACAGGTACTGGGGGACACCACTGCCCATATGGAAATGCGCCAATGAGCACTATCTTGCCATAGGAGGCAGGGAAGACCTGGAAAAGTATGGTGGAAATATACCCGATGACCTTCACAGGCCATTCATTGACAATGTAAAACTAAAGTGCCCTGAATGTTCGGAACCTATGTCCAGGGAACCCTATGTCATAGATACCTGGTTTGACTCAGGGAGTGCAAGCTATGCCGCAATGCATTATCCATTCAATAAAAATTTCAACACAGAAAACATTCCTGTAGATTTTATAACTGAAGCAATTGACCAGACACGGGGATGGTTCTACACGCTTCATGTAATAGCATCCCTTCTGTTCGGCAGAAACGCCTATACTAACGTTATGTCCATGAGTTTTATCCTGGACGAGAAAGGTCAGAAAATGAGCAAGAGCAAGGGCAACTTTGTCACAGCTAGCCAGTTCATATCTATGTATGGGGCTGATCCTGCAAGGTTATTCTTCTATACTGGCGCCCCATGGAATTCAAAATCTATAGATAAAAAACTCATAAATGATACCAGCAGGAAGGTATTTGGAACACTTTCGAACGTATACTCATTTTTTGCTTCAAATGCAAACCTTGATGGATTTGTCTTCAAGGAACTGGAGGCACCAGAAAACTTGCTGGACAAATGGATTCTTTCCAGATTAAATACTACCATAGAAAATGTACGGAAAAACATGGACGAATTTGACATGCACATAGCATTAAGGAATTTAATGGATCTGATCAATGATTTTTCCAATTATTATCTCAGGCTTTCCAGAAAGAGATTCTGGGAAGGGGAACTGGATGAGGAAAAAAGGAAAGCATACGAAACATTGTATTATACCCTTATAAATATACTGAAAATGCTTGCACCCCTTGCCCCTTTCTATTCAGATTACATGTACCAGAAACTTTCCGGACCCGAAAAAACTATACATTCTGAAAAATATCCGGATCCTGATAGTTCTTACATATATACAGATCTTGAAAAAGAATTCAAATACGCAATATCTATGATGGAGTTGTCCAGGCGTGCGCGGCAGGAGTCAAACATAAAGGGCAGGCAGGTTGTAAACGACATACTCGTATACAGTGACGTAAAATTAAACCAGTCCATACTTGATATAATATCTCCTGAGCTCAACGCCAGGGAAATCAAGTTTATCCCATTTGACGGAAGGCCTGTAAAAGTAACACTAAAACCTGTTTTCTCAAAGGTAGCTCCCATATTAAGGGGAGATACAAACAGGTTTGCAGAATATCTGTCCGGTAGCGAAATATACAGCGAATTAAAAAATACGGGAAAAATAATCTATGGAGGAAATGAATTCACAGAAGAATTCTTAGAGATCCATGAGGAACCATACCCGGAATATGCCTTTGCCAGCGATGAAAAAACCGGAATATCTGTATTTATTAACAAAAATATAGACACTGATCTGCTGCTTGCCGGATATGCCCGGGAAATCATAAGGAGAATCCAGATTATGAGAAAAGATCTCAACCTGGAATATTCAGCAAACATAAAAACCACTATCAACGCAGTAGGTGACATAAGAAAATCTATTGATAAATTCAAAGATCTTATACAAAAGGAAACTTTGAGCAAAAGCATAGAATTTTCCTCATCCAGTGACGGAAAAACATGGGAGATAGATGGAGAAAATGTTCAGATAAGGATAATACCGGTTAATTAACTTTAGACAAAATTACAAATTGCCTTATCAGGGATTTATGTTGGTACACAGGCACTATTTTTTCTATATTGAAATAGTCCCGTGCATAATCCAGAAACTGGATATTGTTTACTATTATTGAGCATTTGCCACTGCTTTTCAGTAGTTCATTGAATTTAATAAACGATTCCTTATACAACTCCACTATGTCATGATTGTTAATGCCAGAGCTTCTTCCGTAGGGCATGTCCGTAACTATGCCATCTACCCTTTTATCTATTGAAAGTTCTGCAATGTCCAAATTATACATTTTGTAATCCTCTATGCCGAAATATTTAAAATTCAATTTTGTGCCCATAACCATATTAAGTGACGAATCATTTCCTATAATTTTTCTGCCGAGCATGGACGCTTCTATCAGTATGCCACCTGTCCCGCAGAATGGATCAAGGACTGTATCACCTTCAACAGTCCCTGAGGTGTTAACAAGATATCTGGCATATTTGGGATGAAGGGAAACAGGAGAAAAAAAAGGTCTCATAGGGGCTCTTCTTTCCTCAAACCTTTTTTTATCCCTTTCATATATAAGAATGCAGAGATACCATTTATCAATGAAAATAGCCCTGACCCTGAAATCTGGGTTCTTAAAGGATATTCTTCCATGGCCACCAAGGTTTTTGCCTATTTCTGATTCGAGCTTTTCTGTTTCTGTCTTTGGTTTTCCAATAACTCTCACATAAAAAAGGCCCTCCGGCATTCCGGATCCCAAAAAATTATCGTAATAATCATTTTCTTCAACGATTCGGGATATATAATTGGTAAATGCAGAATTCATTGCCCTATCCGGGTTTCCATCTATCACTATAAATTTATTTTCCAGATAAATTATCTGAAAATCCCCGTAGGTTTCCTGGAGACATTTTATTTCGGTACGGGCAATCTCAATATTTTCACCGGATATCTCTAAAATATATCTACTGCTCATTTTTTTCTGTACTGCTTTCAGTTTTTCCAAGTTCTTTCTGCAGTTCTGTATACAATGATTCATAAAGTTTATTCATGCGTTTTATGGTTCTTTTAATGGCTGCCTGGGGTTTTCCGGTGCTGACCTTAACATAAATTTGTGGGTTGTCTATATCTGGATGCTTTATATAATAATATGACTCTACAACCTTATCATCTTTCAGTATTTCTTCGGCCAGTGGCCTTAAAAGGGTATTGTCATAATTTATCATTTCCACTTTAATTGAATCCTTGTCCTTTGAAATAATATTAAATTTGGAATCCATAGAGCCTTATTTTAAATTAGTATATATTTATTATCAAAAAATCTAAAAATTAACCCAGGTTTTTAAATTTCTCACATGTTGAATGCCAGGGCATCTCAAAGGGAGCATTAAATTTGCCCCTTGCCCTATATATTAGAGGATAAGAGTATATTGAATTAATGGACAATTGATAAAGAAAGATATTTAAATATTAAAGTATTATATGGTAAAGAAAGGATTACTAATCCTAGTTAAAGGTGAAAGAAAATGGCAGAATTACCACATATGAACTTAGTTATAATAGGGCATGTCGATCATGGGAAGTCTACCTTCGTCGGGAGATTATTGTTCGAGCACGGAGAGATTCCACAGCACATAATAGATGAGTACAAGAAAGAGTCAGAAGAGAAGGGAAAGGCAACATTCGAGTTTGCATGGGTCATGGATCGGTTTAAGGAAGAAAGAGAAAGAGGAGTTACAATAGACCTTACCCATAGAAAGTTCCAGACAGACAAGTACTACTTTACTATTATTGATGCACCGGGACACAGGGACTTTGTCAAAAACATGATTACTGGAACCAGCCAGGCAGATGCTGCAGTTCTTGTTGTTTCAGCAAGAGAAGGAGAGGGTGTAATGGCACAAACAAGAGAGCATGCTTTCCTTGCCAGAACACTTGGTGTCTCGCAGCTTATAGTTGCAATTAACAAGATGGACTCAACTCAACCGCCCTTCAGCGAAAAAAGATTCAACGAAGTTAAGGAACAGGTTACCAAATTGCTTACCCCAATCGGATTCAGAGATGTCCCCATTATACCCATGAGCGGTTATAAGGGAGACAATATTATGAAGGCCAGCGCAAACCTGTCATGGTGGAAAGGCCCAACAGTCATGGAAGCACTTAATAACCTTAAGGTACCTCCAAAGCCAACGGACAAACCACTCAGGATACCTGTAGAAGATGTATACTCCATAACAGGTATAGGAACAGTTCCAGTAGGAAGAGTCGAAACTGGCGTTATTAAAATAAACGACAAGGTCATATTCCTCCCTGCAAACAAGTCAGGAGAAGTTAAATCAATAGAGGAGCACCACACCGCAATGCAAAGAGCCGAGCCCGGTGACAATATAGGATTCAACGTAAGGGGAATAGCAAAGAACGACCTTAAGAGAGGAGATGTCTGCGGACCAGTTTCAGCACCGCCTACTGTAGTAAAATCATTCACAGCACAGATAGTTGTCCTTCAGCATCCAAGTGTCATAGCGGCTGGATACAAACCTGTATTCCATGTGCATACAGCACAGGTGGCATGCAGATTTGAGGAAATAATAAAAACAATAAACCCAAAGGATGGAACAACCCTTAAGGACAAACCGGATTTCATAAAAGCAGGAGACATAGCTGTAGTCAAGGTTATACCTGACAAACCCCTTGTAATCGAAAAGGTATCAGAATTCCCGCAGCTGGGAAGATTCGCAATAAGGGATATGGGCATGACCGTTGCAGCCGGTCAGTGCATAGACCTTGAAAAGGCTACAGTAGCGTGATGAGATATGGCATATAAAGCAAGGATTTCACTGAGTGGCACTGAAAATCAAATAGTTGACGTTGTTTGCAACGAGATCAAAGCTATAGCCAAAAGAACTGGTGTTGAAATACACGGCCCAGTTCCATTGCCTACAAAGAAACTCAAAGTTCCCCTGAGAAAGAGTCCTGATGGAGAGGGTTCTCCCACATGGGACCGCTGGGAAATGAGAGTACACAAACGCCTTATGGATGTAGATGCTGATGAAAGAACTCTGAGGCAACTCATGAGAATATCTATACCCGATGGTGTAAGAATAGAAATTCAGATAAAAAGCTAAATTATTTCTGTTTTCTAATAATTTTTAATAATTATTAAATAATGATTTTTGATACAGTATTATAAAATTTAAACGGTGTTGTTAATGGGTCGAAAAGAAGAAAATGTTGCAAAAGCAATGAAATTAGTAGAACATCCAGAGCTTATCAGGAATATAGATATTGCCGCTCATATAGATCATGGTAAAACCACATTGAGTGATAACCTTATTGCCGGTGCAGGCATGATGAGCGAGGAACTGGCAGGTAAGCAGTTGTTGCTGGATTATGACGTACAGGAACAGGCTAGGGGAATAACCATAAATGCCGCAAATGCTTCCATGGTTCATGAGGTTGATGGACAGGAATACCTTATTAATCTTATAGATACGCCGGGACACGTGGACTTCGGCGGTGACGTGACAAGGGCCATGAGGGCGGTTGACGGTACAGTAATAGTTGTTGATTCAGTTGAAGGTGTAATGCCGCAGACAGAAACTGTGGTAAGGCAGGCCCTGAAGGAAAGAGTTAAACCCGTTTTGTTTATCAATAAGGTAGACCGGCTTATCAATGAGCTAAAATTAAACGGGGATGAAATGCAGAAGCGTTTTATAAAGGTTATAACAGATGTAAACAGGCTTATAACAAAATACGCACCCAAGGAGTTTGCAGATTCATGGCTCGTAAACGTTAAAAACGGAACAGTTGCTTTCGGTTCCGCTTATCATAACTGGGCACTATCGGTACCCGCAATGGGATTATTCAAGGTAACATTTAAGGATATAGTTGATCTTGTAGGCGCAGGAAAACAGAAGGAACTTGCCAAAAAAGCACCCATTCATAAGGTGGTTCTAGACATGGTAATAAAAAACCTTCCGAATCCGGCAGTGGCACAGAAATACAGGATTCCTCAGATCTGGCACGGAGATCTTAACAGCGAAATCGGAAAGGCAATGGAAAAATGTGATGACAACGGCCCCATAAGCATGATGATAACAAAAATTCTTATAGACCCACATGCAGGAGAGATAGCAGTTGGAAGAGTGTTCTCCGGGATAATAAGAAAGGGTGCTGAACTTTATGTAACAGGCGCAGGGAAATCTAAGGTGCAATTATTATCAATGATGGTCGGTCCTGACAGGATATCCATAGATGAAATAGCGGCAGGAAATATTGCAGCCGTTGTGGGATTAAAGGGGGCAATAGCCGGTTCAACAGTTTCTTCGTTACAGAATATGGAAGATTTCGAACCCATGTCACATTACTCTGATCCAGTAGTTACCCTGGCAATAGAGGCTAAACACACAGCCGACCTTCCGAAGCTAATTGATGTACTGAGATCAGTCTCCAAGGCAGATCCATCCATACAGGTAGATATAAATCAGGAAACAGGGGAACATCTTATTTCCGGTATGGGAGAATTGCATCTGGAAATTACTCTGTACAGGATAAAAAACGATTACCATGTAGACGTTGTAACCTCCGCACCACTTGTAGTTTACCGGGAAACTGTGGACAAAACTGGTGGGCCATTTGAGGGAAAATCACCCAATAAGCATAACAGGTTCTATTTCAAGGTTGAACCGCTCCCAGAAGGCGTTGTTCAGGCCATACTGGATGGGAAAGTACCTGACGGGTCAAAAATAAAGGATAAGAAGGCTGTAATGGCAACACTTGAAGAAGCCGGACTGGACCATAATGAGGCCAGAGGTCTGGTATCTATTCATGGTGCTAATCTCCTTCTGGATATGACAAAGGGAATACAGTATCTGGATGAAACAATGGAACTTCTTATAGAATCTTTTGATGAGTCACTTAACAAAGGGCCACTGGCAAATGAGAAGGTATACGGCCTCAAGGTAAGTTTAATGGATGCAAAGTTGCACGAAGACAGTATACATAGAGGGCCTGCGCAGGTTATACCGGCCGGGAGAAACTCAATATACGGTGCCATGTGCCAGGCTGGCAGGGTTCTACTGGAGCCAATGCAGAAGGTATACATCAGTGTACCCCAGGAATTAATGGGTCCAGTTACCAGTGAACTCCAGCAGAGGCGTGGTGTGGTTGAGGATATGCAGCAAAATGGAGAGGAAATCACAGTTGTTGCAAACGCCCCTGTTTCAGGTATGATAGGATTTGCATCTGCAATAAGAAGTGCAACAGGCGGAAAGGCCATATGGAGTTCTGAAAACTCTGGGTACCAGCGTGTTCCATACGAACTTCAGTCCGGAATCGTTGCAAAGATCAGGGAAAGGAAAGGTCTCAAACCTGAGCCTTACGATGAAGCATACTACTCGTCCCTGTGATATCCTTTCTAAACTGAAGCCATTGGCTTCCAATTTCAACCAGCAGAGGTGCCACCTGGGATGGCAATTCCATCTAATGAATATATTTGGGAATACCATTCCCATATTTTTTTCAATACAGTATTTATATATGGCAAGTTAGCTTATTATGCATTATTTGCTCATTTTCACATTTCAGTATTGGGTGTTTTCTGAATCTTGATATAACTGAAAATCTTCATATACGTAGCAGGATTCATCTCTATATGGTTTTAATACGCGGACTCAAGTGGGCCGATATGAATCAGCTGGTCGATAATTATTATTCATACTACGATGAAGTCAGAAGCGAAACTCCTGAGCTGGGGCTTGTCTTCTATCACTCAAAACCGGCTTTTGAATATGAGGTTGAATGGTTTTCAAACATTTTCAAGGGCGTTATCAGTGGAGATGTAATAGGGATGGTCGCGGAAGAAGATGGGAAGGCAATTGGTTTCTGTGATGTCCACAGGGTCATGCCCGGTTATGAAGTTTCGCACATAGGATCATTGGGAATTGCAATCAGGAAGGAGTACCGCGGTAGAGGAATTGGAAAAATGCTCATGAAAAAGACTATAGAACAGTGTAAAGGCAATTTTGAGATGCTTATTTTGGGTGTATTTACTGGAAATCAAAAGGCGATTTCCCTATATGAGGACATGGGATTCATAGAATATGGAATACTCCATAATGCTATTAAGAGAGGAAATAAATATTTCGATGAAAAGAGGATGTATCTAACACTCTAAATCTTATCTGAGTTAATAATAAAAGGAAGATTATTTTTATGGATCCATGAGCAGGAATCCACCCTTCAAGTAGGCAAGAATGTCGGGTATAAGGCGTTAGGTTAGATATTGTCCCAGCCGTAAAGACTCCAGGATTTCATCCCAACGGGTTATTTTTTGCATAGTATTTTATTTTTTGTTGTATTCTTATTTTATGATCACAGTATGCCTTAATGGCCATCCTAGAATTGGACACGAGCTTAGATGCAGGCAATGCAACGAACCCTTTGAAATTATTCCAGAAAAGAAGTTCACGGAAAAGATAGATAAAAATTTTGATTATGTATCTGACTGGGTAACACTTGGAGAAGTTCAAACTCCAATAGTAAAAATTAATGGCAATCTTTTATTCAAACTTGATTATTTCTCCCCTACATATTCCTATAAGGACCGTGGCGCAAGAAATTTGATATCCTATATGTATTCAAAAAGGGAAGAGCTCAATATAGAGAAAATAAATGAAGATTCCTCAGGAAACGCGGGGTCATCAATAGCAGCATACGGGGCCAGGGCTGGTTTCGAAACCAGTATCTACGTTCCTTCTAATGCCAATCCAAAAAAATTGAATCAGATAGAAAGCTATGGGGCACACATAATAAAGGTAAACGGGTCACGTGACCATGTTCAGGAGGAGGCAGAAAATGCTCCAGGATTTTACGCTTCCCACATATTAAATCCGGAATTCAGGGATGGGATACGCACACTGGCCTATGAGATTTTTCTCCAGGGGAAGATGCCCGACAACATATTTGTGCCTATTTCTGCAGGCACATTGCTTTCCGGGCTTCACAGCGGATTAATGCATCTTTACAATTCCGGTGAAATTACAAAATTGCCCGTGATAGTGGGAGTGCAGCCAGAGAATATATCACCACTGTGTTCACTGGTAAATGGAAATAAATATAATCCAGACAATAACCTTTCATCCATAGCTGATGCACTTGTTTCGAAGCGTCCACTACTGATGAAATATATGGTGCGTATAATGGAAAGTGGAAATATGTGCATATCTGTATCTGAAAACGAGATAATAAAAGCAAGAAAAGACCTGGCAATGAAGGGTTTCTACACAGAATACAGTTCCGCCACAGTTTTTGCTGCCTATGAAAAATATCATCCTGAAGGTTCTTCGATGCTGGTGCTTACAGGAAACGGATTAAAGAATTAACGATAATCCTTTCCATTTATTGTATAATAAGAGGAAACCGGAATGCCTGCGTTTTTCACGGTCAGTGATACAGAGCAATATTTCTCCAGTGACAGGTCAATAGCCTTTTTTACCGATTCAGGATCCACATCACCCTCAAATATGTAGTGTATTTCTCCGTATTTTAACATCTTGGGATCCGTATCTCTCTTCTCACCGGAAACTTCACACCTGTAGCTTCTTATTTCCTTTCTCATTTTTTTTAGAATATTCAACACATCATCACTGCTGCATCCACCCATGGCCAGTAGCAACATTTCAGTTGGTGAATGGTACTGGTCATTGCCAACTATAGAATTCTTGAATTTTATCTCTTTTTTGCCGTCATCTGATACAAATCCAACATCCTTGTCAAATTTAAATGATACCTTCATATATATGTATATTTAAAATATATATAACTTTTAACACCCATTATTGGAAAACACCCTATACTGATATGAGGAGAATGCTTCCCAGTTATGTGCAAATATTTAAGAAAAATATTTTTTCATTCAGACAAAAAATCATTTATTATCCTTTCAACCATCTCTACAGGAACGCCCGTGTTCTGGGATACTGTTGAGCTGTCCATGGTTTCAAGGTACTCGTATATAATTTTCCTGTAAAAATTATCATATCCGGCTGCTTTTTCCTTTAATCTTCCTATTATCATATCCTTTTTAGCCGTCATTAAATTTCTTTTTCTGTCTATTTGGTTGATCTCATGGTTCAAAACATCAAGTTCGTGCACCAGGTCTGAATTGTCTCCATCAACATTATCATTGTCATAGTCAATATCCATTTTTTTTATACTCATGAAATTTCTGGAATAATCTATAGTAATGGTAGAGAACCCCATGGACCTGTATACTTTTCTGGGTGGACCCATGGTTGACGGCATGCTGCCATTTGTAGATATTAATCCAAGTTTTTCAAGAATTTCCAACTGTTTATTGATAGCCTGCTGTGACACTCCTATCATCTTGCTCAGTTCAAGGCCATATGAATCATAATTTGCGAGTGTTTTTAACATTTCTCGCCTGGTATTGTTTTCCAGCGCAATCAAAATAGACCATAAATCTTCATCCATAAAAACACCCAAAAAATTAAGAAAATATATTTAATCTATTTTCACAGCTCTGCCACCATTTTTGCTGTTCAATTTTTTAATTGTTATGTCCAGTATTCCATTGGTGAATTTCGCTATGACAGTGTCTATATCCACGCCTGTGTTGAATTCTATGTTCTTATAATATTTCCTTGTTCCCTTGTCAACCTTAAGTTCTATGTTGTTTTCATTTACAACCAGATTTATGTCATTTTTTTCAACTCCTGGTAATTCGTATGTTATATAGACATTTTCTTTGTCTTCATTGATGTCAGTGAGTGGTTCCCTGAACCCTTCCTGTGTATCCTTCCTGGTACCTATTCCAGTTCTTGGAACGTTGCCGAATTCCTGGAATACTGGTTTTCCATCCGGGCCTATTTTGTAGCTGAATCCATACACATAGGGACCCACGATCTTGCTGTTTATGTCGCCTTTCATTATTGATTCCCAAAATCTGGCCATTTCCTTGTTTATCTTTCTCATATCAAGCCCAAACTCGTCATACATGTCGTTAAATATATCGTCCCAGTCATCCTCTCTTCTTCCATTCATTATCATCACCTTAGTTAACAACCTTTAGTTGTTAACTATATATTGCTAACTTATATATAAATATTTATTTTATCTTTTATTTAATATAAAAATTGTAAATAATTATGTAACAGGCCAGTAAAAATTTTCAAAATAAAAAGCAATTAAATTTGTAATACATTATATGAGTAAGCCTGTGTTGAATAATTATTATTGATCTAATCTTCCCCTGTTTTATGGGTGTAATATATTCCTATTATAGATTCTACCTCCCTGTCGGTGAGGTTAAACTTCCGTATCTTTATATTGCTTTCTAGCAACATTAATTCTGCCAGGTCATCTGGGTATCCCTCTGCAAATATTATTTCCTCTATGTCTGAATTCATTATCATTTTGGAGCATACAACACAGGGGTGGGTTGTGACATATATTTTTGATCCCTTTATTGATGATCCATTAACTGCTGCCTGTATGATCGCATTCTGTTCAGCATGCAAACCCCTGCACAGTTCATGCCTTTCTCCTGATGGGACATTTAACTCATCCCTTATGCATCCTACGATATCGCAGTTTACTGTGTGAGACGGGGGTCCATTATACCCGGTGGCAAGCACATTATTATCCCGCACAATAACTGCCCCCACCTTTCTTCTAGTACAGTTGGAACGTGATGCTGCAAGATACGCCATACGCATAAAGTACTCGTCCCATGATGGCCTTTTTAGCCTTTCTTCCATAAAATATAAATTAAACATAAGGATATAAATATTGTTTATCGCTTTACATTACACCCTCTATATATAATACATGACAATTATATTTATTTATGCAGATGCATTATATGTAAAATGGCACAAAATGAGTTTGATATAGATTTCTTTAGGGATAACAGTTTTATACGGAAGCAATGCACTGTATGTTCATCCCTCTTCTGGACTCAAAACTCCCGGAAAAAGACATGTGGAGACCCTGCCTGTGAAAGTTATTCATTTATAGGCAACTCTCCCGTATACAGGCCATATAGCCTGGATGAGATGCGTGATGAGTTCCTTTCCTTTTTCAGGAAGGATGAACTAAACCATTCTATAATAGATCCATATCCGGTGGTACCCAGATGGCGTGATGATGTTCTCCTTGTTAACGCTTCCATATACGATTTCCAGCCGCAGGTTACCTCCGGGCTTGTGCCTCCTCCCGGGAATCCCCTTGCAATGTCCCAGCCAAGCATAAGAATGCTGGACCTTGATCTGGTTGGAAAAACAGGCCGTCATCTGACATCATTTGAGATGCTGTGCCATGATGCATTTAATTATGAAAATAAATATATTTACTGGAAAAATGAGACAATAGAATACTCATACAGGTTCCTCACAGAAAAACTCCGTGTTAATGGAAATGAAATAACTTACAAAGAAAAACCGTGGTTTGGCGGCGGTAATGCAGGAAATGCAGTAGAAGTCTTTGTCAGGGGTCTTGAAGTGGCTACACTGGTGTTTATGGATATGAAAGAAGATCCGGAAGGTGATATAGAAATAGAGGGAACAAAATATTCCCAAATGCCCCTAAAAATTGTGGATACTGGATATGGCCTGGAAAGGCTTGTGTGGCTTTCCACTGGGACGCCCACAGTTTATAACTCAATATTCGGAGATACAATAGAATACATAAGGAAAAATGCATCAGTGGGGTATATAGAACCGGAGATTATGCAAAAATTATCAGAACTGTCGGCTGAGATAGAGCCATATAGTGAATCAAAACTCTTAATGCAGGTTGATCCATACCTGAAGGAAAAACAAATCAACCTTAATAATGAATTTGTAGGCACCCTGAAACGCATTAGAAGCATGTATTCACTTGCAGATCACACAAAAACACTGCTTTTAATGTTTTCTGACTATGTGATACCCTCCAATGTTAAGGTTGGCTATCTGGCAAGGACCCTCATAAGAAGGTCGCTGAAATTTATGGATGAAATCGGATTTTCAAAGGATTTCATGGATCTTATGGACTTCCAGCACAATATTTTTTCAGACATTATTTCTAACTATGACCGGGATTTCATAAAAAACATTATCGAAATAGAGAAAGAAAAATATAATGAAATAAATAAAACAGCTGTTAACCGTTTGAAGAAGTACATACATTCAGGTAAACTAGAGCTTAAGGACGCTATTACGCTCTACGACTCGGAAGGGCTCAATGAGGATTTAATTAAAGAATCATTCATGAAAGTGGCCGGGAAGAATCTTGAACTTCCGGATAATTTCCAGGAGATTGTTATATCCAGGCATGAAACCAAACACATAAAGAAAAAAGAAACTGTAGAGTATCCACCTGTTCATACACGTCCTTTATATTATGATAACACAAAAATAAGTGAATTTACAGGCATAGTCCTTTATTCTGGTGAGAAGCTAATAATCCCGAATCAGACAGCTTTTTATCCTGAGGGCGGTGGACAGCCATGTGATCTCGGATACTTTATAGCCAATGGAAAACGAATCAATGTTGTTGATGTGCAGAAATACAATGATGCCATAGTGCATTTCCTTGATGGAAACATAGGGGACAAATCCAGGGTTAAGGGTTATATTGACTATACAAGAAGGAAACAGTTGATGATACACCACTCAGCAACCCATCTTCTGCTTGGGATAATGAGAAAATATTTCGGGAACCATGTGTGGCAGAGCGGTGTAAGGAAGGATGTGGACGAATCAAGGATAGATATTACACATTACAGGAAAATAACGCTGGAAGATATAAAAAATATAGAAAATATGTGCCTTGAGGCAATAGAGCAGGACAGAAAAATTACGGTGGTAAATGTAAGCTGGAATCCGGCAATTGAAAAATACGGGTTCCGGCTCTTTGAGGGCGGTGTTCCAGTTTCATCAAAAATCAGGGTTGTCACCATAGACGGCATCGATTCAGAGGGTTGTGGCGGTACTCATCTGGATAGCACTGGATCCATAGGTTTTATAAAAATTATCAGGACAGAAACTGTACAGGAAGGTATTCAGAGGATTATATTTTCAGCAGGCCCGGCCGCCATGCGGTATGTACAGACGATTTATGATACTGTGGTGATGGAGCAGGAATTTATGAAAGTAGACATAAAGGATGTGTACAGCCGTTCTCTGGAAATTTTCCGGGAAGACCTGGAAAACCAGAAACTGATTGACCGCTACAGAAAGGAAAAAATTGAATCTGTAATTATGGGCAATTCAACTAAGATAGGAAATATTGCAATTTATACAACAAATTTTGACAGGGAAGATATGAACCTTCTTATTCAGGCTATTTTTAGACAAAACACAAAGGCCGTAGTAATTAACGGCGGTACAGAAATGACTGGCATAGGAATTGACTCATACGTAGATACGCTTGTATCGGGATTGTTAAAAGAAGGCATTAAGGTTGAGGAAAAGATAAGGAACAAAAAATTGTATACTGCAACCTGCATTCCGGGAATAAGTGAAAAGTTAATAAGGGAGATTTTAGAATATGGTAATATATGATGGACTCCAATATTATTGATAGCATAGTAAAAAAATATTACAATGTGTCAGATGTGGAGAATACTAAATACTCTATGATATTCCATATCCGGACCAGGGGAAGTGAAAAGTCATTCACATATCTCCTTGAAGAACTTGATAAAATAGGGACAACAGCATTTACAAATGATTTTCCGGATAATCAGATTATTGTAATTAACAACGGGAATATAGGCAGAGAAAGAAATGGACTCAAAGCAATTATGCTGTTTGTTTCCATAGCCACTCTGGTTTATTCAGGATTTATTTATTATTCAGCTTATTATTCATCCATTTCCATATACAGAAATATTATTTATGGTTCCATATTTTATGCCCTGCCTGTCATATTCGTTTTATTATCCCGGGAGGGGGGAAAGTATCTTGTATTGAGAAAAAACCATATAAAATATAAATTTCCTATTTTTATTCCCTCTCCTGGAATAGGGACTTTAGGGACAATAAATTCAAATAAAAATCAATTTAGGGATTCAAAATCCATGATAGAAGCCGGATCATTTTCATTGTTATCTGGATTCTTTGCATCAATTTTTCTTATAGTTGTCGGTGCTGCTACAATGCCATTTGCACAGTACAATGCATCTATACATTCTCCCATTTCAATTCTCAATTTTCCTCTGGTTTTTCCTGTTGTCCTGGAACATTTCTTCCCGGCATTAATTATACCAGATCCACTTGAACTTGCCGGCTATGTCGGGCTTATAACAACTGCAATAAATGCATTGCCCATTGGATTTATGGATGGAGGACTAGTTTTTTCTGGAATTATGGGGAAATATTTCAAATACGCATCATATGCCGGGATAGTTATACTCCTGATTGCTGGTATAATTTATCCCTATATACTGATCCTTGTTGTTCTCTCTCTGTTGCTGGGAATTAAGGGACCGCTTCCCATGAATACTTTTTTCAAGCCCAAAATTTCCATGAAAGCATCATGGGCTCTGATAATAATAATCATACTCCTTCTAGGGTTTGTACCACTGCCATTTCATAGTACTAGCAATAGTAATGTTGCAATTCCGAATTCCTGTTATGTCATGCAGCAAAACAATACAGGGAACGTTACGGTAAACATTACCGTACAGAATCACGGATTGAACGTTGTACCTGTGTTTTCCGTAAGTCCCGGAAATTTTAGTGTGGAAAGGAGCATACAGAACAATATGACCACCACTACATATACGCTGGAACTTATTACCTACCATTACAATTATACGGGTAAAAAGGATTTCAATATAACTGTTAATACTGGAACAGAAATATTCCATAAAATGATTTCTGTATACTTCCTGAAGGATAACAAAAATATACATTTCACCAATATATCAAATCCCCTGAATCTCACAGAATATCAGGGAAAACCATTCAATATTACCATAGACAACAATGGTTCATTCCCACTGAATGTCAGGATAATATCAATTTCCACCAGTATGGGGGTCTACATGGAAGGTTCTGATAACACAACAATAAATCTTGCCGGAGATCCATATGAGGGAATAAGTACTCATATCCGCCCCTGGAAGAATGAAACGATGAACTTTGAGGCCGAAACCCCAGGCACATGGAAAATTATCATAATGGAATCAAATGGAGAGGCTGCAATTGTGGACATACACATAAAGCCCGCACCAGTAAGCCCACCAAATCCAAAGTCCTTTAATGGATCACAAAATAATGATAATGCATTAAATTCCATCCATTCTCTTTATTATTTCTGATGAAAATTCTGAACACTTTATAGGATTAATGTCGGTTCTGGATGTAATATCTTTAGGGATTTTGTTGTCCATGAAAGCAGCAGATATGGCCTTCTCAATTATTTTAGTGGCCTCATTCCAGCCTATATGTCTTAGCATGGCACAACCTGAGAGGATAAAGGATAATGGGTCGGCCGCATCATATCCAGCCTCAGAGGGAAGTGACGACTGTACAGCCTCAAATACTGCGCACTCATCTCCCATGCTGCAACCATACTCTGTATTAATTGCACCCATAAGATAATCCACAAGAGTTCGACTTAGAACGTTGTCCAGTAGTACAGCTTCAAAATTTTCCGGAGACATAATAATTTTTTGCATGAACTGCCTTGTTTTCATAATTTCATAATTGATATCTTCGTGCTTCGATGCCTCTTCCAAACACCATTGTGCAAACTCTGGGTTCTGCTGGCTTTCAACTATTGTTATTTTCCCATTTCCATTTCTTTTGGAATACTGGATAGCCTGTTTTGCAATCTTTCTTGTTCTGAATTTGCTCTGTGTTACCATGTATATTTCTGAATCAGGTGTTATGTTCAGATCATAATTGTCTGATATGAATTTTATAAGATCATCTGTACTTTCTGATGAATGGTAAAATATATGGGTATTCGGGAGAGAATCCCTGACAATTGTCAGGTTGAGCCTGTTAAATGTATTTATCCTTATATCCATTCCCGGTATATATTTCAGCATTCTTATGTTTGAATAGAGGCCAAGCCTTCTTCGCAATACAGTGTTTATATCCCTGTTATCAGGCATAAGATTCAGGGTTGACTTCATAACCACCGACATTTTCTGAATTTCTTTTATGGAATCCTCAGGTATATAGGTGCCGAATTTATCGTAAGCTTCACTGCCAATTAAAATTCTATGCCATTCAATTGATTTGTTACCTCCATATGCAAGTTCTATTGCGCTGTTGACAACATCTATCATGGCTTTTGTGATTTCTGGCCCTATGCCATCCCCGTCAATGTATCCTATGGTAAGCGTATCAGGAACAACCATCCCGGCATCTGTAAATTCTATATACATTAATTCCACCATGCATTTAAGCATATAATTTTTTTTAATATTACGATTAAAAATTTATGGTCATAGGACTTTTCTGGGGATTCATGGACAAAGATCTAACTTTCTCTACCTTAATTATATTGCGGCTTTCAGGGAGTAAATGTATTGCAGAATATTTATTATTCCATGAAATGACTAGCCAGAAGAGAATCTACTGGATAAGTCCTGAAAAATGGCATGATGGAGATAAAAGGTGTATCTTAATTGCACGCATATACTGATCAAACAAATGGTACACTGATACTCCTGAAGAGGCAATGCTGTAACAGACAGTGACTTTAAGACTCAGTAATAAGTTTTGCAAAGTCCATAGTGTGATGAATGAGAACGAAGCAAAAGTGAGAATATACTTTATCTGAGGAGGGTGTGTCAGCAGCATTAATGTGTAAAGAGCCATATTTTTATACTTAGGCGGCATTATTATTTATGAGAACAGAGAGAGATGTAATAGGCGAGGTACAGATTGACGATAGCATTTATTACGGGATAAACACTCTTAGGGCAAAGAATAATTTTAACATTTCTGGGATAAAATCCAGAGACCGCGACCATATAAGGGCAATGGCAATAGTAAAGAAAGGTGCCGCATATGCTAACTACACATCAGGTAAACTTCAGAAAGAATTGTATGAAAGCATAAGCAAGGCATGTGACAGGCTAATAGCTGGAGAATTCGACGATCAGTTTGTCCTTGATGTTTTTCAGGCTGGTGCAGGTACATCTTTTAATATGAATACCAATGAAATACTTGCGAATCTGGTTCTTGAGTCACTTAATCATAAAAAAGGGGAATACAAATACGCACATCCTAATGATGTAATAAATATGAGCCAGTCAACAAATGATATTTATCCTACCATGATGCGTGTAAGCATAATGCTAAAGTCCCCAAAACTTATTGGCAACGCTGAATCACTTATAAAAACATTAAGGGCAAAGCACAAGGAATTTGAGAAAGTTTACAAAACAGGGAGAACACATCTCCAGGATGCTGTGAGGGTAACACTGGGAGACGAATTTAATGCCTGGGCATTTGCAATTGCAAGGGATCTTAAGGAATTTGAAGCTTCATTAGACTATATACTGGAACTAAATATTGGAGGAACAGCTGTGGGAAATGGAGCAAACACACCTGAGGGATATAAGGAAAATGCTGTAAAGAAAATATCAGAGGAAACTGGCTTTAATTTCAGGCCAGGAGAAAATTTAATGGGCATAATGCAGTTCATGACCGACTTTTCAAGGGTAATCAACGCACTGTCCAACATGGCACTTGATCTTAGCAAAATTTCCGATGACCTACGGCTTCTATATTCCGGTCCAGGAGCAGGCCTGCATGAGATAATACTCCCGGCAGTTCAACAGGGTTCATCCATAATGCCTGGAAAAATAAATCCATCCATAGCTGAAGCCATGAACATGATATGCCATTCTATAACCGGATCGCAGCAGGCAGTAAATCTTTCTGTAAAGGCCGGGCAACTTGAGCTAAATGTCATGATGCCACACATAGACTATGAAATATCCAAATCAATTGAAAGGCTTGCAAACGGGATCAAAATGCTGGATGAAGAGGCAATGCAGGGAATAAAGCCTGATCTGAACAAAATAAAGGAAAATATAGAAAGAAGTTTCGGTTCGGCAGCATTACTCAATCCTTACCTGGGCTATGACACCATGGCAAAGATAGTAGAAGAGTCCCTGGAAACAGGAAAAAGCATAAAAGACCTTGTCCTGGCAACAGGAAAAATAGATGAAAAAAAGTACAAAGAAATATTCAATTTTCTTAATTGAATTTTAAATTTTTATATGCCTACCCAAGGATCTTTTTTGAATGCCTTTGACACAACCATTGTATCATATTTTACTATTCCATCCTTTCTTGCCAGGCCGTCCTCGAATTCCTGTATGGTTTCAAGGTTCAGGAAAAGACCCTGAAGAAGCAGTTGATTTTGCCCTCTTCTCCTGTACAGTGACAGTATATTGGGATTTGCGGAAAGTGACTGGGCAATAGAGTCAAGCTTGTCTCCCTCGGTATCTATCCTTATGCACACTTTTATGCTATTTTCTATGGCATGCAGGTCAACCAGTGCGGAAAAGCCCGTGATAATCTTTCTCCGTACAAGCTCGTTAATTCTCCGCCTTACAGTGGCTTCACTGGTATTCAGCATCTTTGCTATTTCAGCATTTGACATTCTGGCATTGTAGCGCAGGAAGCACATAATTTCCTTGTCTAACTCATCAAATGGCAAAATAGAAGGGTCTATATGCTCCCATCTTACAGAGAGGTCACATTCATAATTTTTATTGTCTTCTAATTTCTTTAAGTTATTTTCTTCCGTCATAAAATTATATTTTAAAGCAATATATAACTTTTTTCACATCTAAATTGTAATATAAAATTTGTATTTATCGAAATTAGCAATTCAGATGATAGTATTTTAATGCATTTATATAATTAATTGATAATATTTTTAAAATCATTCATATAAAAACAGCATAAAAATCGTTATTAATGTAATTGCAATTAAAAACGATGAAAATTTATTTTGAATCATACGGATGCACATTGCAAAAATCCGAATCTTCACTTTACCTCAATAAACTGCTCAAGGACAAAAACAATCAGGTTGTAGATAAGCCTGAGGATGCAGATTTAAGCCTCATCGGTACCTGTGTTGTAATAAAACATACAGAGGACAGAATGGTCAAACGCATATCTGCCCTTTCAAAAGCTTCCAGTAATGTTAAGGTGCTGGGGTGCCTCGCCACTGTAAATGGAAACACAATAGAATCAGAAAATGTGCATATAATGAAACCCCGTGAATTCAGAAGTTTCTATGAAGGAGATTTAGATGGCATAGAAATAAAATCTGACATATATGATGGTATACCAATAAACCAGGGTTGCACAGGCAGCTGCAATTTCTGCATTTCACATATTGCCAGGGGACGTCTCCTCTCAAGGGGAATAGATAAAATTGTAAATCAGGTAAAGATGGAACTGGACCGGAATATAAAGGAGATACGCATATCCTCACTGGACACTGCAGCATATGGAAAGGATATAGGCACAGATCTTTCAGAGCTTGTAAACCAAATTTCATCCATTAACAGGGATTTCTATCTCCGTGTTGGTATGATGGAACCCAGAAATACATACGATATATTAGAAAAACTGATTCCATCATACAGGCATGAAAATGTGTTCAAGTTTTTACATTTGCCCGTTCAGAGTGCTGATAACAGTGTACTTGAGACCATGAACAGGGAATATACCATAGAAGAAGTGAAAGAGGTCTGGAACAGATTCATCAATACTTTTCCGGAGATGTCCATAGCTACTGATATAATACTTGGATATTACAACGACAGCAGGGAAGGATTCGAGAAAACACTGAAATTTCTGGAAGAGTACAGGCCAGATATCATCAATGTAACCAGGTTTTCCCCCAGGCCATACACAAAAGATTATAATAAAATACCACTTAATTCAAACCTTCTGAAGGAATGGTCCAATGAAATTATAGAACTTCACAGAGAACACATGGAGAAAAAACTCGATAAGTATGTGGGCAGGGAGGAGCAGATACTGATTACTGAGAATGGTAAGAACGCAACTATGGTTGGAAGGGATATTAATTACCGCCCTGTTGTCATAAAGGGCAGTTATGAGAAATACTCAAAAATTACCTGCAAAATCGTATCTCACGGGTCTAATTATCTTATAGGGGAATAGGAATCAACACCTACTATTTCATCCATTATATATTTATTATTGCCTTTGAATCCAAATAACTGTTCGAATTCTATGGGTGTCAATACTGGCATGTTGAATTTGTCCTCATCATCTATGGAAACTCTCGGGCATCCAGTGAATACAACAGCATCGCACATTAAATTCTGGAAATCCACAGGATTTATATTATCTGCAGTAACTATTATAGCATCCCTGCCAATACTCTTTACCTTATTGTAGATGCTATATGCAAGTTTTTTCCGGTACTGCCCTATTTTTGTGTCAATTACTATGGCAAATTTTTTCGCATCCATTGCCGATTCTATTCTTGCATATCGTTTTCTCAGGAATTTTTCTATGTCTGGCTGTATACTCTTAATCGATCTCAGGTTCAGATCAAGTATATACACCGGTTTTTCTGTGGATAGCTGGGCACCTATTCCATGAAACAGGCCTGTGCTTACAAGCAGATATCCGTCAACCTTGCCAGATACAGAATGTGCAGCACTGAAATTGCAACCAAGAACCTGACCAGGGTACTTCATTCTACCATCCACATCGCCGATTATAACATTATATCCAAGCATTCTCAGCCTTTTTTCCACGTATTCCATTTCCCTATAATACTGCACTGAGGACAGGAGCCCCACATTTTTTATTCCCTTTTCTTTGAGTATTGAGAAAACATCGTCTTCGATTTCTATCTCATTATAAAAATACTCTATGAAAATTACTGGCTTCGTGTATTTGATATTGGGTATTTCCGAATGGCCGAACTGTACTATGTAATCAACATCCCTGTATACTTCCATATTGCCTATGTCACATGCCCCGTAGAAAGACTGTGAGCTAATTATTACGTTAAATTCCTTTGAAAATTTATTGAAAAGGTTGAAGGATTCAGGCTTCAAACCATCAGGTATCTGAAGCAGTATCTTCGAAGCCTTTCGCGTTTTCAGTTCATTTATTGCATCATCGATGTCCATTTACTGTATATCGTTTTATGCTTATTTAAGATTAAGACTCGAACTGTGTCCTCCGAATATGGTTGCGGTAGGTGTTAAATATTTTTTGATGAAGTTTATGGCAATATAGGCATTTCCACCGTCCACAGCTATTAATGGATGTATGGGCTCTCCCGCTACTGTTGCAGCATCTCCCACGGAGAATATTCCCTTTAAATTTGTCTGATACTCGTTGTCTACCATTATGGATCTGCCGTTTTTGCTGGTTTCTATATTTACGGATTTAAACACATTGGCTTTTCCCACGTGGCCTATGGCAATAATGAGTGCGTCAACTTTTATATCCTGTGTGGTTTTATCATTACTATTTATCATGGAAATTTCCCTGATCTGGCTGTCTCCTTTTATGGCATTTATAGATGTGTTCATTATCAGTGAAATATGGGGGTTTTTCATTGCCATATCAAGTGTCTTTTCAGCAGCCTTGAATTTATCATTGTGGTGTATTACATATACTTTCTTTGCTGTGCCTGCCAGCTCATTGGCATAATCTAATGCAGAATCGCCACCGCCAACAATTGCGACTGTCATTCCCTTAAACTTTGTTATATCCTTTACATTATATTCGACTCCCTTGCCCTTGAATTCATCTTCTCCGGGGCATCCTATCTTCCTTGGTGTAAAGTCTCCTATACCTGTGCATATTAGGATCGCCTTGCAATTATATTCCTTTGTGCCGTTAACCTCAATAATATACTGATCATTATTTGGAATAATGTCTGTAACCTTTGCTCCGAGTTTAATTTCACCATCAAATAATTTTGCCTGCTCATACATTTTATCCCTTAGTTCCATAGCATTTATTTTCGGGATTCCCTGTACATCATATACCATTTTCTCAGGATAAAGTTCTGGTATCTGCCCGCCAGTGTAGTCTAAGGCTTCCAGTGTTATGCTATTTATATCTCTGAGACCTGCAAGAAACGTAGCAAAAAGCCCGGTTGGACCGGCTCCAATTATAACAAGATCATAGTTATTCATCGGGGAAATATATAAAAAGCATACAAAAACTTTGGCATGGTCTAATTTGTTTGTATAACTTATAATCTATAGAGCGTACTTCCAAACTCCTGTGATGCTGCCTCTATGGAATTATAGTTCCTGCCCCTGTTTAGAAGATGGGACTTTACTGTATGCAGGGCAATATCTGGTGTGTTGTTTTTTTCACTTAAATGTGTAAGTATAATTTTTGTTTCACCAGAGGCACATGCATATATTGCTTCTGCTGATTGTTCATTGGACAAATGCCCATGATTGCTTCTTATTCTACTTTTCAACGCCTCTGTATATGGACCGTTTTTAAGCATTTCCGGATCATGATTTGCTTCAATTGCCATTATACTGGAGTTTTTCATTTCTGTAAGCAGGGAATCATCAACAACTCCCAGGTCGGAAACAACTGATATTTTCACCCCCCTGTTTCGTATTATATAGACAACAGGGTCGACAGCATCATGGTTTACCGTTATAGGGGTTATGGAGAAATTTCCAATTGCGACCTCCCCATTTATGCTATATGCATTATCCATGCGAAGTTTTTCCAATGTTTTATTCCTGGAATACACATCAGCTTTCAGTTTCCTGGATATGGCCCTGGCACCGGATGAATGGTCGGAATGTTCATGACTTATAAAGATTGATTTTTCAAGATTTTCTATATTTAATTCAGAGGTTTTTTCAGAGAACTTTTTCATGCTTATGCCGCAGTCTATGATTATAATATCATTTTCATCCCATATTATAGTCGAATTCCCTCTGCTGCCTGAGGACAGCATATAAAAGTTAAGCATAACAGTAAATAGCTTATTAGTATTTTTTTTTACTCTTTTTCGAATAATTATTAGTTTAATAGTATTTATGTAAAATATAGTACTGGAATCCTAAATGGTAGACCTATCAGGCAACTCAGAAAAAATATATAGCTCCCTGAATGCAATGGGACCACATCAGAAGAGAATATGGAAACAGCAGATGATATATGAAAAAAGCATCTGTCGGGAAGGCACCGGTTAATTCTGGACTTAAGGAACTTATTGATAAAAAATGGTAAAAAGAGTGGCCAGGCAGAAAAGTGCCGGATATTTTATAATAAAATAACTTGAAACAACACACTATACTGTGGTTATTATTACCTGAAATGTTGCTTTTGAAGTCATTATTTTTTTTATATCATCAATTTGATAAAACTTATATACTTACATTTCCTATTATAGTTATCGTATATGACAACCCTTATACTGAATGTCGACCGTGACAATGATTACGGGATAAAGGCAGGAATGGATGGGCCCGTTACGGGGTATGGGGAATGCTATAATGCAGCCCTTAAGTTAATCTCTGTTGATCCTGAAGACTCTGATGCAAACGCCCTTTTTGGCGCACTAAGAGTATATGAGGACTTGAAGAGGAAAAATGAAAATGTTGAAATTGCACTGATCACCGGTGATGACGATGTGGGGGCAAAATCCGACGAAATACTTAGCAGGCAGCTAGACGATGTACTCTCCATGGAGCATTACGATGATCTTATACTTGTATCTGATGGTGCAGAGGATGACTACATAATACCTATCATATCATCGAGGATCCGAATAAGATATGTAAAACATATCCTTGTGCGCCATAATGAAAATATAGAATCACTTTATTATTATATCATCAGAGGAATCAAGGATAAGAAAATTGCAAGGAAATTCACAATACCGGTGGGTTTACTTCTTTTGAGCTATGGATTGTCGCTTTTGATCTTTACCATATACTATATGGTAATTACAAAATCCTATTTGCTTAGCCCTGGCAGCGGGGCGGTAATGCTTGTTACCATAATCCTTGGGGCATATTTCGTAGGTAGGGCAGTTGAGATCAACCAGCTTATTGTAAAACTGGTCGTGAATATGAAGGAATATTCCCAGGAAGCAAAAATTTCCATGCTTTCTTACGTGGTTTCGTTCTTTATCATAGTCATAGGTATAGCATACAGCTATGAGTCCACAATAAAAACCGTTCCCCTTATCAATAAGGTTCTTGTATTTCTTACTGTATTAGTCTGGTGGGCATTAGCATCCTTTGTTTCAAAGGAGCTTTTCGATGCATTCGATGTGTATATGGAGGAAAGGCATGGCATGTCAAAGATGTGGTATGGCATATCATTTTCTCTGGCCATAGTACTGATATTTTATGGCATGATGAACTATGTGAGGTACGTTGTTGGATTCATAACATTCGCTTCCATGACATTGTATCTGGGATACATAATAGCTGGAATAATAATAGCACTGTCTGCATCTGCAGTGCATAAATACTTTTCCTCAATAAAGAACAAGAATAGCAATGTGATGGAGATAAAATGAATTTCGAGGACTGGTTTCCATTATACCTTCAGATCACCGATTCATTGAAAATAAATAGAATGGCAGATTATGAATCCTCTATACTTTTAAGAAAATTCATCCACAACAGTGATGGGATAATAGAACCATATCGTGGTAGAAATGCATTCATAGTCGGCAATGGTAAAAACCTGGAAAACGTACTTGGGACTATTTCAGGGGGATATGTAATAGTAGCTGATTCTGCTATTGAAACCTATAATAGCCTATATGGAAACCCTGACATGATAGTAACGGATCTTGACGGAAATATGGATTCCATAATAGATGCATACAACCACGGATCATTTGTTTTTGTCCATGCACATGGTGACAACATGCCTGCAATAACAAAGTACGCAAGATATTTTTCCCGTGGAATAGCAACCACACAGCATATACCCATGAAATATCTTTATAATTACGGTGGATTCAGTGACGGCGATCGATCAGCCTTTCTTGCCGATCATCTTGGTGCACCTCATATAACACTCCTGGGTTTTGATTTCAAGAATGTAAATATGAAACCAAATTATGACCAAGCAGCTGTTTCAAGGAAAAAAATAAAGCTTATGTGGGCCGAATATCTTCTGGGCTATCTGGCAAAATCAAGGGGCACATCAATGTCCCCTGGTGATATTATAGAGATTTGATTAAAGGCATTATTTTTCCGTTACTGTAGATAACTGGGTTACTGTAAATATCAACCTTCAGTGAACTCTCTATGTCTGCCCCTGCACCCATAATTTTCAGCCTTTTTGCCCCATGGCTCACCCTTATCTGATTGCAGTAATCATTAACATTTACATCCTTTCCTTCCAGTTTGCTTTTGAGCATGTTGGCGTAGATATAATCCTCATCTGATACTCCATCAGGCCTGTTAGAAACAATAATTGATACCCTATCGCTGTCCTTTATTGCATCGTATGTTGCTGTAAAATTTATGAATGATGAGAGATATATGGTTCCAGGGTATTCCATAATTTTAAAAAGTACCTTTATTCCATTTGTGGAAGTAAACAGAAGAGTTTTGTTGGAAAGGTCCTCATTGATTATGACGCCTGGGGAATTTCCATAGTTAAAACCAGGAATTCTGATTCCATACCTCTCACCACTGGTAAGATATTCAGGATTTTTTGCCTTCATTCTTCGTGTTTCTGTTACAGTTCGCACCGGGATTATAAACTCTGCACCCCTATACAGCATAAGTGGCAGTGTAGTAGTAGCCCTGAATATATCAATAAGAACCTTTGTAGAATCATCAAATTTTTTTTCTTTTCTACCGTCAATAATATTTACCATCATCCATGTATGATATTCTTTTTATATATCTTATTTTTTATTTTTTCATGGATATGATAAGCGCTTTTAGAAAATATAATATATAAACTGCCGTTGATTTTATATTAATGGGGAAAGATATATTTTAGAAACACTGTTTCAGTATAAGGCTAAGAATGTTTTTGGATTAGTGGATGAAACCTGTTTCCAATTTATTATTGGTAGGACCCATTTGAAAGCGGATCATATACATTTGGAGGGAATGGGATAAATGTGATACCATGACTGAGGCATATGCTTGTGTTTCCATAAAACCGGAGTACTTAAGTGGCAGGTTGCTCACAGAAATTTCAGGGGACACAGGAATAAATACTGGATGAAAAATATTTTGACCTGGTATGATAAATCTGGTTAAATTGCCGTTTAAATTCACATTAAATAAATATGTTAAAAAGAAAATATTAAAAATGAGTTAGAAATAGGGTATAATCGAAGGTGTAATATATGGTTGCAGTTAAAACAATGGTTGAAGGTGGAAAAGCCACAACAGGTCCTCCTTTAGGCCCTGCCCTGGGTCCTTTGGGTCTTAATCTTGGGCAGGTTATAAAGGATATAAATGAGCAGACCAAGTCATTTGCCGGTATGCAGGTTCCTGTAACAGTAAATGTGGTGGATCCCTCTACCAAGAAATATGAAATAATAATAGGTATTCCTCCAACTTCCGCTTTGCTGAAGAAGGAGGCTGGAATAGCCAAGGGATCCGGCAAGAACAAGGAAAGTTATGCTGGAAATTTGACACTTGAACAGGTTAAAAAGGTTGCGGAATCCAAAAAATCCGGTTTACTTTCATACACAATGAAAGGAGCCGTCCTTGAAGTTTTAGGCACTGCGCTGTCACTGGGAATCACAGTTGATGGCAAGAATGCTTCTGAAATTCAGAAACTAATAAAGGCTGGCGAAATAGATATCGGTGAGAAGTGATGGAAAATAGTATTATAGAAAATATAAAAGAACTAAAAAAATTCAAGAAAAGGAATTTTGAGGAAAGTATAGAGGTTGGAATAAACCTTAAAGATGTTGATATGGCTGACCCAAAAAACAGGATAAATGAAGAAATCATTCTTCCTGCAGGAAGGGGCAGGGATATAAAAGTGGCAGTCATTGCCAGTGAAGAAATGCGGCAAAAGGCCAAGAACGCAGATTTCTTATATTCAATAGAAGACCTGAACAATTTTTCTGATGATAAGAGATCATTTAAGAAGGTTGTGAAAGGCATAGATTTCTTTGTGGCTGAATCAACGATTATGGGCAATGTGGGAAAAAACCTTGGTATAATTCTTGGGCCACGGGGGAAAATGCCAAAGCCCTTACCCCCAGGACAGGATCCTACACCATTAATAGAAAATCTTAAAAAGAGTGTACGTGCAAGAAGCAAGGATAAGGTTACATTTCATGTACCTGTTGGAACAAAATCTATGAAAAATGAAGACCTGTATACTAATCTCAACACAGTTATGAAAAGGATAATCTCTCACCTTGATAAGGGAAAGGGAAATATAGCCTCTGCTTATATTAAGAGTACAATGAGCAAGGCAATTACAATTAATTTAGGTGATATAGAATGAGAGAGCCAGCACAGTGGAAAGTGGATAAGGTCAAACATCTTACTGAGGAGATAGATGAAAGTCCAGTATCCGCGGTTATAAGTATAAAGGGATTGCGAAACAAAGAGTTTCAGAAAATTAGGAATGACATACGTGGAGAAGCAAAAATGCAGGTTCTAAGATCAAGATTGCTCAGGCTTGCTTTGGAGAAGTCCAGAAAGAAGAATATTGGTGGGCTTATAGACTACTCATATGGCCAGATAGCACTTATAACAACAACCAAATCTCCAAAAACGGTCTACGATATACTGGTTTCTAAAAGAACCAAGGCTGCAGCCCGGGGAGGGGAAATAGCAGAGGATGATATAGTAATAGAGCCCAAGGAAACATCATTTCCTCCAGGTCCTATGATATCCGTATTCCAGAAGGCAGGAATACCGGCTGGAATAGAAAAGGGTAAAATAGTAATCAAGAGCGAAGTTACACTGGTAAAAAAAGGCCAGGCAATATCGAAGGACAAGGCTCAGGTACTTGAAAAACTTGAGATACTTCCTGTCACAGTAGGCCTTGAGATGATAGCTGCATACGATGATGGGCTTGTGTACACAAAGGATGCACTTTCTATCACAGTGGAACAGATAGTATCTGATATGGCAGGAGCATTCCTGAAGGCAAAAGCACTTGCATTGAAGACGGACTTCCTGGTGCCGGAAATAATGCCTGAACTTCTATCTAAGGCACATCTTCAGGCACTGGGACTTGCACTTGCAGCAAACTTTGTTGATGAGAAGAATATAGATATTTTTATAAGGAAAGCTGTAATAAACGCTACAACTCTAAATTCATTAATAAATAAAGATTTAAATAATGAAAATATAGAGGATGAAAACCCTGAAGAAAGCAAAACAGAGGACAAGAAAGATGAAGGATCCGAGGATGACGCAGCAGCGGGACTTGGATCTTTATTTGGATGAGGTGATAAAATGGAATATATATATGGAGCTTTACTGCTTCACTCAGCAGGAAAAGAAATAGATGAAGAGAACCTAAAGAAGGTACTGACAGACGCAGGAGTGGCGGCAGATGACGCAAGATTGAAATCATTGCTTGAAAGCATGAAAAATGTCAATATAGAAGACGTCCTTAAAAATGCCGCGGCCGCTCCAGTAGCAGCAGCACCTGCAAAGGAAGCAAAGAAGGAAGAGAAAAAGAAAGAAGAAAAGAAGGAAGAGAAGAAAGACGAATCTGACTCAGATGCAATGGCTGGTTTAAGCTCTCTTTTCGGATAAATACATTTTTTATTTTAGATTTTTATGGCTCTCTATACAATATTTTGGATAATAATAAAATATCTTGTGCCTGTAGCCATTTTAACATATTCAGTAATAAAGTTCAATCCATTTTTAATAATGATTTCCGTTTTATGGTTGCTGGTTTCACTTATTGTTTCACTGATAAATTTCAGTATAAAAAGCAATTTCGTTAAATCATAAATTTAAGAGAAATTATACAAGCTTTAATTCCTCAATTTTTTCATAGACCTCCTTTGCATGCTCCCTGGGACTGACTTTTGGATATACATAAACAATTTTTCCATCCTTGATAATATATGTAACTCTTTTTGCCGTTGCAAGCCCCAGGACTCCGTATTTCTTAACTATCTCCTTTGGTTTGTCACTGAGCAATGTGAAATTAAGCCCCAATTTTTCCTGAAACTTTTTGTGTGACTCGCTAGAATCAACACTTACACCCAGTACAGATATTCCCTTCTCTTTAAACATATCTATATTGTCCCTGAAATTTTTCGCCTCCATAGTACATCCGGGAGTGTTGTCTTTAGGGTAGAAATAGAGAACTACAACCTTGTCCTCAAAATCCGAAAGCTTCACTGTCTTTCCATCCTGGTCTAGGGTTTCAAAATCCGGGGCATGATCCCCTACATTTAAGGTTTCCATGTAATATACATATCTAATGTATAATTAAGTATTTTGTCAATTTTTGCCTGATTTTTCTAAAGTAATGTATTCCCAATAGATGATGCCATTATCCTGTTAATTAAAGGCATCATGGCAATTAAAATTCTTTCATAATTCTGTCATTCAGATAGTGCAATATCTCCACTGCCTCTCCCTTTTTAGTTGCCATTATAACATCGCTGTCTTCATTTGCTTTTCCTATTGCAATATACAAACCTTCTGAGTTTTTAATAAAAACCATATCTCCATTTCTAATATTCATATCCATTTCAATTATTCCCGGTGCAAAAAGATTTGAGCCGTTCATTATATGTGGAACAGCTCCATTGTCAACGGTAACATTGTATGTTTTTACCTTTAGATAGTTTATCAGGTATAACGTGGGGATGCCATTATAAAATATTGGTTTTCCAGAAAAATAATAAACCTCATTTTTCTTATTTGTCTCTACCTCTATATCCGCCATGGATGTTCCATCTATATTGAATTTCTCAAGTTTTTCCATGAAAGCTCTGTAATCCTTTTTTGATAGTATATGCCTGGACATTATCCTATTATCCCCTTTATTTTCTTCAGTTGATCGTTCACGTCCTGGTTATTCACCATATCGTCAACATACTCATATATCCTCTTTCCAAGCAGAATCTGGTTTTCACTGAACATCCACTCCTCCTCATTCCCAACGGCTTTCAAAAAGGCATAGTATATGGATTTCTGAATATCATTATGCATGTTTTTTCTGCCGAATTTTATTGAGTCGGATTTTCCATAATTAAAATAATATGTAATCAAATCTATTAAATACTTTGAATTCTCTGACCATGGATCCATAATTTTTGATTCCATGGATTTCTTGCTCTTCAAGAGCTTTGCATTTTCTATAACCTCCACTGGGTTTCCCTTCAGGGACTTAATTTCAGAGTCTGTAAGATCATACATTAATTTTACTATTTCGTTTTTATATTTCGGGAAAAGATATTCAAGTACCTTACGTTGGCTTGGTGATTCAAGCACGAATCCCTTTGAGGCTATTTTTTCCCGGATGAATGGTTTTAATTCATCATCAAATTCAAGTTTGTCCAGAAACTGGTCAATATCATATTTCTGGTAATCTATAATGTAATAATTGTTTTTCAGGGCATAATTGATCTTGTCCTTTCTTAAATGAGCCATTAACTGTTTCGTACTGATCCTCTTCTGTATGAATTCATTTATGATCTCTGGATTATCGGGTATAAAATCCATGAAGTCTGACTGTATTTTAAATGGAATATCAGGTAATAGCATATGTTTCAGCATTATGAAGACTATGTTATGGTCAAAATCTTCATAGACATCCAGCACAGCATTATAAACGGACACAGTTATCTTATTTCCCGAGGTTCCCAGTACTATTTTTCCTTCCTGTGCTTCAAAGGGTATATTCTCTTCCCTCAGAAGGTCTGATATAAAATCACTATCAATTTTTTCCCTACATGTTGCTGTAAAATAATTCTTAGTGGAATATACCCTTAATTTTTTTAATTTAACTGTATTAGTAAATGCCAGAAGCCTGTAAATATCATTATCATAGTTTTGTATCCCTGATATTATAAGTTCATCAGCGTTTCCTCTTTTACAGTAATTAACTGAACCGTAATTTGTCTTTATAACTCCCATGAGAGGGGCCTTTTCATTTTCCAGAATCCTGTATGTTTCAGAAATTCCTGCAAGGAACTGGTCAGCAGAATTATAATACTTTCCATAATTTCCAGAATCCTTCATTTTCTGTATTTTCTTTTCATAACCTTTTATGGGGCACATGAAACAGCTGTCTGTACATTTCGGAAGTATAACCTCTGG
>DAUP01000124.1 GCA_002505185.1 Ferroplasmaceae archaeon UBA567 | reverse complement strand
GATCTACTGGTTAGAGAGGGGAGGATGTCACCCTAATAGAGATGCATAACGTTCATACTGGGATATGACTTCCATGCCCACAGACCATATTGTCAGTTCCTCGTTGAATATTTTATATGCAGGAAAATTTCCATATATATCCGATATATAATCTCCCTGTGAGAAACCGCCTATTATAACATTAAGATTATCCTGATTTATTATGGTCGATAGGGAAGAACTGGTGCCCTCTGGAGAAAGCGCCACAGTTTTTCCATCAAGGTTTTTAAGGAAAGGTATTATAGCGCCTTCCCTCATTGAAAGAAGTTCATTCCCATTGTAATTTATAGAACGCTTTTTGAAAAGATCCTCCATGAGCCCCTGGAATCGATTGTATGATCGTGGAAGTTTAGTTTCACTGTTTATATGAATTATATAGTTCCCCCTTGTATGGACATAAACATCAAGCATCTTGTTTTTGTTTAATATGGATTCCATTGCCACTTCCAGAAAAATATATATTATATCCGGCCTTCCCCTTCTATTGGATTCCCCAGGGAAGTATTTATCAATGGTAGTATGCATATAATTTGAATCAAGTAGCATTTCCGTAGGTTTTTTGTGATTTTTCTCTGCAATATTTCTTATTGCCCGATCCCTGGCCATGTTCTCTGGAACGGTCTGAAGTTCAGCATCTGCTATAATCAACCTGAGCATAGACTTGTATAACAATTCAGGATTTACTATTTTCTATGAGCCGTATCCTTTTCTCCGTGGAAGGATGGTCCAGGCTCAATGATCGCATAACATTTTCTGGAATTTTATCTGTTTCTGATATACGCCTTAAGCCATCTATAAGATAGTCTTTATTTACATATTTAACTGCATTTAAATCCGCCTCTACTTCGTTGTGCCGTTTAATAGCTGGTAAAACAATCATGATAAATAGAATGAGTACTATAAAAAATACAGGTGCCATATAAAAGAATGACGGGTTTGTTGAGGTAAATGACAGTGATATAAGGTTAAGCATGAAAATAAATACTATGAAATTAACGAATATGGTTTTTTTGTTGTGCCTTAGCTTTATATGTGAAAGCTCATGGGCAAGCACACCTACTATTTCATCATGATCCAGTATTGACATCAGGTAACTTGTTAAGAATACATATGACTCCTTCTTATTCACCTCAAAGGCATTGGCTATTCTTCCATTCGTATTTATTATGTATATTTCTGGCTCTTTTATGCCCATTTCAACGGAAAGATCGGCTGCTTCATTATTAATATAAATATCCTGAAGTTTTTCCGATTTTCTAACCAGTATGTTTACCATGGGGCTATTGGCTGAAACGGCCCATATAAATATTATAAATGCGTTTAATATGATAAGATCAGAATAGGCATTCACGGCTTTTATGTAACCCTGGGCAATTAACATTACAAGGAAAAATATGGATAGATATGTTACGTATCTCCAGCTAAGGTCGTCGGAAATATACTCGAATATGTTTTCATCCGATTCCTGGTCCCTCATTATATTCTTGAAATGCATGAAAAGAAGGCTATTTCCTATAATTATGCCAACCATGATAACCAGTGAATATACTGTGAATGGAATTTCTGAGAGAATTATATATATAAGGAATATAAGTATCAGTGACGCGTTTGATAATACTGCAGATTTTTGCAATACCTGTTTTTTATCGGCAGGAGTCATATATATACTCAATTAAAACTTTTATTTAATATATTGCAATTAGTTTCTTAACAATCCCATATCAAATTTATAAGCTTATCATTATATACAGTAGTTGAGAGATGATAACCGTAAAACGCATTTATGAAAAGCCAGATAAAGATGACGGGTTCAGGATTCTGGTAGAAAGATTATGGCCCAGAGGAATTTCCAGGGAAAGAGCACATATAGATCTGTGGCTAAAGGATGTTGCTCCATCCCCAGAACTTAGAAAATGGTTTAACCATGAAGATGAAAAATGGGAAGAATTTGTGAGGAGATATTACCTGGAATTAACAGGAAATGCAGGAATAGAGAGAATTAAGACCCTGATGAAAGAAAATAATAATATTACGTTTGTGTATTCATCCCGGAATGTTGAACACAACAACGCTGTTGCACTGAAAGATATAATATATGGCATCAAATAGGAAAATAAAGTTCAATTCACAATCTTACATTTTATCTTTCCGACTTTTCCATGGATTTCCATTATTCTGCATATAAAATCATACCACTTAGAGATACCTGACATACTCTCCATCCTAAAGGATTGGATGTTCATTGTGACGGGATCTGTGAACGGATAAACCACCTTAGTTCACATGGGTTTTCTGAACCACAGAATTAGTCCCCTCAAGTTCCTAATTATACCAAAGATTACGTTAAATGTGACTTCAAAATCAATTCTATTACAAGATGTTACCGGAGTTTTTCTACCAATTTAAATCTCTCAAGTACTACAAGTGTAGAGTCATCCACTACGAAGTCTGGATCACCCAGTTCCTCACGCATTTCACCGCTATACCAGAATTTTTCATGACTCAATCGCCAAGCGGAAACGGTTTGATAATCTTCTCCTTCATCTATGGCATGTTCTATTCCAACTTCACCAAGTGGAATAACCTTGACATTAACAGTCTCTATTATCCCAACTGGTATGTTGTCGGAATCGACCACGGTAGAACGCTCTCTAGGGACAGGGAGCGATTCACTATTAAGCCTGAACTCCAATTCCAAGCTTGTTGTTGCAACCTTGCTCCCGTTAAGGATAGCTGTCACCAACTTGTCTCGGAGTGGCCCTGGAAAACCGAATTCTGCATTGCGCAATTTGATCACTATTATCTTATCCTTCTGCCTATATTGTCAACGCCAAGTTAAATTTCCCCATTTCTTTACAGAGATGAGGGAAACAAGATGTTGCGTGATGAGAGGTGGTATATGATAAGAAATATTGTGGAAAATGGAATGAAAATATCGGAGATAGCAAAGGAGTTGACAATTATAAATATTGCATCATATTCTGAAGAGGATAGGTAGGGAGCCGGTTAAATAATTAAGTGGATACCTAATAACGCACAGTCAATTAATAAATCGCTTCAGAATAATGGGTTAATCCTGGTATTGTCATAAGTTTGATAAGATTCCAGCGGCGCCTTGGACACAACCAAAAAGGTGAGGCAATTTTTTCCATTATGAGGTTGAATTATCTTTATGGTTTTGATTTTTCAGAACCGCATCGACAAAAGAATGAAGTCCTGACAAATCAATGCTAATTCTATACCTCATGGATAATTGCCCTCTTTCATTCAATGAGGGTTCTTTCTCAATTATACCTGCAGTAACTAATATGCGTAGGTGTTTTTCTATTGATGATCTATGTTTGTTAAGCCTTTCTGCAATATCACCTGGATTCGTGTGTCCTTCCGAGATCATATCTAGAATCTCAAGTCTTGTGGAAGATGCTAGAGCTGAAAGGAATTTCTCTTCTTGTACATAATCTCTCATAGTGTTAACCTACCCGAAATTATCCTATAGCAACAATTAGGTTATAATTGTTGCCAAAAGGTGAAAATTTGTATGAAATTGCTGGAAAGTTAAATATATCACGGTATCATCTTAGGGTGACACTGATGAGATACCTTATAGACACGGATGTAAAACTTATTGGCCTAAAATCGCCAGATGGTCCAGTTTC
>DAUP01000041.1 GCA_002505185.1 Ferroplasmaceae archaeon UBA567 | reverse complement strand
CACTACCATGGAAGAGCATTTGATTGTATGGCTCTCTTCCATTTTGTATTTAATCCGTTCTATTGATATATTGAATAGTTTCAGAATAAAGTTCTGGTTGAGGGCATCATTTACTTTCATAGTTAATAATATAATTCACGACATATACTGAGGGTTATTTAAATAATTAACTATACAATCTTTGCAAGCTGTGCATGTGGTACCCCATCTATTTTTATTATATTCTCTTTGTCTATATAGTTTGCATCAATTGCTGCATTTACCACATGTTCACCTACGAGGTTTGCTATGGTGCATATGCCAAGGGATGAAATGAATGTCTGTTCAGAAACTTTCATTTCCCCATAAAATTCCGGTTTAACATTAAGATGCAACTTTCCCTCTCTCAGGTCCCTGTTCATAAGTTCGCTGTCTGCTGCTGCGAGCATTACCTCGCCATTGATATTAAGGATTTTCATGTTTATGTCATTCAATCAAATCACATCCACCCTTTTATTTGAGGGTTCATAAATAAATCCATCACTTTTTAATCTTGCGAGATCGGTTTCAGCCCTTTCCCTGCTTATTCCTTTCTGCTTCAACATCTCTATAACGGTTTCAATATCGGGTGCTTTTTTCTGTTCACCCATACTTTCCTTTGCTTCCTTAATCACTGATAAAACGATTTCAAGTTCCGTTCTCTGCTTAGTGCTTATTCCCGTATTCAGTATGTCTATATCTACCTGACCATTCATGGCAGACACCTCCTTAAGGTAATAGTCCACAACACCCTTTGCAAGCAGAGCATCCTCCACTGTGATAATGGGAGATAGTCTTGCCCTTGCGGAAGCTTCTGCTAGCCTTATGGTGGATTCAAGCTGCCTGGCAGTTATTGGCACTGAATCTATGCCACTGGCGCGAGTTTTTACATACTCCTCCTTTAATATGCTGATAGCCTCATCGCTTAACCTTGGAAATATTCTGTTTTTTGCATATGAAACATATTTCCTTATGAGATCTTTGTCCAGTTCTGCTAAAAAATTCTCCTCATCAGGAATATTTATGTCAAGGTTACTGTTTTCAAGACTCCTGTAAATTTCACCCAGCCTGTTGGTTTTAAGCACATGTTCCGCAAGCTTATCATCTATTTCTCTATTGGGAGTATCAATCAGCTTAAAAATTATGTCAAACCTCGAGAGCAGAGGAGCAGGAAATTCTGTCTGTTCTGCTATTGTTTTCATGGGATCATACCTTCCGAACCGGGGATTGGCAGCCGCAAGTATTGAGCATCGGGATTTAAGTGTGGCCATTATGCCTGCCTTTGATATTGTGACTGACTGCTGCTCCATGGCTTCATGCATAGATGCAGTATCATTCTTGTCCATCTTGTCAAGTTCGTCTATAGCAGCAAAACCATTATCCGCAAGAACCAGTGCACCCGCTTCAAGTGTCCATCTGCCCTCCCCAAAATCATCTCTTACTGCAGCCGCAGTTAATCCTGCAGCGCTTGATCCCTTTCCGAAAGCAAATACACTTCTCGGCGAAACGAAAGTCATGTACCGCAAAAGTTGGGATTTTGCAGTTCCCGGATCCCCTATCATGAGTATGTGTATATCTCCCCTAATATGAGTTCCGTCCTTCATTATCTTTCTAACACCACCAAAAAGCTGGAGTACAAGAGATTTTTTGATTACTTCAAGGCCATAAATTGAAGGTGCAATAGATCTTGCCAGTTTATCCAGTATATTTGGCTCCTTTGCCAATTCCCTGATTTTCTTTTCATCCTCATCGTTAATTTTAATTTCTTCAAAGTCTCTTGTTTCCTTTTTGAAATTGTTCACATTTAGATATATGTTATATTCGGTCAACATTGTGTTTCCTATATGTTTTTCATCAGCCTTTAATATGCCATATACGTTTACCCTGTCACCGGGGTATATTTTACCGGTGATGTCATCCTCAATAATTAGTGTAAGCCTCTGTGGCTGTGAAGTTCCATCTATTGTATCAGGGTTTTCCTGTATTTCCAGCTTCTGGGTGTCCACAAATTCTGATTCTTCCGGGATAAGTTTGAGCTTTCCCTTATTCCATCCACATGCCTGGCAGGCTGTAGGTTCGAAAAGCTTCTGTATATCTTCAGGAACAACTGTAAGTTCACCGCACGCAGGGCACTTGAATGCGGCATACTGCAACCGTGGCAATACCTCTGTATTCTTCCTTATTATCCCATTTATGGATATATATGAATTTACATTGCTGCTTCTAACATTCCGTATTTCATATTTTATACCGCTTACCTCTGGGATATTTTCCAGCCTGATATTTATACGTCTCACTTTACTGTAGGTAATACCCAGTGTTTCCTTGATGTAAAATTCTCCAATAGTCAGATAATAATAGGGGTCTTTCATCAACCCCTCAATGAATTCTGAACTATAGCCAGACAAATCATTGTATGAAATATACAGGGATTTTACCTCAGGATAGTCGCTTCGAAGTTTATTGATCTGGTCATTGTAATCGTAACGGTCAAAGAAATCCACCCATTGCCGCTTAATATTGTCTGCCTCTATATCCTGGTTAATCATCTAAAATTATTATATATAATAAGTATTTAACACTTTATTCAATAAAAATTCAAAAATAATTTATACACACTTGTTATTAACCCTTAATGCCGTCGTAGCTCAGCCTGGTAGAGCGCGTGCTTGGTAAGCACGAGGTCGCGGGACCGAATCCCGTCGGCGGCTTACTGCTAAAAGGTTAAATCCCTCTGTATCAATAGCAAAGTAATGGCAATATATGGGGTAGAAAGGGATATAAAATCAGAGCATACAAGATTAGGGAAGATAAACGCAGAAGCCAGGAATGCAATATTAGATTTTGTTGATGAAGTCAAGATAACAGGCATAACAGGTTTCAGGGAATTATTCTATTTGACAAAGCTAAGGATTATTTACAACAATCTTCAGGATAAGTTCCTTAACCCGGACAAGAGGGCAATTATAACAATGCTCCTGGACTTCAAGAAAAAATACACGGACCAGACTTTAATTGATTATGAAAACGTGATGAAACGGTTCTACAGATGGAAATTTGGCACACTACCCGATTATATGGCAAATCTTAAAGTTAGCCGGAAGCCAAGCCATGACAAGAAGATGGATCTTATTACCAGGGCAGATATAGATGAAATGATTAACAACTGCAACAATGCCAGGGATAAGGCAATTATCTCCATTCCATACGATTCAGGGTGCAGGATAGGGGAAATACTGGACCTGAGGATAAAAGATGTTGTTTATGATGAATACGGTGCATTATTGCATGTGCATGGAAAGACGGGAAACCGCAGTGTAAGGATAATAGGAGATTCAATCGCTTACCTGAGGGATTACTTAAAAACCAAGGATGGCAGGGATGAATACCTTTTTACCGGCCTGCAGGGTACTACCATGCATAAGCAGCTGCAATATACTGCTATCAGAAGATTATTTATTAATGTGAGAAGGCGTGCAGGAATAGAGAAAAGGATATATCCGCATCTGTTCAGGCATACCAGGGCCTCAATGCTGGCTTCTAAAGTTCCGGAAGCACCACGTGAGAATCAAATGGGATGGGTGCATGGTAGCCAGATGACTGCAATATATGTGCATTTGTCTGGAAGGGGCCAGGATAATGCGATCCTAAAAGCCTATGGAATACATGTAGATGAGGATCGGATAATAGAGGAAAAGCCTAAGAAATGCCCGAGATGCGACCATTTAAACGCTTCAACTGCATTATACTGCACAAATTGCTTTATGCCATTCAATGAGAAGCTGGCCCTGGAATACAAGGATAAGGAAAACAATATTGTGTCCACACTGAAAAGCTCCTCTGTTATACCTGGAATGACCAAGAGCATCCTGGAAAAAGCCCCGGAAGGATTCAAAAATAAAATGATTGAGGAAATCCTGGAAGAAATTTTAAAGGATCCGGAGCTGCTGAAGAGATTCAAAGAAGAATCCAGGAATGGTGAGAAATAAAAATCAATAATATTTATATAATAAAAATCTAATATAAAACGATATTAATCTATAATTATTTTCATTCTATGCCTATATAGAAATATTATAATTACTAATGAAATAATTATTAAACTGGAACCATAATATAAAATCCCATTGAATAATCCTAACATATTATCTATAAGTCCTAGAATAATATCAGAAAATCCCATACAGAAATAAAGTATCATATAATAATTTGATAAAACATTACCCATTCTTAATGGAGGTGCAATTGTCCTGATTCCCCTGGTAGCTCCTGTAAAGGCAAATCCGCCCCCTATTCCAATCGTGATTGTTGCTGCACTAAAAATTAATATAGATTTAAACGGCAATGATACAATAATGAGGATAATGCCAATAATAATAGAAATTATCCCAATAGTTAAAGAATTAAATATATTAATTTTCATTGATAAAATCTGCATTATTGAAGATATTACTAACATCAAAAATACTAATAAACCTGTTATTGCTATATTTGAAATGTTCAATAACTCTATAATATAAAACGGTGACAAAGACAAATAAAATACGGTAATAGACCAGGCAATAGATGCTGTGGCTGCACTTAATATAAATAAATTCTTTGCTTCCATATCCAGTTTTGGAAAATGGAATTTAAAAACATTATGATTGTTATCTATTCTGAATCTATTTATTACAGGAATAATAAAAATAAAAGGAATTATAGTAATTATTAATGAGATAATATATACCAGTTTTAAAGGGAAAGGTAAATATTCAGCCATAAAACCGCCAAGTAATGGCCCCACCGCGATTCCTGATGATGTTGAAAAAGATGTTAGGATTGCACCTGTTTTTCCACGATAATGAAATAATAATGCACCTGCTGGACCAGATATTGCACCACTTGCTAAACCCTGCATAGCCCTTGCTAGAAATAGTTCTGGTGCATTACCTGCCAATAAAAAAGCTATGATACCAATAATCTCAAAAACAATTCCAATAATAACATACCAGTTTCCAGTATTTAACCATTATGTATGACCGTATCATATTTATTCTATGATTTAATTTAGGTTCTTCCCACTTTCATGTGGGTCCCCATCAATGGGATAACAAGGAAAGCCGGTTTTTTAAGGTCAGTGGGAGTTAGCGGATGCCCAGCGAGACCAGTCTTTTATGATGAGCGATAAAACCCAATAAATGAAGCCTCTCTGCGGTCTATCATTTTTATTTACCCATACGAAAGTGCGAAGAGCCTTAATTTATAATCATGTTCAAGCATGTCAATAAAATTCTTAAAAAACACTGCAATAAAATATCAAGGGAATCAAAGGTTGAAGGAATAGGCATAGACAGCTATTCTAAGAAGTTTAACCTGTCAGCACATCTATCCATATTAGCAAAAGGGATAATTAAAAAGAATGACCTTACAGATATAGCATATAACAATGGAATAAGCAAATCACAGCTGTCAAAGCTCAACAATAAAAGGCCATACACTATATCTGAGAAGGTATTCTACAGCCTTTTAAACACATTCATAAAGGCACACAGGTATGATATATACCATGATTATCTTGACAAACTATACAGTATTCTGGCAATAGATTCTACATTTATAGAAACAATGGTTAATGGTTCCGGCATATACCAGAGGGAGAAAAGGAGAAATGGGATAAAGATCCATATTGCAGCTAAAACAAATCACTATGCATTGCCATTGAAGGCAATAATAACACCTGCAAATGTAAATGATTCCAAAGTATTTGATGATCTGTTATGGCATATAAACGAATACATGTCTGGCAATACTGTTTTAACATTTGATTTAGGGTACTATAGCTATGACAGGCTTAAGGAATTAAAGGAGAATAATATTAACTTTGTTTCAAGGCTCAGGAAGAATGCCGATTATACTGTAATAAAAGAGGAAACGTTCAACTCTAAGATTGTAGGGTTCAGGAATGGATTGGAATTGAGGCTTGTATCACCGGATATTGATAATAAAAGGAGGGAGTATGATCTATTCCACTTAATTTAGGACGGTTATAATTGAGAATATATAAAAATATTATAATATCCCAAAAGTGTGCTATATTCGCGATTATTGGCAGATATACGAAGATAGGGATTAACCATTCCCAGAACATAATTTACCTAGTAACCCAGTAAAAATCACACGGATATACTGTAAAAATATGATGATAAGGTTCGCCTATGGAGATACAGCAAAATAAATGATTTTATTAATCTAACCATATCATCATAAGTGTCCAAATTTAGAGGGGACACACCAATAGAGAATAAGGATTATGTAAAGGCAGTATTTGGAAACAACAATATTGCTTCAGTACTGGCAAAGCACATTATGCCATACGGGAATAATGGAATGACACATAAAAAGATTATACAGCTTGTTGAAAAGGGCACTGATATGATAATAAACAGCAGAATAAAAGACAATCCATATACAGATAAACTTTTTGAGTCAATAAAATCTGCAAGAGCATAGAATTTTCCATGTTAATTATCGGTATAAATACTGGATTTACAATACAATAGCTCAGATAACAATTGGGGTGTATAGAAAAATATCTAAAAGTACAGCAATTTTCTGTATCTACATCGTAATGGGGCAGACACTCAATGTCCGGTATAGGTGCAAACATAAGTATTAAGTATCACCCCGTAATTGTTAGAGCATGTCTTGCGGATGTATGAATCATTCAGAAAAAGGAAGTGGCGAGCACAACATGCATGACCATGGAAACATGGGCAGCAAATCGGACGACAGCATTATGACAGCGATGGGTATCCTGAATATCCGTTATGCGAAGGGTGAAATCAGCATGGAAGAGTACAAGAGCATGAAAAACGAGATTACGTCGGGACAATAATATGGCAATAGAATACAGGATAGATTCCAAGCTGACATTTGAGGAGGCGTGTTCTGATGTACCAGCCGTGGTGAAAAAGAATGGTTTTGCCGTTCTGGCAGAGATAAAAACCAGCGAAATCCTGAAAAGCAAAGGATTAGACTACACAGAACTCAGGACATATGATATCTGTAATGCAGGATTTGCCAGTAGAGCGCTTGCGATAGATGCCAGGTTGGAATCGGTTCTCCCATGCCACCTCATAGTGAAAAAGGCAAGCGATCATTCTGAGATATCAGTTCAGTTGCCCGGCGAGATATTCCATATACTCAGTCCGAACAGTTCAAATGATGTGGAGGCTTTTCTGGACGAGGTGGAAAAAAAACTCAAAGGAATAGTAAATTCTTTCGGTGGTTATGATATGAATGCAGAAAAGCTCGGATCCAGAATGCTGACTCCGGCTGTTATGAAAATAATGGCCGACAATCTGAATAAGTTATCACAATCCATTGATCCAAGGACATCTCCATTGTATCAAAAAATTCTGCAAAACCTTGGTCCCGATCGTTCCATAATAGACATAGGAAGTGGTACCGGCAGATTTGCAATACCGCTTGCACAATCGGGATGCTCTGTGACAGCTATAGAGCCAAGCGGAGAAATGCGCAAGTGGCTCCTTTCAAACGCGGAGAAAGCAGGTGTTATGCCAAGCATAAAAGTAGTTCCAGATTCTTGGCCTACAAAAGAAACGGTACGCGCTGAAGTCACGTTTGCATCTTTTGTAATTCAATTCGCCGATGATCCTGTTGAATTTATACATGCAATGGAGCGTTCCGCAAGCAAGAAATGCATACTGGTTGTCCATGTAGATCATATATTTGGATTCCTGAAGGACATATGGCCAGTATTTCACCCTTCTGATCCCCTGCCTGTCATGCTAACTTTTACAGACATTTATTCAACAATGCTGAATATGGGCATAATCGCCGATGTCTCGGTCTACAGCGAACAGAGAGAGATCAGAATGCCTGAACCAACCCAGATCATGGAAATGCTTTCTGGTCTATTAGGGATACGAGATAACCCCAATGAAATAAAACTGCTAAAAGAGATGCTTATATCAAAAAAGGAAAGTATTCAGCAGCAAATGAATATACGCACGGCCATCATCTCTTGGATCCCGGAAGGATAAGAAGCATGAAATGGTCGAATGAAAGAATTTCTCTGAAGTCTAATGTATCACATAACATGTTTTATATCTTTTCCTGATTTTTCATTATCAAGGCTGAAGAGCGACTTCGTAACCGTGGACGAAGGACTTGTGGAGTTAGATTAGAGAAAGAAATGATGGGATTTATGAAAATCTGGGGATCTTAAGGGTGGTTAAAACATTGTTGGAAGGTGTAATGATTCTTTGGTTTGCGCTCACACTGCCTTTTCTCCTTTTCGTTGCATTGAATATCAGTATACTATGTTAATTTAACTTTTGACACATAAATATTGATAACTACTATAGTTTACGCTATTAATATTCAAAATTACGCATTTCCTTTAATTATTTTTAATTTATTTTATTTAAAGGATCTTTAAAATCCTTATTATTCTTCAATACAGAGTATATGATATTCAACAATTTGTTGGAAGATGCAATTAATAGCTTATTTCCTTTCATTCCATCATTCTTCTTCCTTGTGCAATATCGTTTGATTACTGGATTATACTTTATTGCAGGTATAGTTGATAGATACAGAGCATACCTTATTAATGGATTACCTCTTTTTGTAGTGTGAAATGGATATATTCATCCATGCAAACATACCTGAACATATATTCAAAGCAGCAAAATACATCATTGAAAAATACCATGAAAGGGAGGAAATGCTATTTGCAAACAATGCAGACAATACAATACCACGTACTAACAATGGAATGGAGCAGTTCTTCAGGAAACTCAGAAGGAATCTAAGGAAGAGGAATGGCAATACATCAACAGGGAATATTCTAGCACAGACAGGTGTTTCCCTTGCATTGTTCCAGAATATGGAGAATCCTGAATACATAAGAGCTGTATTTGGAAAAGAGAGTATACAATCTGTATTTGCAAGGCATAGAATGCATTTTAAGAGAAAAGGGTTAACCATGATAAAAATAGTTAAACTTGGTGTGTCCCCTCTAAATTTGGACACTTATGATGATATGGTTAGATTAATAAAATCATTTATTTTGCTGTATCTCCATAGGCGAACCTTATCATCATATTTTTACAGTATATCCGTGTGATTTTTACTGGGTTACTAGGTAAATTATGTTCTGGGAATGGTTAATCCCTATCTTCGTATATCTGCCAATAATCGCGAATATAGCACACTTTTGGGATATTATAATATTTTTATATATTCTCAATTATAACCGTCCTAAATTAAGTGGAACAGATCAAACTCATAGATACCGGTATTAATATGATCCTTGAGAATAATTTGAGTGATAATCCATACAGTGATAATGTAATGGCTCTGGCAAAAGCATCACGGGACATGCATGCTTCTTAATAGATAAAATATCCATATGCAATAATATCCAGGATATATGTTTAACCGCAGGGTATTGTAAAAATAGCTATTTATCAGCAATAACAGTTGAAAGTAAATAATTCTTAACATAAGTTTTAGAAATCACTGGAGATTATATGATTCCTAACAATATCAGAAGGTGTTGATATTATTTATCCAACGGTATATAATTGCCATAGCATTTTAGCTATGGCAGCCATTGAGTGTTGAATAATTTGTGAATTTTGTATAATTTTCATTGAAAATACATGATTTCGAAAGGTTTATATTGTATGTGGTAATTACCACATATGACATTAGTGCCACATAAGGTTAGGAGAAATGGAAAAGAATATTATGAACTGATAGAGGAGAAGAGGGTTAATGGGAAGGTTGTGCAGAAGTACATAGGATACCTTGGAAAGGACCCTAAGGCAAAGAATGAGTTAAAGGCTTCAGATATATTGCCATATGTGGAGAGGCTGTTAAAGCACGGAATATCACAGGAAGAGATTGATGAAATATTGAAGAAGATAGGGATAGAATACGATGCATGGCCAATAACTAAAATAATTATAGAGAATGATCTGAAGCTGGATAAAATATATTTGAAGCTAAAATGATTAAAATTGCATTCAGCACTGTTCTTAATAAATGCCCTTTATGTGGCAATAAGTTAAGGTTTTACAGGCCATACAGGAGAACTGCAAAATCCATTGAAGGGGATTTCATTGCTGTGCACAGGCTAAAGGTATGCAAGAATGATGGCATTGTATATAAGTCAGATAAACTGGAAGATATAATAAGGAATAAATGCACATATGCAAATGATGTAATATTAAAGGCAGCCAGGGATAGGTTCGTATATGGGAGATCATGTTCGGAGATATCATCATATGCAGGAATATCCGAAAGGCATGCGGGAAGGGCAGGCAATAGTATTATTGAAGCATTCAGAATAAACCATTATGGGAATATAGCAAAAATAAAAGAATTCATGGAATCGTACATACTCCAGATAGATGGCACAGCAGATTCTGAATATAATATTATAGTTGCAGCAAAGGATGCCATTACAGGATTTGTTATAGATGCACAGCATATATTCCCGGAATCATATGGCAATATCAGGAATGTGCTTGTTAATATTAGGGAAAGGTTTGGAACACCTTCAGGATCAATATCGGACATGAGGTCTGGAATACTGGAAGCATTGAAGGATGCATTTCCAGGAATGCCTGTAAGAATATGCCTGATGCATTTCTTAAGGGATATAGGAAAGGATTTAATGGAAATACTGCACACAGAACTGGGAATAGCTATTAGCAGGATAGGGATAAAATCGCCATTAAAGGCTATTCTGAGGGAAATGCCAGAGTATAGCCAGAAAACATTATATGATATTGAAAATGGCTATTGCAGTGACATAAATAATATGGAAATAATGGGAATAAGGCATATACTTGAGGGATTGCTATTAATAAAATCATCAGGGTATGGCTTTCCATTCACATTAAGGCATTTGAATTTCTATAATGCATGCAGGGAAGCAGAGAATAGATTGCTAAAACTATATGCAAATGTTAAGTCGAAAGAATCATTAAATTATATCAATAATATTATGCAATTATTGCAGAAAATTACGGGCAATGGTAAAATTAAAGAGAATGCAGATAAATTGTCAAATATCAATGCAATATTCAATAAATTGAGGAAAGCCTTCAATGTGCCTGACCATGGAAATCTATCCGATGATTTAAAGGATGATATTGCTGCACATGAACAGTGCAATAACATTATGGATGAACTGAAAGTATACACACATGCGGATATTCCTGGATATTTAATGAAAGCAATAAAGCTTGTAATATCAAGGTACAGGAACAGGGAAACAATGTTATTTGCCAATAATAATGAACATAGCATACCAAGGACAAACAATGGAATGGAGCAGTTCTTCAGGAAACTGAGAAGGAATATACGCAAAAGGTGTGGCAATATAGCTACAGGAAACATGCTTGCAAATAATGGCGTTTCACTTGCAATATTCCAGAATATAGAGAATAAGGATTATGTAAAGGCAGTATTTGGAAACAACAATATTGCTTCAGTACTGGCAAAGCACATTATGCCATACAGGAATAATGGAATGACACATAAAAGATTATACAGCTTGTTGAAAAGGGCACTGATATGATAATAAACAGCAGAATAAAAGACAATCCATATACAGATAAACTGTTTCAATCAATAAAATCTGTTAAAACATAGAATTCTGACATGTTAATTACTGGTATAAATACTATATACAGCACAGACAGTCAATGTCCGGCATAGCATTTTAGCTATGGCAATTATATTCCGTTAGATGAATAGCAATGTTTTGTATCATTTCTTGCGTAAAATACGGCGTACCGAAACATTTATATTGTGGGATGTAATTACAGTCCACATGACAGTGAGACCTAAAAAAGTAACAAGAAAGGATGGAAATACCTATTACAGCCTTGTTGACGAAAAGCGTGTGAAAGGAAAGGTTGTGCAGAAGTATGTTGGATACCTTGGAAAGGACCTGCATTCGAAGAATGAGATCAAACTGGAGGACATACTGCCCTATATCAAAAGGCTCCTGGACAAGAAGATAAGCCAGGAGGATATAGATTCGATCCTGAAGAAGATCGGGATCGAGTATGATTCATGGCCAATAACAAAGATCATGATAGAGAACGATCTCAAGCTGAAGAAGACCTTCCTGAGGCTGAAATGATCTCGGAGATCATATTCCGGACGGATCGCACTGTCTGCCCTCAGTGCCATTCCCGTCTTGTGGAATACAAGACGGAGAGGAGGACGATCAGATCATGGGAGATGGGCGAGTTCACCGCAGTCCATAAAATCATGGGATGCAGAAGACATGGAACAATGTTCAGATCCGAAAGGCTGAAGTCCATCGTTAATCCACACTGCATATACGCCAATGACATCATGATTGAGGCCTCCATGGGCAGGTTCATCCATGGACTTAGCTGCTCGGAAATATCCGAACAGGGCGGGATGAGGGGAATAAGCGGGAGCCATGCAAGGAATGTGACGAACATGGCACTCCGCATATTATCCAGGATTCATGAGGAAAGCTGGAAAAAGCTGAAGGGTGCCATGCATAATTATGTGTTGCAGATAGACGGAACGACGGATTCGAAGTTTGACATGATCGTCGTTGTAAGGGATTCGATATCTAATTTCACTCTCCATGCGGAGAAATACGCCTCGGAATCATATGAGAACATCAAGGACATCCTGATGAAGGTGAAGGAAAGATTCGGATCGCCATCAGGATCCATATCCGATATGAGATCGGGCATACTCACCGCCCTTGCAGAGGTCTTCCATGGAATGCCCATAAGGATCTGCTTGATGCACTTTCTCAGAGACCTTGGAAAGGGTCTGATGGTGGACATGCATAACAATCTCGGTCTCAAGATAAACAGGAAGGGGATAAAATCGGCATTGAAATCCATTCTGAGATCAATGCCTGATTACGATCAGAATACACTGGAAGAGATAGAAAACGGGTTCTGTTCCGACCGGGGAAAGATGGAGATCATGGCCATAAGGAGAATAATTGAACCGGTTCTTTCGGTTAACGGTAGTTCAGGCTATGGATTCCCGTTCTCCCTGAACCACCTGAACTTCTTCACTTCACTGAAAGAAGCGGGAAAGCTCTTATCTGAGCTTTCAGAAAAGGCAGCAGGCGAAGAATCCATGGAACTGATCAGCAGTGCAAGGAAATACATAGGCCGCATAGTAACCGATCAGAGCATAGTGGAAACTGCAAAGAAACTCTCCGAGGTGAACATGCTCTTCCAGAAGCTTCGATTTGCCTTCCGGATCCCGGAAAAGGGCAATCTGTCGGATGACATTCCGGATGATGCATCCATTCACGATCAGTGCAACACGGTCATAGGGGAGATGGAAGTATACCTTCATGAGAACATAGCTCCTCACATAATCAGGGCTGCGAAACACATCATTGAAAGGTACCATGAGCGTGAAATCATGCTGTTTGCAAACAACGCAGATGGAACCATGCCAAGGACGAACAACGGCATGGAGAGGTTCTTCAGGAAGATCAGGAGGAATGTGAGGAAACGAAATGGCAATACAGCAACAGGGCATGTTCTGGCACAGAGCGGTGTCCAGCTTGCCCTGTTCCAGAACCTGGACAACCCGATCTACGTGAAAACTGTCTTTGGTTCGGATGGGATCTCCGCTGTATTTGCAAAGCGGAGAGAACATTTCAGGAAACCTGGTATGACAGTGAGCACTGTTAATAAACTCGTAGCTGATGGAACAAGAATGATACTTGAGGACAATCTGAGCGATACTCCATACAACGATCAGATGATGAATGCGGCTCAGGCGTCAAGAAATATTCAGGCCGCTTAGAGGAAATTATGAACTTTGAGGCAATGATCCAGAGAGGCATACAATTATTCACCTAACGGAATGTAATTGCCATAGCATTTTAGGAAAGCTTTAATAGTTCTCTCGGATATTGGAATATACAGGTAAAATCATGACGTCTAGAGGACACGTGTTTCAATTCAATGGGCAGGGCACTCACTTCTTGTCCATAGCCATAGTGGCTGAATTATCTCTTCTTGCAGTGCAGTTCATAATCGGAATGTGGATGAATCTCTTTGCAGTCTATCCTTCATATAACAATGCCTTTCCGATGTATGGAATGATGGATATTATGTTTTCAATTCCTGAACTTATGGTTCATATGATGATTGGCGTTCTTATTGGACTGTTGTCATTAATGATATTTATGATGACCCTGATGCTGGGGGACTATAAATCGATGGTCGTAAGTGCAATAGCATCAATCTCGATTTTACTTGCTGGATTAAGCGGTCTCGAATTCATATTTTCTAACTTCCAGAATAATACTTTCTCTTTCACTATGTCCATTGGGTTTATCATCGCAGTCATTTCGTTCGTTTTTCTGCTTTATTCAATTTCGATAGAATCCAAGGCTGCGCATTTGCATTCATGACAAGTCATATGTATTAAGCGGAATTAACTTTTGGCAGCGTCCCGATTTACATTTATTAAGATACCTCCTCGTTATTGCCTCTCATGGGCAAGCCATGTGAAGTCTAGTCTGTAACCTGCCTGAATGTGCGTTGCAGATACTACAATAAGGATAGGGGAAAAGATATCATCAAATGATGCAGCAACTCAGCCGGTCACCAACTGTACAGGTGTATGCCCTGCAAACACATGTCCGGCAAAGAGTTCTTTTTCGGACAACAAAAAATAGATCAGGGGGTATATAAATAACTCCTTAATTTTAATGTGTAGTGGTGCATACCCTTTATTATTTGGACAGTTACCAAGTGGAATATGAGGAAGTGATATAATGGAGAAATTTACATCAGATGAAAAGGTAGAATAGTAATAGAATCATTTACAACTAATAGTATAGCAGAGCTATGCAGGAGGCATGGGAGTATTAGGAGCCAACTTCTATAAATGGAGGGATAAATTTATAGAATCTGGGAAAACGGGATTCTATGGAGCCGGCAGATCTGGAGATAATGAATACCAGAAAGAATGAAAAATTGAAAAGGCTGGTAGGTGACCAAGCACTGGTTATCGATGAGTAAAAAAAATTATAGAGGAAAGAGATAATGGGAACAGTAAACAGCCTTAGAAATAAACGGAATTCAGGAACAGGTTTATGGATGGGATAAAGAAAAAAGAGGAAAGGAGATTGAGAAACAGGAAAATTAATATGAAGAGGATGAATAGAAGTGTCTCAACATTACACTAAAAAACTGTCCAAAATTAAGTGGAGCAGGTCGGAGAACAATGTTATCACTGCTTTATTATATTGGATTATTCTCGGTTTGTTCCTCTATTCTTACCTGGAGTCCGATAATCCACTATCCCTTTCCGTGGTATCCGACCGTCTGGTAGACGCCTTGTCGATATCAATGATTTTCCTGGTTAACCGAATTTCGAATAAACCTACGGATGAATTTCACTCATACGGTTTCCATAGAGTCGAGGCACTGCTGAATATCACGATTATCACACTGTTCATTGCAATCTCAGCATATTCTGCAATACTCACAACGGAATTGCTGATACACGGCATTCCAATCTCAAGTGGCAGCACCGCCTTATCGGCTATAATAGCCATTCCGTTGCTGATAGTGGCAGGAGTTACTATTGAACATGACGAAAAGTCCAACTTCAGGATTATGTTCATTCATACACTGCAGGACCTTGCAATAATGATTATAGTACTGGCATTCTCGCTACTGCCGTTCTACTTCTTCAGCCAGTATCTTGACTACCTGGGGAGCTACATTGTTCTCTTCATAATACTATACGGAAACCGCAATATGTTCAGGAGAAACGTTAACATACTGCTCGAAGGCTCTTCCGTCAGTGTCAAAGAGGTTGAAGAGATGATTAGGAAGGAGTTTCCAAGTGTACATCATCTGCACATCTGGGACATATGCCAGCACCAGAGAGTGGCCACCCTGCATATGAGTATACCTTCTCAGATGCAGATAGGTGAACTTGATTCCGTGAGGAAAGACATCGAAAGAATACTGTCAAAATACGGTGTCAATCATGTTACAGTACAATTTGAGTCCAACAATGGAGACAATATCTAAATCATATAAATTCTTAATGACACATACCACGTATAGTATACTCCAAATATAAGAGTGCACTGATACTTTAGAGTTCTATGGCAGTTGACTGTTTTCGCAAAATTACAAAAAATGATCTGGTTAAATTGATGGATAATGCTGCAGATCTAGTACGGACATCTGTGGATTACAAATATATTCTGATTCTCTTATTTATTAAAAGACTGAGTGACGGGTGGAAAGAGGAAGTTGAGGATGCCATGTCAAAAATCATGGAGGAAGCAGGCATTGACGAATCAGAGGCAGGCAAACGTGCAGTCAGCAATGAATTCCATAACTTTATGGTTCCTGAGAATGCTCTCTGTAACAATATAAGGAAAGATAGGGAAAAGCTCAAAGAAAACATGTCAAGGGGTATAAATGAAATAGCAAAGGAAAACAAAGAGCTTGATGAAATAGTAAATAGAATAGATTTCATAGATTTGAGATTACAGAGTATATTTTATTATATGATTTGATAGCATGATTTACCTTATACATTCAATCCCATTCTTAAGCTCAGGTAGGTCAATTTTAGTTCTCCCTGCTAAATTTTTTTGGATAATCTAACATAGAAAATGATAATCCCAACCAAGGTTGCTTTATTTTGAAAACCATGACTATAAGTTTAACTGAATATTTTATAGAAAGGTAGATAGAAAAATACCTCATACCTTAAATAACTGTATATAACCAAAATATTGTGGAGGGTTGGAATTATCTCCATGTCAATTATATACCATTGGGTGAAATCCAGGTTTATGCCGGTTTCTGTATGTATTTCTTAAGGGGAAGTTAATCTCTTTTATTTTCGCATTTTTTTGCATTTACGAAATTTTAAACATAATAATTTCAATGGATTTTGCTTATTTTTTGCATTTTCGCATTTGCTTGACGCAAGAGAGAGGGATATAGGGGATTGCTATATGGAGATTTTTTTCTCTGGATCCTTTATGAAATATCTAACATGGCGGCGGCTGCTTTCCTATTATTATATAATTGTGAATCAAGAGGTAAAGGTTAAGATTTCTGCATGAGTTGTTTTATGTATGTTAAAATTGGCAGATAACCTGGAAAAAAATAACAGGTTTCCTTTATGATTTTGGAGCATGACTTACTTTTAGGGTGTAGTTATACCAGTAAATGACTTTGCCTTGTAAAATTGCCTTGTAAAATGGCATTATAGGGTATGAAAATTAAGGCAAGATTAAAAGTTGCAATTATGGCCATATTTTTTATAACTCAAGGGTTAAATTTTAACCTGGCTTAAAACTATAAAATAATCATGCGATTATATAATTGTATTTTTATATTACAAAAACCGGATCGTGAGTATATAAAGAAAAAAAATAATTTAGGTATTTTTAGCTTATAGCTTTAACCTTTTAATGTTAATCCCGTCGGCGGCTTAAAGTAATTTCAGTAATTTTTCTTTGATGAATTGAATTTTATATAGTCTATGGTAGCATCTATTATCCTGCTCTTTACCATTGCCGGCCTTGTCCATTTAAACAATGAAGGTTCCAGATAACATGACAATGCACATTTGTTGCACGCCCTATAGGGCTCCCAGTCAAAACTGTTCCACGTCTTTTTGATATCCAGATTCCAGATATAGTCGGATCCGGTGTATTCATTAATAATATAACAGGGTGTTACTACCCGCCCCTCAGGATCTATGTTTATTGTGAGCCAGGGTCTGCACTCCCATTTGTATCCCAGGAACCATGAGTCTCTTATCGCTTCAAAATACTGCACAGTATTCATAATAGGACTTTTGGATTTCTTTCTATCTATAAGCATGTTAAGGGCGCTTAGCAGTTTATCTTTTTCCGGTGATATTTTATCAGCTGTGGAATAATCATATTCAATCTGGAAATTTATTGGAACTTCTAGTTCATCACCAAGGTCAAGAATATTACCTATACTGTCAATATTCTCCCTTGTTATTGTTGAGCTCATGGCCACGGGTACCATGTGTTTTGAGGTATTTATTCCTCTTACGGCATGCTCAAATGATCCCTCCATTCCTCTCATATTGTCATGCACTTTCCTATCTCCATCGATTGAAACAAATAGAAAATCAAGAGAATTATGTATTTCATTTATTTTTTTTTCTAAACGCCACCCATTTGTCACCATAGATGTATGGAAGCGTTTATGGCTTTCCTTCAATATATCTCCAATATCATTTCTCAGAAGGGGTTCACCACCTTCAAACCCAAGATATGACACGCCTCCCCCCTTTAGTTTTTCCATCATTTTTATTTCCTGGTCCAGAGACAGAAGCTTACTGTCAGGCCTTCTCCAGAATGGGCACATTTTACATCTCAGATTACACTCATATAACAGTTTATGCCCAGCTATTGTGGGTAATTTTTTATTTTTTATTCTTGACACATTTCTTTTTATGGACCTTAAAACAACTGCATTATAAACCGACATAAAATTGCCCAAATAATACTAGTCAATATACTTATTTAAACTTTTATGATAAAATATATTAAAAACAATATATGTTTATCCAATAGAATGCATCCATATTGGATAATATTCTCTTCTGGTTATTTATTTCATGAAATAATATAAGTGCTTTGCAGGTCATCAACTTCCGCAAGATTGGAGCTTTCTTGTTTATAGTATGCAAATCGGTACAAATACTACCCTGAGAATGAATAGGCCAAACCCTGTCAATACAGAGCATTCTCCTTAGGAAAGTGGATGGGTTCAAAAATTGTAAAATTGAATTTCTGAAAAACTCAAGGCATGGAGACAAAAAATTATTGCGGGTGGGCTGGCAAATAGAAATATGCCAGTTATGTGGCGATTGTATTTCTTCCTGCCCGGAGGTACCATAAAACTCATTTCCAAATAGAACTGAATTTCTACAGTTAGGGAATATCATTCACTGTACTGCGTGATTGCTATGCATCCAAGGTCGGCACCGTTTTTCAGAGCCTTTAATATTTTTACTGGCCTTTTCATGGATTTCATTTCTTCCCTTACAGCCATTTTCAATGGTCTAAAGAGGTCTTCACCCTCCTGGGATATGCCACCACCGATGATAATAGCTTCTGGATCCAGAATATTTATGATATTCACTATACCCACAGCAAGATAATATATGGTTTCTTCCACTATCAGCTGTGCAAACATATCACCGGATTTTTTTGCAGCAAAAATCTTTTTTGCATCTATGTCTGAAGGATTCATGTCAGAGAATATTGTAGAATTTTTAACGGCACTTATATTCTCCAAAACTCTCCTTTCAATTCCTCTTCCACTGGCGATAGCCTCCAGGCATCCTCTTCTACCGCAGCCACATATTGGCCCGTTTGGGAGTATAACCATATGCCCAAGTTCGCCTGCCATACCATGCCTACCCCTGTAAAGTTTATTGTTTATGAATATGCCACCTCCAATTCCGGTACTCAATGTGATGTAGACAAAATTAGAAAAATCCCTTGCAGATCCGAATAATTTCTCAGCTATTGTCGATGCTGAAGCGTCGTTTTGAAGATAGACCTTTACATTGAAATGATTTTCCAGTCTTTTCGTTATATTGTAATTCTTTAACCCAATAATATTCGGTGATGAAATAATAATACCCTTTTCTGAATCCACAGGCCCCGCAAATATAATCCCTATTTTTGATATCTCCTTGATGCCTGCCTTTTTAAGCAATTCTTCTCCCATGGATATAAGTTGATCTGTAACACCTATTTTTCCGTATTCTTTCATTGTTCTCATGGTTATTTTTTTTAATATGTGGCCGTTTTCATCTCCAACAACTGCAGAAATTTTTGTGCCTCCCACGTCATAGCCAAGTATATACATTAGAACTATATTTTAAGAATACATATAAATATAATCTTATACCGGAATTCATTTTTAAATTTTTTTGACTAGAAGTGTCAGCCCCTTTCTTTCCATAATTATAACCCTGTCGTTCTCACGTATATCCACTCCAGTGTTAATGGCACTCCACTGAACACCATCCACTGAGACAAATCCCCTTCCATTTGTTTTCATGGTAGTTACCACCACAGCACTATGTCCTATTAATGATTCAATGCCTGTATAATGTTCTTTTTTCTGGGATTTTAATATCTTGCTTATGTAGGCAACTAGGAGTATCCCCATAAGAACTATGGCTATAGCGGACATAAAAAAGTCAGTTCCAAACGGGCTCGGTGAATAACCCGGACTGGAAGTGCCATATGAGGATGCAAGAAAATAAATTCCGGCAAGGCCTACTATTAGCCCGGATAGGAGTGCAATTCCGTGGCTAGTCTTAAATTCAAGGAATATCAGTACTCCCGCAAGGAGGATGAGAACAAGCCCAAATATGGAAGCATCAATTATATCTGCACCAAGAAGGCCCAGGCCAATCATAACTACGCCGATTATGGAAAGAATTATTGTTCCGTGGTAGAGATCGAGAAATATGGCAACGATTCCGATAAGCATGAATATTCCTGCAGTCAATGGATTGCTAATATATCCCAGAAACTGGTCATAGGCACTCTGGTTTACATAGATTTTTGCATATGTGCTGAGGTTAAGCCCTGCCAGCATTGCATTCATAGATGAAAAACTTCCATTGGACAGATTAATGCTGGCCGCCTGGGAGGAGGAGTAATCAGAATCATTTGTTACCATGCTTTTAGCAGCGGTAGAATTTCTTCCATGGGAGGATGCCATATTTCCCATAATTGCTTCCATCTGGGCAATGTCATTTTGTTCCATTGCTTTTGTTCCCCCAATGATAACTGGTTCAGAAAGACCTATAGACGTTCCAGGTGCCATATAAAGTCCTGTTCCATCCATTGCAATGTATGTGCCAGTGTATGATGCAGAACCGTCCGGCATTACGTATATATAGACATTAATACCCTTATCTTCTGTAGAAGTGATATATTTGTCAATGGCAAATGCCTGTTCCAACATACCCCCTCCAGCATTAATGTTTATAATTACGGCCTTTACGCTGGAGTTATTTATACTGGAGAGATGTGACCTGAACATATTTGTTGTACCTGCATTTATCGTTCCTGTAAGGTTAATAATAAGAATCACTTTGCCATTGCCTGCCTTATATGGTTGGGTGGGGGATTCTGTACTATGGCCGGCTGCTGAAACAACCAGAAGAAGTAGAATCAAAGCTATAATGGCTATTAACAGCCCCTTTGATTTTGTCATCACTAATATAATCAATGTAGACTATTATATTTTACTTTGTACATTCCAGTATATGAATATTCAAAATGCTCTACAGCAAAAAACTGCATTTCAGGAAGAAGCTGTACATGATAATAAATATCCCATTTATCAGAGAAATATATTTACTCCATTCTTGATTCCAGGCAGAAAGTATAAATTATAAGTTTAAATTTTATCTAAGGCGTTTTCAAGGTCCTTTACTAAATCCTCTAAATCCTCTATGCCAACGGAAAGCCTGACCAGGCTGTCTTTTATCCCTGATGCTTTTCTTTCCTCCTCTGTCAATGCCTTGTGAGTACCCTCAACTGGAATGGATATCAGGCTTTCAACTCCTCCAAGGCTTACAGCATATTTTGGTATACTGAGATTTTTGATTAACTTATGCGAGTTTTCAATTCCTCCTCTCACATTGAATGATATCATTCCACTGTAGCCTCTCAGGTTTTTTTCTGCAACGTTGAAATATTTTCCTTCTTTCAGTCCTGGATAATATACATCATCTATCTTTTGTGAGTCGTTTAACACCTTTGCAAGTTCCATTCCATTCTTATTATGCCTTTCCATTCTTAACCCCAATGTTTTCATTCCCCTATAGGCAAGGAATGCCTGAAATGCATCTGGAGTCCCGCCATATGTTTTCCTGTAATAATCCAGATCATCATAATTATCGTTGAAGCCGGACAAACCTATCACCAGGTCGGTATGCCCTGATATGTATTTTGTTCCGCTATGCAATGCCATATCAGCCCCCAATGAAACAGGATTCTGGTTGTAGGGTGTCGCAAATGTTGCATCAACTAATAATTTGATTCCTTCCTCCCTGCACATCTTGGCTATCTCTATAATATCAGGCACCTCTAACAATGGGTTTGTTATGGACTCTATATAAAGAATTTTATAATTTTTATTTTTAAAATCACATTTATTCAAATCACTGACGCTTATGAAATCAACGTTGATTTTATATTTCGGCAAAATTCTGGAAAAAAAACCGAAGGTCTGGCCATATAATTCATTGAGGCTTAGTACAGAATCACCACTCTTTAAATAAGGCATGACGCTTGATGTTATTGCTGCCATTCCTGTTGAATAAGCAAATGCATGTTCTGTGCGTTCCACATCTGCATATTTATCCTCGAAGGATTTAACAGTAGGGTTCCCCCACCTGGAGTAGATATAGTCACCGGATACCCCACTTTCGGGGAATTCAAATGTAGAATTTTCAAAGATAGGTGTAACAACGTTGCCTATTCCATCTATTTCAATGTCCCCGGAATGTACACATTTAGAATTGAAACCATTACTGATCATAAATATGCATATATTTAATTAAATATTAATGTTTGTAATATCTAAGATGTTCTATCCATAATTATCATGTACTTCTACGGTTATGTGCCATCTACCTAGATGAAATTTTCAGTTATAATTGATTAAAAAGTTAAAAAATTTAATAATAGATAAATATACCATAAGAATGAGAACTTATATATCTGATTTAAAGGAACTTGATGATGGGGCACAAGTAACGATAAAGGGCTGGGTTCAGGAAACAAGAAAGATAAAAAACCTTATGTTCATCATTTTAAGGGACAATACGGGAACTATTCAGGTAACGGCAAAAAAGGATAAAATGAACAATTACGACCAACTTTACGACATAACGAGGGAATCTGTAATTTCCATATATGGGACATTGAATAAAAAAAGCATAAGCAAGGCAGGAATGGAAATACTGGGAATAGAAATAGAAATTCTATCAATAGCTGAGACCCCGCTTCCCCTGGGAGTGATTGACCGTGTTTCAGCTGATCTGGACACAAGGCTTAACAACAGATTCCTTGACCTGAGAAAGCCGGAAAATCTTTTAATATTCCAGTTTGAGAGTCAGCTTTTGTTTGGGATAAGAGAATTCATGAACAGAGAAAATTTTATCGAGGTACATACACCGAAGATAGTTGCCGCTGCTACTGAAGGAGGTGCAGATCTGTTCAAGGTTGAGTATTTTGAGAAAAATGCATATCTGAACCAGTCACCCCAGCTCTATAAGGAAATTCTTATATCATCAGGGTTTGATAAAGTATTCGAAGTAGGGCCTGCATTTCGGGCTGAAAAGGAAAACACTGTAAGGCATCTCAACGAATTCACATCCATTGATATGGAAGCCGCATTTATAGACGATAAGAAAGCAATGGAATATCTTGAGGAAGCAATATCATATGCGGTAAACAGAACAGTTGATTTGATGCAATCAAGACTTGAAAAAAATGGATATAATGTAAAAAAACTTGAAACCCCATTTCCCCGGATAACCTATGAGAAAGCAATGGAATACTTAAATAAAAAAGGTCTAAAATTAAACTTTGGCGATGATTTCTCTCCAGAGGCTAATAAAATACTTGCAGAAAAGTTTCTGGGATTCTATTTTATAACAGGCTGGCCGGCCGATATGAGGCCCTTTTACACGCATCCCGACACTAATCCAAGCATTACAAAATCATTTGACCTGCAGTTAAACGACATTGAGGTCACATCCGGGGCACAGAGAATACATAACTATAAGATGCTTGAAGATAATTTCATTAAAAAAGGGTTAAATAAAAATAATTTTGAATTTTATGAAAAAGCATTCAAATATGGAATGCCACCACATGCAGGTTGGGGCCTAGGCCTAGACCGTCTAGTGATGAACTTACTGGGCTTGAATAATGTTAGGGAATCTACATTATTTCCTAGGGATAGAACCCGACTTTCTCCCTGAGTTATTTTTGTCCTCTCTCCATATATCTTTTTCTAAATCTTCATAGCTAGCTATTTCATCTACTTCGTCCTTTCCTTTCTTCCTGTATAGCGACATTAGAAAGACCAATTAATATATTAGAAAAATCTTATATAAACTTTTTGTCATTAATAACTTTATATTGGGTAATAAAAATTATACTTAAAACAACATAAAAAAATACAGGTATCAAACTGAAGAATTTTCTATTTTTGTAAAGCACCTCTCTGCCTGTTCAGTATTACTATAGTTGGGATTATCCTGTATTTTGATTTAGATATACGTTCTATGGATATTATTGCAGATTTTTTATCCGTGTTTGCAAAGAATTTATTGATTTCCTTTGATAGGCTTCTGTTGATAACTAATTCGACATATATGGGGTTTCCCAGGCTGTAATAAGTAGCTATTACAGAACCCTCCTTCACGTTCTCTATGTCAGACCTTTCTATTTCGAAATCATATTTTTCTCCTATTTCTATTTTCAAGTCTCTTACCTTATACTACATAAAAAAGAGAACTATATAACCTTTTCTAATATATTTTCATGTCAAATTAAATATATATTTGATAACAAAAAATTATTTATTTCAAAAATGAAAATAAAAACGAATTTATGTAATATATTTATGGAACAATTTCCATTTAAGTGGTAAATATAGCCTGTAACATAATTATTTAACCGAATTTATTTTTAACATTTACAGGCACATGCTTGACATTATCTCTCTAGATATACAAAATAATTCCCTATATCGTATGGTTTAAGATTTATTATTTCCTTAACTTTGAAATCCTTTATTTCCCGAATGGCCGAATTAACTATGCTCTTTTCAGGCCTGTTTGATGATATAGCTCTTGCCTTTATTATCAACATTGCTTTTCTAGCATTCTTAAATTTCTTTGAATTTTCATTGAATATTTGAACCTGATTTCTCTGTGCAATATCCTGGTAAATAATATCTGGCTCATCTATAAAAAACTCATATTTCTCAGGCATATTTGCGTCTTCCAGTATGGGATAAATGTTGTTCCTTTTAACAGCCAGTGTATACAAATTTATGAAAGAATCATATGAAAACTCCACTGCAAAGACTTCTCCACTGAAACATATATCAGAAACATGGCTTACTGTGGTTCCTGTAGATGCACCTAGATAAAGTACGGTAGAATCCTCTCTCAATGGCATAGATGAAAACCCTTTCAATATGGCAGCTGCTAGTTTGCTTCGCTTTGGGTTCCATTCCCGTAAATAGAAACCACCTGATCTTTTAATTTTTTCTCCATAAACTGACTGATTATATGCGCTTACAGTGAATACTTTTCCCTTTTCTGCGATTATTCTCCTGCTATCTATTTTTAGGGACTGGGCATGTTTTTTCATATCTCTTTATACCCACTGAAAATAAATAATTTCTCTTATTGACATGAATTTGTTCTCTGTATGTTATTCTTGAATAAATGTCTGACTACAATGTCAGTTATACAAAGAAAAATTTTTGAAAACCCAAAGATAAAATCCTAAATTCCCTAATCATTAG
>DAUP01000058.1:12537-12828 GCA_002505185.1 Ferroplasmaceae archaeon UBA567 | reverse complement strand
ACGTCTTAAATCTAATATTTACGGGAATTAAATCTACCATGGTGATTAAAATGGAATTGCAAGAATCAATGAATAGGAAAAAAATAAAAAAATTAAAACTATATACAATTGTATTTGTAGTTATAAGCATATTATCATTTTCCATAGCTATATATCAATTGATACACCTAGGTACAAGTCAAAACGTTTCTTTTATGTACAATTATATAGCAGGAATTTTACCTACGTTTTTTGTTTCATATTTTATTGTTGATGGGGGATCTTATTTACAGTATTACCGGAGCACAATTA
>DAUP01000058.1:0-12502 GCA_002505185.1 Ferroplasmaceae archaeon UBA567 | reverse complement strand
TCAAGTGTTCTTGAATTTATCCCATTACATTACTGGCGTATGAATAGACATCTTAAATCTAATATTTACGAACATTAAATTATCTATAATCAATGCAAGAGATAAATCGGAGATCCTGAAACACTATTCAATCAGAACAATGACCTGTTTAGTTGATAAAGAACAAGAAGCCGGTTAGAATATAGAGAGATTTTAAATAGATCAATGCTTTAGAATTATAATGCAAAAAACTTCCAAAGAATTCTATTCAGAGCGAGGAGTTGACTGGCTATCTCATAAAAAGAATAATGAGCGCTCGAAGGAAGAGTTGTCTTATATTGTGCGATTACTGAGAAAAGATTGGAAGATCCTGGATCTGGCATGTGGATATGGCAGACTTACTATTCCTCTGGCCGAGATAGGATACAAGATGGAAGGAATAGACATAACTCCAATATTTATTGAAAAAGCAAAGGAAGAGGCAAAGAAAAAGAATCTCAATATTGAATTCAGAGTCGGGGACATGATAAACTTGCCTTATGATAGTAACTCATTTGATGCCGTTATCTGCATGTGGAATGCTTTCAGCGAGCTTGTGCTGGAAGATGAACAGGTTAGTGCAATATTGGAAATCTATAGAGTACTCAAAAAAGATGGAATGTGTCTCATTGAAGTGAGAAATCATAGATCAGGTAAACTTATAGCGGCAAACATGATCGACGGATATGATGCAATGCCAAGTTATAATCATACGAGAGGCAGTATGAAAAAATTAATGGAGCTCTCAGGACTAGAGGATTATAGGGTATTTATTGACAACTTTGGTGGACGAAATAGGCTTTTCCTGGAAATAAGAAAATATTAGCATCCCAAAAACATCAATATCATTATTTATAAGTAAAAGTCATTGTTCAATGGAAATATTCAAAGGAGTGCCATCCCGCATTTGCCATGCTTGTTGCGAAATTGTGACATCTGGATATTACATTTATAATAAGGCCTTAAAGGCAATGAGATCATGATTTCCTACAAGGACGTTAGAAATGTTGTGTTATATATAAATCATCTCTCTTTACCATTCTTTCTAGTTCTTATATAGATATTATAACATAGATAGGGTTAAACAGAAGGTGAAATTAAACGATAAAAGGACATAATACATAATACATAATACATAATTAGGCAAGATGAGGTAAATTTTGATCTTGAAAAATTAATTTATCAATCAGGTTACAACATAAATAGTGGAAACCGCCTCATATGGAAAAATTCAATTGTTAATTGGATGAAAAACTACGGTATTATATTTTTTATTTTCTTAATATATAATAAATATATTAGTGAAAAAACTATTATTCCCACGGCATATAACATAATCGTAATATCATAATTTTTCAACATTAAAGCAATTACAGTAACAATAAAGATATATGAAATTGCAGGCAAAAATAAAAATTTAAATTGTATATTTTCTATATATAAATATGTGGACTTGTTAATTTTATTCATATTTAATTTTATTTTATTTTTTCCCGTATTATAATATAACAAATATCCAGCAAATGCAATTACACCCAATATACCAAAATAATTATGCGATATTACAATTTCCATAGCGCCAATGATTCCTGCAATAGACATAGGAATTGAAAATCTTTTCCACTTTGTTAGTTCATCCATTTTACCACCCAGAACTGTTACAAGTTGTTGCCATAGCAGCAGTACTCCCAATGGCTAAACCAATTGCCAGAAGCCACAGGGCAGCTACCAGACCTAATGTAGCCGGGACATATAAGGCTCCACCGAATACAGCACTCCACGCTCCTATAAACTCTATTATACTAAATACACATGCCCAAGTCCAGTATATTGCTATCTCTATCGTTTTATCAATGCCAATATTCATAATACCATTATTCGTTGATTTCAACANNAATTAAATGATATTAATTTTATGCTATTTATTAATTTTCCCATTACATTGCTATGCATAAATATTTACTGCAAATGTTTATTCCTTAAACTTTTATTAAAATAAACTATTTTATATATAGTCTCAATTAACACCAATCCAAATATTATTGAAAATATGTATCCTAAAATATAATTCTTGATGATAAAGAAAATAATTGAATTAGATAATAATTCTATAGATGCTAATGTGTAACCATAAATCGCGTATTTTCTGACTTTACGAATTTTTTTGAATTCTAAATTTTTATCATTCGCTTTCATATTACCATCCACCAAAACATGCATTTCCTACACCATATTTTAACGTTCTATTGTGTGGGTACACAACTCATACTTTGCCGTATTACACAGTCAAGTTTACAGATCAAACGATTTTCTCACCAGCCTGAAAAACAGGGATATCACGGCAATGTTATAACTGGAAACAGCGATGCTGGTAGCTCCTAGGGAAACATAATATACACTTATTACCAGCTTTTTCACTAGAAGAATTAGGTGCGTTCAAATAAATTTTCAATAACGCCCAATTTGAATATTCATGAAAGCCCCGTTATATTTCCGTTACTGTCAATATCTATTTTCTCCGCTGCTGGATGCCTGGGCAATCCTGGCATTGTCATTATGTTTCCCAGTATGGGTATTATGAACTCCGATCCTCCATTGATAACAATGGAATTTACCTTTACCTTGAAATTTTCAGGTACGTTTAAAAGCGAAGGATTATCTGAAATAGACGATTGTGTTTTTGCCATGCACACATAGAATTTTCCGAAGCCGTTATTCTCTGCACGTTTAATATCCATAAGTGCTTCCTTTGAAAATTCAATGTCCCGGGCACCATATACCTTCCTGGCAATTTTTTCAATTTTTACCCTTATCGGATCATTTATGTCATAGGCGTAAGTGATCTTATTTTCACGGATAGATCCAAGCACCTTTTCAGCAAGCTGTATTCCACCTTCCCCACCCTGGGAATATACATTTGAAATGGCATATTTTATTTTTTTAGTATCCAGAATCTCCGATGTAGCCTTAATTTCATTATCAGTGTCAACAGGATGTATATTCAACGCAACAACAGGTTCGATTCCAAAATTCTCTATATTTTTTATATGTGCAAACAAGTTTTCAATTCCTGTTTTGAGTGCCGGTACATTTTCCTCATCTATATTTTTGGCACCGCCATGATGCTTCATCGCCCGTATTGTGGCAACTATCACTACAGCGTCCACAGGTATTTTAGCTTCCCTGGTTACTATATCCATGAATTTTTCAAAACCCAAATCTGAACCGAATCCTGCTTCAGTAACTGTATAATCAAACATGTTAAGCGCAGCATAGTCTCCAAGAATGCTGGATGTTCCGTGTGCTATGTTTCCGAAAGGCCCGGTGTGTATAATTGCAGGGACATTTTCTACGCTTTGAACAATATTAGGTTTCAGTGCATCTGAAAGCAAAGCCGCCATGGCCCCGTTGGCCTTTATGTCCCTGGCAAACACAGGCCTGTTATTTGTTGTATACCCTATTATTATATTTCCAAGCCTTTCTTTCAGGTCTTCATATCCCTTTGAAAGCGCCATTATAGCCATTATTTCCGATGCGGCAGTAATGACAAATGAATCACTTGCAAGAATTCCATTGCTCTTTGGACCATCTCCTACTATTATGGATCTCAATGATCTGTCATCCATATCCACAGTTCTTGGAAAGGTTATTTTCTTCACATCAATTCCAAGTTCATTTCCATAATATATGTGATTATTTATCATAGCAGAAAGTAGATTGTGTGCAGCTGAAATTGCCGGAAAATCACCTGTGAAAATAAGGTTTATCTTATCGGATGGTTCTACCGTTGATTTCCCCCCTCCAGTTGCACCACCTTTTACACCGAAGCACGGGCCAAGTGACGGTTCCCTTATTGCAATGCCGGCATTTTTTCCCAGTCTCTTCAATGCCTGTGCCAGACCTATGGCCGTTGTGGTTTTTCCCTCACCGGCAGGTGTAGGCGTCATTGCGGTTATCAATATGAGCTTACCATGATTTTTTTCCGGATTGCAGTTTGAAATTCCAATTTTTGCAGCATATTTCCCGTATGAATCATAATCCTTTATTCCAAGCATCTTCATGATTTCCTGTATATCTTGCAACATAAATATACAATAACAAATACATAGTAAAGATTTTTGATTAGGGAATAATAGAATTTTCTATTTTCCTTGCCCTATCCATCGTGCATTCTACAGTTTCCATAAAGAATCTTAATTTTAATAATTCTTCTTCCCTGTAATCCTCTTCTTTCTGGAATTTTAGATTTATTTTTATATTGTTCACAGAAGTATGAACGGCGGTATAAGCCATGTAAGCTGCAGATAAGTCATCAGTTACCAGATTCATGTTTCCGTATTCACCAAGAAAAACCGCATTTTCCATATTATGAAGCGAAATCCCTGCGATTTTCCATGATACCTGAACACTTTTTTTTATTGCCATGTTTATTGCATTAACCCTTCCACTATCACTTTTTTCCATATGTAAAGCATCCATAATGCCCTGGAAGGCTTTTTCGTCCTCACCGCTGAGGATCTTCAACTCCCCAATAATGCTGTCAGATTCCCCTGATATTCTTTTGAAATGGTCTTCATATGGTGCCAGTTTCTTTTTTCCTATTGACAGTAGAGATGCCATGGAATTTAGAGATGCTGCAAACATAGACGATATGGCAGATGCAGACCCACCTCCTGGTGTTGCGGAAGAGCTCTTCAGCTTTGATATATACTCATCGAGATCCATTATATAGAATAAATTATCCTTTGAAAAACATTGTTATTTTATTGCTAATAAAAGGGCATAATAAATATATAATATGTAAATAAAATATATATTTTTTTATTATCTAATTAGATAACAAATATTTATCCAATACTGGTCAAACAATATTTTTACTATGATAAAATATCCGGTAAAAAAAAGTTTTAAATTCTTTTATGTGTTGGTGATGTTACACTCGTGATGCAAGATGATTAATGTTTTAAATAATGTAATAAAAAGGGACGGGTCCAGCGTACCATTCGATAAGAAAAAGATAGCTATGGCAATATTCAAGGCCATGTTATCAGTCAAAGCAGGATCCATGGAAGAAGCAAACAAGCTTGCGGATATTGTTACCAAAGAATTGGAAAAAGGAAACACTGAGCCTACAGTTGAACTGATACAGGATACTGTTGAAAACGTGCTCATGACACATAAGATAAATGGTGTTTCCTATATATCGGTAGCAAAGGCTTACATACTTTACAGGGAAAAGAGAAACACCATAAGGCAGGAGAAAGAGTTTATAGGTGTTAAAGACGACCTTAAATTGAGCGTAAATGCAGTAAAAGTGCTTGAAGCCAGATATCTGTTCAAGGACTCTGAGGGAAAAATAATAGAAACGCCCAGGCAGATGTTTCACAGGGTGGCAGTACATCTTGGCATAATACAGGGTCTTTATGATTATATATCATACAGGAAAACCGGCAAACTAAATGAGAAGGGAACTGTTTACTCAGGCATAACAAAAACCCAGGAGGAAGAATTGAAGAGGGCTTTTAATGAACTGAAAAAAGAGAAAACCCTTGATGGGAGCTATGATGAATTTATAGATTTTCTACAGACAAAAAAGACCATGGTAAATTACTGGATCGACAGATTTGAAAATATGATGACCAGATTGGAATATGTACCTAATTCACCCACACTTATGAATGCAGGAGGCCCTCTTGGACAGTTAAGTGCCTGTTTCGTCCTTCCTGTGGACGACAGTATAGATTCCATATTTGATGCACTTAAGGCAACAGCCGAAATACACAAATCCGGAGGAGGTACAGGTTTTTCATTCAGCCGACTGAGGGCAAGTGACGATATAGTTGCTTCAACTAAGGGTGTGGCTTCCGGGCCCGTATCGTTTATGCGGATATTCGACGTAACCACAGATGTTATAAAGCAGGGCGGAAAGAGGAGGGGTGCCAATATGGGCATCCTGAACTACAACCACCCTAATATAATGGATTTTATAAATAGCAAAGACTCTGAAAACAAGATCCTGAGCAATTTCAACATATCTGTTGGCGTGAATGATGAATTCTTCGAAAAGCTGGACAATGATGACTATATAGATCTGATAAATCCAAGAGACGGCAGGGTCACTGGTAGGGTAAAGGCTTCCACATTGTGGAATTCCATAGTTAACCATGCATGGACAACAGGTGATCCAGGGATGATATTCCTTGACGAAATCAATAAGAAAAACCCCGTAAAGAACATAGGAAATATCGAATCAACAAACCCCTGTGTTACTGGTGATACAAAAATATACACAGCAAAAGGAATAAAAACTGCGAAAGAGCTATACGAGGAAGGTGAACCATTATATGTAAAGATTGATGGAAGATTCGGTGGCAGTTTTAAGCAATCTTCAAATGTTATATATACGGGGTATAAAGATGTATACAGAATAACAACAAGTGAGGGTTTTGATATAACTGTTACAGGAGACCATAAAATATACAGCCAGGAGAGAGGCTGGGTAGAGGCACTAAATCTTAAAAAAGGAGAAAAAATCAGAATATTGAACGAGGGAGGATCTTTCGGTTCTCACGGCAATATTGAGGAAGGCAGGGTTTTAGGATGGCTTGTTGGAGATGGCCAAATAAATAAAGGCAGTAATAATGACCGTGCTGTTCTATCATTCTATGATCAGGACAATTCATTAGCCCCCCAGTTTGAAAACTACGTAAACAACATAATAAGACCGTCGACCAATAACCGTGACTACCATGTAGGGATGGTGAATATTGAAAGCAGGAACTGCATTACAATAGCATCAGAAAGGCTTAAAGAGTTTGCTGCTGCATATGATTTAATAGATGAGAAACTGAAGGTTCCAGATAAGGTTTTTACAGGCACAATGGAAATGCAAAAAGGCTTTTTACAGGCACTATTTGAGGCTGACGGGACTGTACTAAAAGCCGGGAAATCTAGATATGCTGTGAGACTGGGATCTATAAGCCTGAATTTATTGAAGCAGGTGCAGGCACTGTTATTAAACTTCGGTATATACAGCTCTGTTTATGAAAGCAGGAAAAAGGCAGGCATCAAAATGTTACCGGATTCCGGAAGAAATATGAGGGTATATACCGTACAGGATTTCCATGAACTCAATATACCAGGAGAGAATTTAATAAGATATACAAACCTAATAGGCTTTATATCTGAAAGAAAGAATGCAAGGTTAAATGAAATAATAAAGAGTTACACACGGGGACCGTACAAAACCTCTTTCACCGCCAGAATAAACAAAATAGAATATTCCGGAAAGAGCGATGTATACGATCTGGTAGAACCCTATACTCATTCGTTTGTAGCTAACGGAGTTGTAGTACATAATTGTGGTGAACAACCGTTATTGCCTTACGAATCATGTAATCTCGGCTCAATAAATCTTGCAAAATTTGTAGAAAATGGAACATTTAACTATGAGAGATATAAGGATACAATAGCAGTAGCCACAAGATTCCTTGAAAATGTTGTGGACGCCAATAAGTTCCCGGTAGAATCAATAAAGAATATGACAAGGAAGACAAGAAAGATAGGCCTTGGGATAATGGGATTTGCTGATGCACTGATAATGCTTGGAATTCCGTACAACAGTAATGAAGCCCTGGAATTTGGTGAACACGTCATGAAAACCCTCAACGATGAATCTCACAGGGAATCACAGAGACTTGCGGAGGAGAGGGGAGTATTTCCTGGATGGTACGGATCAGAATACGAAGAAAAGGGCATAAAAATGAGGAATTCAACTACAACCACAATAGCTCCCACAGGGACAATATCCATAATAGCAGGATGTTCCTCATCAATAGAACCCCTATTCGCCCTTGCATTTGTAAGGCATGTACTGAACGGCCAGGAACTGCTTGAGGTAAACCCTCTCCTGGAGGATGTATTGAAATCCAGGAATCTGTGGACCCAGGAATTAATGGAAAAAATAGCTGAAACCGGAAAACTCGGCAATCTGGACCTTCCAGAAGATGTTAGAAAACTATTTATTACAGCACAGGAGATTGATCCAGACTGGCATGTTCTTATGCAGGCAACGTTCCAGAGATACTGTGATTCCGGAGTTTCAAAAACAATCAACCTCCCATATGAGGCAACGCCAGAAGACATAGCAAAATCATACCGCCTCGCTAAAGAATTGCACTGCAAGGGGATAACTGTATACCGGGACAGGAGCAAGACACAGCAGGTGCTGTATACAGGCACAAACCAGAAAAAGAGCGATGAGGAAAAAAAAATTGATCTCACAATGAAGATGCCTGATAAACTGTTAAAACTGGACGCAACCTTTGATCCTGCATGTCCAACTGGAAAGTGCGATTTATAATATAAATAATTACATATTAATTCCCATAAAATATTTATTCTATAATCTATTATTATATTCATGGTATTAAAATCGCAGGAGAGAGGAGACCTTGAAAATTTTATAGATGAACTTGAGCTTAATTCAAAGGAAACATATAAATTATGGAATTTTAAAAATAAAGATGAATTTGTGGCATTTATCAAGGGCTATATTTTCGGAAGCTTTACAATGGGAGTCATTGATAAAAATAAAACAATAAACAAGAATTTCATGCTGCAAGAAGATGATATAGATGAAATCATAGCCATAATAGAAAGGCGGTCTGGGGAATTTAAAGAAAATCTTGATAAATAATAAATTTGTCATAAAAATTTCTATTGCAACTATTCTATATATAAAAAATACCATAAATTCTCCCAAAAATCAGATAAAATTCCTGTAATATCCCATATTATATAGGAAATTCAAAAAAAATATATAATTAAGTACAGGTGTTATTTCCCACATTGAAAAAATTATATAGGGTTTCAATATGGGCTATTATGGATATAGCAGTCCTTGTTAAGCAAACAGTGGATATGGACCAGATTAAACTAAATGACGAAAACGAGCCGATAATGGACAACCTTCCACTGAAAATGGATATTTTAAGTAAAAATGCAGTCGAGGCCGCAGTACAGCTCAAGGAAAAGTATGGCGGAAAGGTTACAGGCATAATATTCGGAACAGAGAGATCCACATCAACTATGAAAGAGGCATATGCAATGGGTGTGGATGAAGGTACAGTAATAAAAGGATATAAAAAATCAGATCCAATGGTCACCGCCGGGGTCATTGCAGAAGAACTGAGAAAAGCCAAATATGACATTATTATTCTGGGAGACCAGTCATCTGATTCATATTCTGGACTTATGGCAGGATTAATAGCCTCAGAGCTGGAAATAAACGTCATAACAAATGCCATTAATATAGAAATTAAGGATAATACTGCGGACATTACAGTGGAATCCGAGAATGAGGACGTTACAGTAGAAACGGATCTACCTGCAGTAGTTTCAGTTGCACAGGAAATAAATGAGCCAAGGCTTCCCAAGGTCATGCAGATTATGATGGCTGGTAAGAAAAACATAAACATTGTGGATGGGAATCCTAAATATGAGGATGATACAAAAATAATATCTGACAAGGCTCCAGACAGCCAGAGAAAGAAAATTATTTACGAGGATGGAAAGGGTATTGATGAAATAGCAAAAATATTGAAGGTGGTAAAATGAAGGCGCTTGTGTTTTCAGACGAACCTAAAAATGCCAGAGAGATTATAACATATCTCCGAGGAAAAATGGATATTGACGCAGTATCCCAGGAAGATAAAGAACTGGTAGAATATGGAGCAGATACTGTATACTTTTACAGGGATGGATTCGTGGACAATTTAAGTAAATTCCTCGCAGACCATATTGTAAAAAATAAATATGACCTTGTTTTCATATCTTCCACAAATCTGGGCAGGGAACTGGCAGGCCTACTATCATTCAAGCTTAAGATGAAATGCATGCCAGAAATATTTTATTTAGAAAATAAGGGTAAAAATATTACTAAAAGGTTCTTTCATGGGGGCAAAACTGTAGTTGAGGAGGAAAGCAATCTCAGAATGTTTACCGTGTCACCGGGAATCTGCGATGCTGAGAAGGCAGATAAAAAATCAGAGGTCAGAAATGTAAGCCTGGAAAAGAGCATTTATAAAATAATAAACGTAAAAAGCAAGGAGACCGCAGGAACAGACATAAGAAATGCAAAGGTTATAGTTTCCATTGGAAGGGGACTGGGAAGCCAGGAAAACATAGAAAAGGTAATGCCGCTTGTGGAAACACTTCATGCAGAAATTTCCGGTTCAAGGCCTGTCTGCCTTGATTATAAATGGCTTAGTGAGGATAAGCAGGTCGGGCTTTCGGGAAAGAAAGTAAGGCCAGATTTTTACATAGCTTTGGGGATATCCGGTCAGATACAGCATATTGCAGGAATAAGGGGTTCAAAGACAATAATAGCCATAAACAAGGACAAAAGCGCCCCCATATTTGAAGAATGTGATTATGGAATTGTTGGAGACCTCTTTACTGTTGTACCAGAACTTGTTGAAAAACTCAAAAAATAATTTAAATTTTTAACATTTGCGGGTTGGTATCATTCTTTGGCAATATAGTGCATGAAAACGAGCTAAGGGTTTGTAGTTAACCACATAATAGTGATTCGCAGGAAAATAGAAAAACAGGGAGATGATTTCTCACACAATATATGAACAGATATGTCAATAAATACAAACTATTTCTTTGTGATCATTTTTAAAAAAAATGGGACTTTTAAAAGTGTGTCCGGACTATCAACCAGAAGGTGTTCTATGGGTTTTTTATAAGGGTCAAAACGGTCTACGTGAACCTCATAATGATCAAGAAATTCCACAATATGTATGCCCAATGTTGACCCATCAATGCTTCCCCTGTAGTCCCTTATTTGTCCTCTAATTTTGCCAACTGATATTTTGAAAAGTCCTGTTTTCATTGGATTATCCATATTTTTGGGCACATAAATTTTTCCATCTGCCAGGGCTATGGCACATAAGGTATTCCATGAATCAAACATAGATAGATAAAACATAAACCTATATTAAATATAAGGCATCAGGCCACGGAAATTAGAGGGCGTATATTTGATTCCAAAAGGAAATAAAATTTAGAAAGTAATAACTGAAAAACCCTCGTCTATCATTTTAGCCGTCTGGACGCCTCCCATGACCGGTGGTATTCCCTCCAGCATCTGTTCTTCGCTTAGGCCCAGGCCCTTAGCAGAAACCTTGCAATATGTAATACCTATTCCAACAGATTTCATGTTGTTCACAAGATCTACTATTGGCTTTATTCCATTGGAGTCTTTTAAAAGATTTTCTACTCCTCTTCCAAGAAACATAAAATTTACTGTGGCTCCAGCATTTTTAACAGAGTTGTATGAAAAATTAGCAGCAACATTTGCCATGTTCAGGTCATCCTTTCCCTTTGTTAGTATTACGAACATTTTTGCCATAATCTATAATATAATGACTGTTAATAAACATAACTGCGATGTCTATCCTCATATATATATGGCAAAGGCAAGCGCCACAGCCAGAAGTGTAGATAAAGCATTTACCTGGCCTTTGGACATTTTTCCCCTGTTTTCAAACATAGCCCCCAGAAGGCTGTCTACCTGGCATCCTATAAATCCAAGTACTGTTATCAACATGAGCAGAACTATGTTAAAATTATGAAAATCCAGTATAACATATGATAGTCCTATTATAAATGAACCAAGAAGTGCTGTACCCTCACCTAAAAGTGAAATGCCTCCATTTACCCCTGGTGTTGTTCTTTTGAATCCTGTAATCATATAAACATTCCTGTCAAACACCCCTATTTCTGAGGCGAAAGTATCCGCGTTGACAGAGGCAAATGAAACGCTGAATATGAGAAAATAGGGAAATCCGCCTATATGTGCAGCATGCATTACAGCTATTCCTATTCCTATCACTGCCGCGTAGACCACATTAGAGGCATGCCTCTCACCGTTTTCCCCTTCCTGCAACATTCTTCTAGTCTTTTCCCTGATTCTAAATTTTGTTACCATCTGGGCTGTTATGGCAAATATCAGCATGAGAATCAGCCAGTAAAGGGAGCCAAGAATCAGGATAAGAACACCAACAATAAGGGCAGCTATAGTTCCTTTCATATCAAATATCCTTAATTTAATTGACAGGATGAAAAGTATCGCTAAAATAGCAATAGAAGCTGTTATGTAATAGATATCCATCTTACACCCCCTGGGAGACCCCTTGCGAAAACGTGGGGAGGAATTGTGTAGCAAATCTCAACCCCCTGACATATTTTACTAATTTGACCTTCTCAGTGTTTATATTCAACTTCGTTTCTACTCCTTTTATAATGCTTGATTTTCTATGTGGAGCATTCCCAGCCGTGTATGTATTTCTCCGGTCTAGTTTCTGCTTTTCTTTCATGTTTTCAAGCCCCAACGTCATGGAAATTCCTCTTTGCATTATCTAAAAGAAAATGCATTGACCCCATCAGACATTAGAGATAATTTCTAACAACTATT
>DAUP01000056.1 GCA_002505185.1 Ferroplasmaceae archaeon UBA567 | reverse complement strand
TCCATCCATAGCATTTCCTTACGCATAACAGTATCAACAGGAACTGCTCTGTATAAATGCTTCTTGCCTGTAACAACATCTACGAATCCCTTTTCCTGCAAGGCATTAAAAAGATCATATATTCTTGGTTGCGGAACACCGGCGATTTTAACCGCTCCTGTAGGGGTATTAGGTCCATAAAGCAAAAGAACTCTATAAAGCTTTATCTCATAATTGGACAAGCCAAATCTTGAAAGACTTGAAAAAATGTCTTCACCCATATATTTTATATGATTATTTTATATAAGAATGTATTTATGCTAGGGTGGTTATATAAAGTTAACACTATAATTTTATTTTATATCATTTGCCATTGAAAATACTAGATATAGAAAATTACACGTGAGCAAGAATGGTGGGATACTATGAAACTGTTCATATAAGAGGAATAAATGGGAATGTTATAACCAGATATGTCTGCTATTGGTGGAAATATATATTCCTCTATGTGGAGATGTCTGATTCTGAGATAGGGGATATACTTCATATAATAAAATGATGGATAAAGATAATACAATACTAAATTCGAGCATTGCAAAATAGGAAATTGGGTAAAATCAATCATCTATTCCCCAAAGGGAGCACAGAAATATTTTTATTTAGCAATCACTATCTAATACCTGAGGTGTTCTGTAATAAACACGGGAAATCAATCATTATAAAAGGAGTAGAAGAGAATATGGATATAAGCATAAAAAAGGTCAAAATAATAACGTACAGCAAAGGATTGAGGTCCAGTGCCAAATTCCTCCTAACGTTTTCCTATGAGGTCTCCCCGGGGATGTAAGATGGTAGATGAGATAAAGTTTGACCCAGAACTTAAAGCCGCAATAGAAGAAGGAAGTGCACATACTAAAATGATTCTGGATGCTATTCAGTCATTCAAGGACCCGGATGAAAGGGCAATGGCACTTAAGAGAGCATTGCTGGAATTTGACTATTCAGACAATATTGGCAATACCCTGGAATTGAATGAAGCATCAGAACAGATCACCATCCCAAGGAGCAATTCTGGAGGCTCCATAAGACTTAAGATTTACAGACCTGATTCACATGACCGGAAATTACCGTGCGTATACAACATTCACGGAGGTGGAATGATAGTTGGTAGTATTGATAACAATGAGGCTCAGCTCTCATCTCTTTCAGAGACTCTCGGGGCAATAATAATTGATGTTGATTACAGACTAGCCCCGGAAAATCCATATCCTGCAGGGGCGGATGACTGTTATGACGGACTGGTTTGGGTATGGAACCACGCTGACGATCTTAATATAGATTCTTCTAGGATAGGGCTATTTGGTGAAAGTGCAGGCGGAGGCTTGGCTGCGGCCACAACTCTTAAAGCTAGAGATAGTGGTGGACCAGAGATACTGTTTCAGGCCCTCATAGCACCAATGCTGGATGACAGAAATAATACACCATCCAGCCATATGTGTTCAGGCCTATGGCCATCGTGGCCAAGGGAAATGAACGTTCTTGGATGGCGTGCCCTGCTTGGGAATCGTGTGGGAATGAATAATGTCTCACCCTATGCAGCACCGGCACGTGCCGAAAATTTACGTAATTTGCCATCTGCCTACATTGAAGTCGGAGGTATGGAAGTTTTCAGGGATGAAGATATATTATATGCCAAAAGACTTATGGAAAATAATGTTCCAGTGGAGCTTCATGTTTATCCAGGCACATTCCACACATGGTACGCACAAGCTCCTGAGGCCACAGTGTCAAAACGTGCACTCAGAAACAGGATGGAGTGGGTTCAAAATCAACTGAAGAAAAAATAAAGGGATTTTACGAAATAACCGATAGACAGACCCTGGCTGAAATACTAATCGATCAGTGCACCGTTTTTAAACTTGAGTTACAGATGAGAATAATTATCAGTATTAGATACCATATTACAATCTGTTCCTTTCCCCTTTCTTATCATGGGAATAGTCAGATAAAAAAGATCTTTGTCCTCTATACTCTCCTAATATGATGATGTGAGATCATAATGCACTATTGATACGCCAGAATTCAGAGCATGAAATATTTCAACCTCTATAGCGCCCTTCTTTTCTGGAAGTGGATCAAGAGACTTGTTGCTCTATCATCACTTGTGTGTATTTCCCATGGATAGTACACCATTTTATCTATGTCTATGAGGTTAATGTCTGAGAATGGGTCAGAACACCTGAAAGATAATCATAAAGGATGCTGTTTCTGCATAGGAATTAGTATGCTTTTCCAGTATTCCTGACATGCCGTTCCTCTCCATCATAAATAATTGGAGATCCATTGCGACGGTAATTATGAATGGGATGGAATTTCTCGCTCACAATGTTATATTCTCTGTGCCCATGAAGGATAAAGCCTGCATCTCTGAAGGTGGTAAGCATTGTCTGCAGCTCTCAGTTCAGGGTGAATTCCTGTACAGTCTGGTTCTGCGAAATTGCATCTGGGAGAAAAATAGCATCCCTCAGGTCTTGAAGTAAAATCTATGGTTGAACCCTTAATTATCATGCTCCTGTCTAATTTATGGCCTATCATTGGTATGCTTTTCATGAGCTGGTATGTATAAGGATGTGCGGGATGTTCAAGCACATCAGCATATGTTCCCGATTCTACTATTTCTCCACCATACATCATGATTATTTCATCCGATATAGCGAAAAGTATGGACAAATCATGAGATATGAATATCATGGTTAGCCCCAATTTTTCCTGTATTTTTTTTATATCTGCAAGTATTTCATGCTCCACAAGAACATCAAGGCCGGTTGTTGGCTCGTCTAATATTATAAATTCAGGGGACAACAAAAGCGACATTGCTATTACAACACGCTGTTTCATTCCACCAGAGAGTTCGTGCGGAAAACTGTCAAGCACATTTTTATTTAGTCGCACCAGTTCCAGTATTGATGAAATCTTTTCATCGAATTTGTCCTCATGCACATTATGGGCGATCATTACGTCATAAAACTGCAGGCGTATTTTTTTTACGGGGTTAAGTGCGTTCATTGCAGCCTGGGGTATAAAGGATATCTGTGTTCCACGAATTTGTCTCAGTTCGTTTGCCTTCATTTTGAACAGGCTATTTCCCTTAAATAAAATATCTCCTCCTGTGATTTTGCCTGGATATTTGAATGAATTATAGAGAACTGATGCAAGGGTGCTTTTACCAGATCCGGACTCACCTGCTATACCGAGTATTATATTTTTTTTCACAGAAAAATTGATTTTGTTTAGTATAGGCACATAGCCATTTTCAGTTTCATATCCAGCATTTAGATTTTTTACATTCATCATTTGATAAGAATCATTGTACATTGTTACACCTATATTCTTTTGTAGGGGTTCGGGGCTGCTTCAATTAACTTTCTCGTATACTCCTTTGATGGATTATTTATTATGCTATCTGTATATCCTTCCTCAACAACTTTACCCTCCTGCATTACATATAGTCTATCTGTGATCATGCTTACAGTATTCAAGTCATGTGTAATATAAATAATGCTTATGCCTAGTTTATCCTTTATCCTCTGGAGAAGCGTCAGTATCTCTATCCTTACTGAAACATCAAGCATTGAAACAGGTTCATCGGCTATTAGTATTTTCGGGTTAACAGCCAGAGCCCTCGCAAGATAAACTCTCTGCCTTTGCCCACCTGATAGCTGATGGGGGAATTTTGCCCTGTATCCAGGATTAAGCGTCACCATATTCAGTAATTCGTTTATCCTGTCGTCTATATTGCCTTTGTATTTAGATAAAATGAGTGGGCGTTTTATATGCCACTCTACACTGTGATTTGGGTCAAGAGAGGCATATGGATCCTGAAAGACCATCTGTATTTCTCTCCTGTATCTTTTTATCTGTTTTGAATTGTATTTGGTAATGTTCTCATCCATGAAGTATATATTTCCAGAGGTGGGTTTATATAAAAATACAAGGATTTTTGCCAGAGTACTTTTACCGCTTCCGCTTGCACCCACTATTCCTATAAGTTCCCCATTTTCCAGGGTTATATCTATATTGCTTAAAGCCTGTATTTTGTCGGCGGCTACCAATCCGTGTCTGGAAATGAAGGTTTTACTCAGGTTTTCAGTTCTCAGTATTGACATTTAAATCATCATTTATTTTCTTATTCTTTTTACTTTTTTTGCTGTCAAATCTCCTCAAAGAAGGGTTTCCTATTTCGTCCATTCCAAAATTAAGGAGTATAAAGGAAAACATTAATATGGAAATCATAAAGCTGGGGGGAAGAATCCACCACCACATACCTGTAAGGTATGCTTCGTTGTTTATGGCCCAGTATAGCATTGTTCCCCAGTTAATCTGCAAGAGATTCCCTACCCCAAGGTATTCCACGAAGGTCAACCCCATAGTCCCGTACATTGCTGTGAAAAAGAAATTTGAGATGATCACTGGGAATATGGCGCGTATTATCTGCCTAAATATTATGCTTAACCTTGACTCTCCTATTAATACTGACGAAAGGATAAAATCCCTTTTGGCGATGGATAGTGTAATAGACCTGAATGTCCTTGCACCAAATGCCCAGCCAGTTATTATGAGTATAAGTATTGTAGGAAGGTATCCCAGAGATTGGTGAATTCCCAGGAAAAATGAGCCAAATAGCATTATCAGCAAGACTCCTGGAATTATAAGGAATATGTTTATTAGGCCTGTTATAAATGCGTTTACCCTTTCTGATGCAAAGCCTGCAGAAATGCCAACGATTATGGAAATTGATGTACCAATTATTCCAACAGCAAATCCCACCATAAGTGTAGGCGCCGCACCATAAAACAATTGTGAAAATACATCCTGCCCATATATAGTTGTTCCAAGAAGATGGGCATAGCTAGGACCCAATCCTCCAGTAAATTCATATCTATTAGGATTGTATGGCGTAAAAAACTGTCCCAATATCCCGAATATAATCAGCGATACCAGTAATATGAAACCTGCTTTTGACTTAGTATTGATAAGGAGTATTTTAAGCGGCTTTACCATCTTGCCTCCTATTGATCTTAAATTTAAGGATTTCTTTGTATCACTCTGACTTTCCATAAAGTTATTCACTCTCCTGTCTTATTCTCGGATCAAAAAATCCGTATAGTATGTCTACAATAAAATTTCCAACTAGCACTGCTATTATAACCATAAGGAAAATTCCCTGTATCAGAGGGTAATCAAGATTGTCTATTGCAGTCATCATGTATAATCCTACACCAGGATATGAAAAAATTGATTCCTCTATGATAACGCCGCTCACTGAAAGGCCAACGGACATGGCAAATCCTGTTAGGCATTGTAAGCAAATAACAT
>DAUP01000057.1 GCA_002505185.1 Ferroplasmaceae archaeon UBA567 | reverse complement strand
TATCCTTTGTTTCCAACCTGATCTTAAATTATACAAACATCTGCAATGTGCACTGCCATTTCTGTGCCTTTTACAGGACACAGGGGGATAACGATGCATATACACTTTCTATAGATGATGTGATAAAGGAGATAAAAACATATTATGAACCATATGGAATAAGGCAGCTTCTTATACAGGGCGGAGTCAATTCTTTCCTTGACCTTGATTACTATACCGACCTTTTCAGGAGAATAAAAAAAGAATTTCCTGGCCTGGGAATACACGGGCTGTCAACTTCTGAATTACACTTCATATCTGCCAAGGCACATATTCCCATAAAAGATTTACTCATAAAATTGAGGGAAAGCGGTCTTGAAACAATACCTGGCGCCGGCGGTGAAATTCTTGACGGAAGTGTCAGGAAAAGGATGGGAAGGCCAGAAGCCAGCGGAAGACAGTGGCTGGAGATTATGGAAGAGGCACACAAGCTTGGAATACATACATCTGCAACTATGATGTTTGGTCATCTGGAAACATCTCTTGACAAGGCGCATCACCTACTTTCCATACTTGAATTGCAGAAAAAATATCATGGATTTCTATCCTTTACACCGTGGAATTTCGAGCCGGGCAATACAGAACTTGCAAAGGAAGGCTATAAATATAGATCCGGAGGGGTATCGGTACTGAAGAATATAGCAATAGCCAGGATAGTGTTCAACAATGAATTGCCAGTAATACAGAGTTCGTGGCTTACAAACGGTATGCAGATGGCTCAGATGGCAATATTATTTGGCGCAAATGACTGGGGAGGAACCATATACGATGAAAAAGTCATACCTGCAACGGGAAAGCAGGTGGGCAACCTGAGGAAGGAATATATAATAAATTCAATTAAACAGATTAATATGGTTCCCATTGAAAGAGACAATATGTATAACCCTGTGAAAACATATTGACATGGATTGAAATATCTCTTATTAAAAGTATGACCATTAAAACTTTTTATTTTTTCGATCCATATTATAATTAAATTTATAAATACAAACAATCTATCCATTCGGTGACTTAAATTGACTTCTGATGAGAATCTTTATGCATATACAATCTCGACGATATTAAATAATGTTGATAAAGACTATCAACAGTTTATTATAAGCGAATTATCAAAACAGACGCAACAGAAAATACCTCGTGGAAAATCTTTTTCCGAAAACATAGAAAAAATAAAGGACATTCTGACAAATGAAAAATATTTTCTTGAGAGATTCTATTCACTTAGCAAGGATGCACAGGGATTCTGCAGGTCTCTTTATTTAATGGGGCGGGTAGGGATACCTTTGAAAGACCCGGAAAAAGAAGCTGAATATAAAATTAATAAAGAGGTTTCTGAATGTCTTGACAAACTTATGGTCTTTGCCATTCCATCCAGAAGCAATCCGGAAGCCTTGATCATGCCTGTTGATTATGCAATGATAAGCAGTTTTCAATGGCCTACCAATGATAATCTTTTACTGGTGTTTCCACTCAGAAATTACCCCATATCCTTTTTAAACATAATTGCAAAATTTTATGGCGTGAAGTATGGTGCACACAAAAACCTTGTTGCAACTGAAATTTACAGTAATATAATGAAGAACATTCAGGAAACAATAAGGAATATGAGCAAAAAGGAAAGGGAAATCATAGACTATATAATGCTCAGTGATGGTGTAACTTTGTTTGAGAGTCTAATTAAGCACTTCGATATGAAAAAGCAGTCTTCCTATTTCTATGGACTTAGCTTCGATAGCATTTTTTCACCTATCTCTTACTACAATGGGGAACCATTAATATCAGTAATGACGAAGGGGCTTGTTTACTGTGCCAAGGGGTTGTATTACAATGAAATAGAATATGTATTTATCCCGGATGAAATTGCAAGTGAAATCAGAAATATAAACAGGCAGGAAAAAAAGCCCTCAGATACTGGTAAAAAACAGGAACCTGAAATTCTTCCCTCCGATCTGAATAACTATGGGGTCGATTACGCATCAGAGATGAAAAAAATATTCATTGCACTTCACTATCTTGAAAGCAGATCAAAGAGGCGCTCTGGCGAAGCCCTTGAAAAATTTCTTTCAATCCCCTTAGCTGATATTGAGATAACATTAGAACATTCAAAAATAGAGGGCTGGATAATTGGAAAAAATTCAAATCTGTCCATTACTGAGGAGGGATTAAAATTCATAGAAGATAGAAATTTCCCTTCAAAACTCAAGCGGGAGATATTTGACCGGCATATATTCTCTGGATTAAAAAAAGGGTCGTATCAGGGTGAGGGGGCAAATAGCATGAGAAAATTTTTCCTCGAGGTTCTTTATCAGTTGAAGTCTCCTGCAAGGATTGTGGATATGGCAGATGAAATGAAATTAGACGAAAACTTTTTCCGTCTTAGAAGGAAATTAAGAGTTTCAGTGATCGAAAGCGGGAGATTAGGTATTTATTCGGATTCTCCCGAGAAACTTAACCAGGCTATGGAAAGCCAGCTGTTTGAAATAATACTTCAAGCGGCTTATTTCCTCAAGATTTATGGGCTCATAAAACTGTCATCGCAGGATATCACCACAACGACATACATATTTCCAGAACAGGAATACATAGACATATTTAATAGGGAAGGGATAGTTGATTATAAAAATGTGGAAAAAAATACCGCAAAACCTTTGAAGGTACTTCCAAATAATGAAATACTCATCAACATAGATGCTGATTTCGTTGATTTTAAGACACTTTCCAATTTTTCTGAACTCATAAGTGCC
>DAUP01000073.1 GCA_002505185.1 Ferroplasmaceae archaeon UBA567 | reverse complement strand
GCATATTACACACTATTAAAAAGAATAAAAGCCCGAGTAAAAATTACAGGTACAGAACCCTTATAAGAGGTTTAAATGAGCTTAAAAAATTCTATTTAAATATAGCTCCGGGTAATGAAAATTACCAAAAAATAGACAATATTAAAAAATATACAGATTCTAAAAATAGTACATACACAGCCATTGATATGGTTCCATTAGGCGCACAAAAGATAGATGATTTGTACAGAACACACCCCAGTTATAATAAATTAAAATCAAACGAGGTGGAAATAACCAATTACACCGGTCAAAATGCGAGAATGAGTGTCCATTCATTTAATAAATTTGCCAGAACAATTCTTCTAGGCAATAAGGAAGAAGAGGATAATCAAGATATTAATACATTAAGCCATCTTTCAGAATATCTGGACTTCATATACTTTGATAGGATTGATTCAATAGAATATATGCCAGGCCCATTTGATGTTTATGATGTAACTACTCCAGATTTTGGGAGTAATTTTGTGGGAGGGGAAGGAGCTATATTATTGCATAACACCGTAATACAGCATCAGTTATCCAAATGGTCCGATGCGGACATAACAGTTTATGTTGGCTGTGGGGAAAGAGGCAATGAAATGACCGAAATACTTTCCACATTTCCAGAATTACAGGATCCTAAAAGTGGAAAACCATTGATGGAAAAAACAATATTAATTGCAAACACTTCAAACATGCCCGTGGCTGCCAGGGAAGCCAGTATTTATACCGGTGTTACAATAGCCGAATATTACCGTGATATGGGATATGACGTTGCCCTTATGGCAGATTCAACCAGCAGATGGGCAGAGGCACTGAGGGAAATATCCGGAAGGCTGGAAGAAATGCCAGGAGAGGAAGGATATCCTGCCTATCTTGGGAGAAGAATATCTGAATTTTATGAAAGATCAGGAAATGCACAGATAATACCGCAGGATGAAAGAACAGGATCTATAACACTAATAGGTGCTGTATCTCCTCCAGGTGGGGATCTTTCAGACCCAGTAGTCCAGAATACACTGAGGGTTACAAGGGTATTCTGGGCACTTGATGCATCACTTGCATCCAGAAGGCATTTTCCCTCAATTAACTGGCTTAACAGTTATTCTCTTTATCTTGATTCTCTCTCAGGGTGGTTCAAATCAAATGTAAACAATGAATGGCTGCAGGCACATTCACTGATTATGGGCATACTGCAAAAGGAGGCTGAATTACAGGAAATTGTGCAACTTGTGGGATACGATTCACTGCCGGAAAAACAGAAAAATATTCTTGATATTGCAAAAATTATAAGGGAAGATTTTCTGCAGCAGAATGCATTTGATGACACTGATACTTATTGTTCAATAAAAAAACAGTATGAAATGCTCATGATTATTAAAACACTTAATGAAATGCAGGAAAAAGCCATTGATGCAGGATTGAAAGTAATACAGACTGCCACACTTCCTGTGAGAATGAAGATATCAAGGATGAAAGAAATTACCGAAAATGACTTTGAAAGATTCTACAATGAGGTTATAAAGGAAATAAATAACGAGTATGATAATATAATGGAAGGTGTTGAAAATGTCTGATATAATTTATAAATCAATTTCACAAATAAACGGTCCACTTCTTTTTGTGGATAACGTAAAAAATGCATCCTATAATGAAATAGTCAATGTTATACTGGATAACGGAGAGCGGGTAAAGGGCCAGGTTCTTGAAACCAGAAACGGTGTGGCAGTTGTTCAGGTTTATGGTTCCACTACCGGTATGAGCCCTACCAGTACAGGTGTGTCGTTTACAGGAAACACATTCAAACTTCCAGTGTCGGACGATATGCTTGGTAGGATATTCAACGGATTCGGGGAACCCATAGATGACGGGCCAAGGATTTATTCAAAGGAAAAGGTGGATATAACTGGGGCTGCCATTAATCCCTATTCAAGGGAGGAACCTAGCGAGTTCATAGAAACGGGTATATCAACAATAGATGGTATGAATACCCTGGTTATGGGGCAGAAACTTCCCATATTTTCCGGAGCAGGATTATCACATAACAGGCTGGCAACACAGATATCGAGGCAGGCAAAAACATTGAAGGGAGAGGAGAAGTTCGGTGTGGTTTTCGGCGCTATAGGAATAACCAGCGAGGAGGCAAATTATTTTATGAAGCAATTTCAGTCATCGGGGGCCTTATCAGAATCCGTAATATTCCTTAACCTTGCATCTGACCCATCCATGGACAGGATAATACTGCCCCGTGTCGCTTTAACCACTGCAGAATACATGGCATATGAAAAGGATATGAATATGCTGGTAATTCTTACGGACATGACAAATTACTGTGAAGCTCTGCGTGAAATATCATCATCCAGGGAGGAGATTCCTGGTAGGCGTGGATATCCTGGATACATGTACACTGATTTAAGCACAATATATGAAAGGGCAGGAAAAATAAAAGGCAGGAAAGGATCAATTACACAGATACCGATTCTTACAATGCCCGGAGACGATATAACGAATCCAGTGCCTGATCTTACAGGATATATAACTGAGGGGCAGATAACACTTTCAAGGGATCTTAATAGAAAGGATATATATCCAGAAGTAGACGTTCTTTTGTCTCTTTCCCGTCTCATGAATCAAGGAATAGGGGCAGATCATACGAGGGAGGACCACAGAGGCCTTGCGGATCAGTTATACTCATCATATGCAAAGGGCAAGGATGCAAGATCATTAAGTGAGATAGTCGGAGAGGAAGCTTTAAGTGATTCTGATAAAAAATACCTTCAATTCGCAGAAGATTTTGAAAACAAATACGTTAACCAGGGAAACACAGACCGTTCTATTGAAGAAACTCTTAATCTTGGATGGGACTTACTTTCTATTCTGCCAAAGGAAGAAATGAAAAAGGTGAAATCAGCACACATACCTAAATATGGAAAATGGGAGTAATAATGGCAAATACGGCAAGGCTGACAAGGATTGAACTGATAACCACCAAAAAGAGGATAAAGGTAGCTTCCAGGGGACTTGAGCTCCTTAAAATGAAACGGCAATCACTGGTGATGGAATTCTTCAAGCTAAGCAATGAGGTAAAGGGTCTCAGGGAAAATATTAGGAATGACATAGAAAAGGGTCTTAATGCAATAAAAGTTGCAGAGGTAATAGATGGAACTCTTGAAATCGAAAGAATTTCATATATGTTTTCTTCACCAGAAATCAAAATAGGTGGAAAAAATATAATGGGAGTCAAGATTCCGGAAATGACCACTAAGGCAGGCAAAAAAATAATAGATGATTCCTATCTTGCAAATTCCGTTCCAGTATCCATATATGACGCAATAATGCTTTTCAATAAAATATTCATGGAACTTCTGGAGGTATCCCAGAANNTCAATGCGTAAATTGCTAAAGGAAATAGACAAGACAAACAGGAGGTCCAATGCAATAGAAAATATAATGATTCCCAGATTTAAAAACAATTTAAAAATTATAAGGGAACATCTGGACGAAACAGAAAGAGATTCATTTGCAACCCTGAAATTTGTGAAAAGCCATGTAGTTTCTAACGGGGGAAATAATAAATAGGCTTTATTATATCTACAGGTAAAGTGATGTATGGACAATACCGAAAAATTCAGAAAAGTAAGAAAAATAATGCGGATAATAAATATCCTGCTGGCAATAGCATTTATTGCAATACTCATAATGGTGATGATTAAATGACCGAAATAGATGAATTAAAGGTAATCAAAAGCAAGGAAGAAGCGAAAAAACAGTCTGTGGTGAATTTAAAAACAGAAATGGAAAAACAGTTAAATAAGAAAATAACTGAATGCAATGAAAAGGTCAAAAATATAGAAAATCAAATTATAAACGATTACAATAAAGAAATAGAAGAAATAAAGGAATCAGAAAGCAAAAAAATGACAGATGCCCTGGATACCCAGAGGGCAAGGTCTCAGGTAATGAAAGTGGATGTTAAGAATAGAGAACTGGAAGAAAAGGTCTATAAAATGATTATAGATTATATTAAAAAAAAGTGATCTAATGCTAAAGCCCGTAAAAATGGTCAAAATCAGGATTATCGGCCTGAATTCGTACAAAAACAGAATAATAGATGATATGCACGATTTAAACGTTATCCAGATTGAGAATGCCGGGCAGGATGTTACTAAATTATTCAACATTCCCAATTCAAATGCAAATTATAAGATATTATCTGAAAATCTCTCAAGATTCAAGGGTTTTATTTCAATTCTCCCCCCAAAGGAAGTAAAACACAAAAGATATTTTAGTTCGTCGCAGGAAGTCCTTGAGGAAATATCAAAAATATCCATAGCTGATGAACTGAATAAACTCAGGGACGATGAGGAAAAACTCAGTTCAATAATCCGTGAGAACAATGTCCTATTAAAACCACTGCAGATATTATCCAGCTTCAAGGAGGACTTGTCAATATTAAACAATGACTATGTTGAAAGTTTCATAATAGAAAGAACGGATGAAGCCCACAATCTAAAAACCGATTATGCGACTTATATAAATTTAAACAACGGATATTCTATTGTAATTATAAATAAAAGAAATGAACCCGAATTCCTTTCATTGCTTTCATCCAAAACCTATAACATGATGAAGGTTCCGGAACTCAAGGGAACTGTGGTAGAAAACATAAAATCCATTAATAAAACAATTTCCAATGCCTCTAAAGCCATAGAAGGAATTAAATCATCTTTGAAGGCGCTTTCGAATAAATATTACGAANNCCATTGCCCAGATAACAGAGCAACTTGAAATATATGTAAAGGAGGAGGAAATATTGAGTAATATCGCATCCTCAGAAAACGCTTTTGCTGTTGAGGGATGGACTCCAGAGTCAGACTATGAAAAAGTTTGTTCAATATTAAATGAGGATTCAAACAATACAATGCTGATACAGAAGATAGAAACAAAGGAGGACCCTCCAACAAAACTATCAAACCCAAAGCATTTCAGGATATTTGAATTTTTTATCAGATTCTATTCCCTGCCTGAAGAGTATGAATTTGATCCAACGTTGATTTTCGCCCTTGTGTTCCCGGTATTTTTTGGTTTAATGGTTGGTGATGCCGGATATGGACTGATAATCCTTCTTGTGTCCCTTTTCATAATACACAGAGTTGATCATCCACCGGCAAAAAGCCATATACCAAAAAAAATTTCGGGATTTATATTAATGATAATGGGCAAAAATTCTTTGAAAACTCTTGCCAAAGCATTGATACCATCTTCCATAATTGCCATAATATTTGGAATAATATTTAATGAATTTTTTGGATTCACAATATATCCTGTGCCATTTCAAATCAGTCCATCACCGGTGCCTGTTGCCCATATAGGACAGTTGCTTGTGATTTCTGGTTACATAGGTCTAGGTTTTGTGACATTCGGCTTTATACTTGGAATTATTAACAATATTTACATAAATCACAGGAAGGCTGCAGTAGCTAAAATCGGATGGATATTGATGGCATGGGCCTTTGCCGTTCTAGGACTTAATCTTATACACGGGATCAGTCTAAGTCCCACAAATACATCATCAATGATAGGATATGTAATGCTGATAGTTGGATTTATAACGGTCGTTGCTTTCGAGGGAACGTTAAGCCTAATGGAAATTCCATCCATTATTTCACATGTACTTTCATATACAAGGATTGTGGGAATACTTCTGGCATCAGTTGTCCTTGCCCTTGTAATAAATACGGTCTTCAGGGCTACATTATCTGATCCTTTTTATTTTATAATACTGGGAATTCTTATACTTGTGGTGGGACAGCTTTTCAACCTGGTAATTGCTGTATTTGAGCCAGGCATACAGGGAGCAAGGCTTCTTTATGTAGAATTTTTCTCTAAGTTCTATTTTGGTAATGGAAAGCCATTTTCTCCCTTCGGCAGCAACAGGCGTTTTACATTAAAAAAATTTGACAGGAAATAATATTTCAATAATTGAAGTAGAACAATATTCATATTCGTTGTTTTTTCTTCGTAAAATGAAATAATATTTCAATAATTGAAGTAGAACCCAGGTTCATTTAATTACTATTATAAGGAAAAACCTTGCATTCCACGCTCTAAGACAGAAAGGCGTTTGAAAAAGCCGGTTGAATATGCTTTAACACCAACTATCTATTTTTGAATTGGTCTAACAGGTTGTGTCAAACACCATAATATGTATTTTATGGACTAGTCGTTATACTTTCAATGGCAAACAAGGAAAGTGAGGCAAGTTATATGAAAAGTAACAAATATATTGGACAATTCATTTCGGGATTTGTGCATCTTTGTCATAAACTTAAACAATTTCTATACCTTTATTCCTTTTGTATATTTCTTATTATATTTAAATGATAATACAGATAATAATATTATTGCTGCCGCTATCGACGAGATTCTTATAACTTCCCTATTTGTTATTTCAAATACAGTAAACAATGACAATGTTAAGATTATAATATATATTGCATACGTAATTTTATTATATTCAACCCATTTATTCTGCCTTATAAAATGGATTCTTCCTTTTTTAGCATTGTAATATATAAAAATATACATTAAAAGGATTAATGAAAATGAGATTACAAATAATATTAAAAAACTCTTTAATGTATAAATGTAAAGAATACTAAAAATCATAATAATTATCACATCAATAAACGAGTACATCTTTAAATATCTAAAATCGTTCATTTTAAATCACCTGGAAAAGCATCCCATAGAGTCCTAATTATAGAAGTACTACTTTCGGTTACAAACAACGCATCGTAAATCCAAAATACCAGCATACTATCAAAAACAAGACCAACACCAGGTAATAACAATATAAGTATGCTAGCTATCAAACCCACTATGGCCACATCATATAGGATATTCCAGTCTACTGCTATCTCTATCGTTTTATCTATGCTAACATTCTTAATCTCATTATTCGTTGATTTTAACATATTACCCATTGCCGATGCAATATATGAGTACTCTATGCCAAACCTATCTAATGTCTTATTACTGAAATACATATAGTTAAATGATATNNGAATTTATAGGAACTATATTTGAAAGACATATGAAATATTTTCATTATTATTTCCATAGTGATAACGTCTGATGCTTTATACGAGGAGAGTATCTCAGATTATGCTTGCCTTCTTAAATTAAGTATTTTAATTATAAAAATCACTATCAAAATTGATATAATGATATTTATAACTAGGACAAAAATTGAAAAAATAATTAAATGCATATGTGAAAGAAATAGTCCAAACAGTATCAAATAACCATCAATACCAGATAATGGGGCAAGATAATGAAGTGCAATTCTATTAATTTCTTTCTGGTTAACTTTTAAATGATTATTTTTCATTAAAAACCACCAAAACAATAATGAATAACGCCCATTGTAGTTTCAACCAGACCTATTATTACACCAATAGCTGCGAGAATCATACCAATTCCTGCAAGCACTCCAACAGGACCTGTCGCTAATCCATATCCTATTATAAAACCTGTAACAGCTATTATAGCAACTATATAGTAAATTAAATGAACAATACAACTCCACGTCCAGTCTATAAGTATACTTACTGTTTTATCTATCTCTATATTCTTTACACTGTTATTCGTTGATTTTAGCATATTACCCATTGCCGATGCAATATA
>DAUP01000027.1 GCA_002505185.1 Ferroplasmaceae archaeon UBA567 | reverse complement strand
GGATTTTGATACCATATTTATTAATAATATATACCATCAAGAATACGATATTCTCTTAACCATTAACTATATGGGATTTTAACAGTATTTACCAGTCAGTATAATTTTTTTTAACCAACTTTCCAATAATACCAAATTTTATATTTGTTCTTGAATATCTATCAGGATGAGTCATATTAAAAGCCTTCAATTATGCCATGGAAAAATAATCCCTGATTACATCTCTGCTTATGCATTGAGGGTAAACCATCTTCTGGAAGGAAATTCAGGAAATATATGCTCCGTGGGGGGTCTTATACTGCACGATACCAAAGAAAATAATGTTAGTGAATATAGATCGCTGGCGACAACGGCTTATTCCATTATTAAGAGGCAGAGATACCTTGAAATTGCAATATCAAAGGGTTCCCTATTGAGAAGAAAATATATCAGGGATGTTAAATCATTAATCTCAGAGTCTGAGGTAGTAATATTTGAAGGTCCGTGGCAGTATCCTTTATTCCAGCAATTTTTAGATAACAAATTTGTGGTATACGATGCACATAACATTGAGGCTTTGCTCCGCATTGGTAATAAATACCATGATTATGCAATGCAAATAGAGAATAGCCTTGTTGTACGAGCCGATCTGATCCTTTCTGTGTCAGAAAACGACCTTAAGTATTTTAAGGAAAAATTAAACTCAAAAAATGCTGTCCTTGCAACTCACATATTAGGCGATAAAGCATACCAGTGGAAAGACGAAAAATCCAATCATATTATATTTATTGGTTCAATTTACAAACCAAATATAGAAGCTGTAGAATTTATTATATCAATTGCTAAAACATTGCCGGATTTTCAGTTTGATATAGTAGGAAACGTAAATACCCATGGATTTTCGCATGCACCTAATAATGTGATATTTCACGGACTGGTAGATGAAAACAAAAAAAATCAATTATTTGAGAATAGTTTTCTTGCAATTAACCCCATATTCAGCGGTGGAGGCAGAAATGTCAAAATGGTGGATTATATTATGCACGGACTTCCCATACTATCCACAGAGATCGGTATTCGCGGCCTGACAAATTATGACACCATAAACGCAATAATGGTTGAAAAAACAGAAAATTTCAGGGATGCCATACTTAAACTTGCAGACAGTAGGGAATTATTGAAATCCATGGCTGAAAATGTTTGTAAATTAAGAGATGAACTATTAAAGGCTGAAGGAGGAAATAATGTATATAACATAATAAAAACCGAATATGAAAAATGGAAATTAAAAACTGTGAAATAAATCCCTCCAATTCCTTGATGGTATTTCCCGAATGGTTATGAACTCCATTAAATTTATTTATAATACTCGAATGAGGCAATAATGATTATCCACAACACTCTGGGACAGAAAGATGCGGACTTTCTCCCATTGAATCCAGGAAGGATTAACATGTTCGTATGTGGTCCTACTGTATACGACGAATCACACATAGGGCATGCAAGGACGAATATATTCTTTGACGTAATAGCAAAATATCTACGTGCCAGGGGCTATAGCGTATTCTATCTTCAGAATATTACAGATATAGATGACAAAATAATTAATAAGGCAGCAGATGAAGGAAAAACCTATAAAGAAATAGCTGACCATTATTTTGAGGAATATACAAAAATCATGCAGATGTTAAGAATAGACAGCATTAACTATTATGCCAGGGCCAGCCTCTATATAAAGGAAATTATAGGGCAGATTCAGAGAATTATGGATCATGGATACGCCTATGAGACCCGGGATGGTGTATATTTCAATGTAAAAAAATTCTCAGAATACGGTGAATTGTCCAATCAGAATCTGGATCAGATAATGGAAAATGCCAGGGGTGTTATCAAAGAGGAGAAGAACGCTCCAGAGGACTTTGTTTTATGGAAGAAAATGAAACCCGGGGAACCGTTCTGGGATTCTCCCTGGGGAAAAGGACGTCCCGGCTGGCATATAGAGGATACAGCTATAACAGAGGCATATTTCGGATCGGAATACGATATACATGGGGGTGGGAATGACCTTATTTTTCCCCACCATGAGGCAGAAATAGCCCAGATGCGTTCTATAAGTGGAAAGAAATACCTTGCCAGATACTGGCTCCATACAGGCATGGTGAATATAAATAAGGAAAAAATGTCCAAATCACTTAAAAATTTTATACAGACCAGAGATATTCTAGAACTTTACAGGTCAGAGGATCTCAGGTTTGCCATGGTAAATTCCAATTACAATACTGTTATAGATTTTTCCGAACAGCTAATGAAAGATTCAAGGGATGCAGTGGAAAGAATAAACATATTTTACAATAAGATGCTGGAGGTTAAATCTTCTCATGGTAATTACACTGTAAGCAGTGAAAAAATAATCAAACATTTCAATAATGTAATGGACAGAAATTTTGATACGAGGGGTCTTATAAGGGAATTTACAGCCTTCGTTTCAGAGATATATAAGAACATTGGAGACATTTCATCTGAAACCGCATCCGAAATAGTTGGAATTGTAAACTATGTAGACTCATTCCTTAATATAATATATCCTAAAAAGAGCCTGAACACGGATATTATGGATCTGGTAATAGAAATAAGAAACCGTGCAAGGTCTGAGAAGAATTATGCCCTTTCTGACTATATTAGGAAAAAACTTGAGGAACAAAACATCTATATAGAGGATAACGGTGAAAAGACAATCTGGTGGATAAAAAATTAATACATATTAAGCATAACATCCCATGGCCGTGGAAAATAAAAGCTGCATCCTTGTGGTTGACATGATAAACGATTTTGTCACAGGTAAATTTGGAAACCAGAATGCAATAGATGCAGTAAAAATGGCGGAAAACACACTAAAAAAACTAAAAGGGCATTTGCCTATAATATTTGCAAGGGATGCGCACATGGTGAATGACCCTGAATTCCGTGTCTGGGGTGAACACGCAGTTGAGGGAACTGAAGGTTCAGAAATAGTAAAATCATTATCTGAATTTCCTGACTTTATATTAACGAAAAGGCACTACGATGCATTTTTTGGAACCGATCTTGACTCACTTCTCCGGGCACTTGAGATCAAAAATATTTATATTTTCGGGATAAGCACTGACATATGTGTTGAACATACCTGTGCCGGGGCATTTTACAGATATTATAATGTAAAAGTTGTCTCCGACCTCTGTGCATGCATTGATCAGTCCCGGCAGATATCTTCCCTAAATAACATTAAAATAAATTATGGTTATATGCCTGTAAAATCAGAAGAACTATTGAAAGAGGTATTATAAATCAGCTACCCCTCCCTGAGGGATTTGTCCTGTGAGGAACAGCGCAGGAATTGATTAGGGGGCTTTGAAAAACATGAAAGAAAAGCAGAATTTAGATGGGAGGGATACATACACACCTGGGAAATCAATCCTTATAAAAGGAGGAGAAAAGAAAATGGAAATAAGCACAAAGAAGGTCAAAATAGTAGGATATGGCAGGGAATTGATGTTTATTAGACAATTCCTCCCCACGCTTTTGCGTAAGGTTTTCTTGGAGGGTTTAAAATGAATAAATTCATCATGGCAAATGATTCAGACATAATGAGTGGTATAGTAACTGACGTGTATTTTGAAAAAACAATTAAATATCTTAAGCAACTGTCAAAAAATCCATATGTGACCATGGAGGTGACTACACAGTCATCTGCATACGATTACATTAATTTTACAGGGCTCAATGATGTTATAACCTTGCTTGAATCTCATAATGTGAATGTTCAGGCAATTCCAGAGGGTACGGTAATCAGGCCCAGGGACAGATATGGTGTTCCTGTTCCCTTTTTAAGGATATCCGGAAAATATCTTGATTTTGCCGAACTGGAAACTCCACTGCTGGGATTTCTCTGCCAGGCATCGGGGATATCATCATATTCATCGCTCATAAAGAAAACTCTTGGGGATATTCCGTTCATATCATTTGGAATAAGAAGGATGCATCCAGCAATATCAGCCATGATAGAGAGGTCTTCATATATCGGCGGAGCTTCTGGGGTGTCTGGAATATTCAGTTCAAGGACCCTTGGCATAGAACCCTCAGGAACAATGCCACATGCACTTTCACTTATACTTGGTGACCATGAAGCCTGGAAAGCCCAGTACGAGAATTCTAACTTCAGGGTATTTCTTATAGATACCTATATGGATGAGAAATTTGCGGCACTCAAGGCTGCGGAGGAATTCCCTGATATCGATTTCATAAGGCTTGATACCCCATCATCCCGGCGCGGCAATTTTCCCAATTTAATCAGAGAAATAAGATGGGAGCTGGATATAAGAGGACATAAAAACATAAAGATCATGGTGTCTGGAGGAATTAAACTGGAGGATATACCTGAATTGATCGATGCCGGAGTAAAATCATTCGGTATTGGGACATCAATATCATCGGCGAAGCCTGTGGATTTCGGAATGGATATAGTAAATATAGATGGAAATGATATAACAAAGCGTGGCAAATTCTCTGGAATCAAAAATGTTTACCGCTGCAGAGAATGCAATGAGGTAATAGTTTCATATTTAAATGAAGTGCCTGTATGTTCCTGTGGTGGCAGAATGGAGAATTTATTGATACCATATCTGGACGATGGAAAAACAAAAAGAGTTGAGGATATAAAAACTATACGCAAGAGATCACTGGAAGAAATAAATAAAATAATGAAATTATAATGTAAAATCTCCAATATTGTCAAGATTTTTTCTGTATTTTGTGAACATTACCGCCACGGTTAAAACTATAACTATTACCCAGACAAGGGCGCCATAAACACCGTAGATATAGGGTGCGCTCAGGTCAAAATATACGGCAGCAATTATTGCACCAATGAGTGTTATGCTTGATATTCCCGGTATGATGATGTGCCTGAATATATGTGTTTTCATGCCATTCTTTTTAAGATATAAATGCAGGGATGTATTGGTAAGTATATGAACTATGTAAGAGATTGGCGACTCAAGAACCAGTAGGAATACGGAGGAATAAAGCAAAGCGTCTATTATTTTTCCAGGATATAGCAATTCAAAGGAAATACCGGTTGCAAGAACTATTGCCAGTGATACTATTGTAATAAACAGTATGGCATATACAGGGACTCCTCGTATATTTGTCCTTGATAGCTTTTCTGGAATAACTCCCTCTCTTGAAAGTGAAAATATTACCCTTGATGCATTTGTTCCAAGTGATACTGTTGCCGTAAAAAATGAGTTTATGACTATTATAAGAAGTACTGCAAATGGAATCAAACCCATACCGTAGAATTCACTCTTGTATATGGAAAGCACAGGATAAGCGCCAATTCCCGCACCGGTACCGAATGTTGAAATATTTCCATATCCCCATGATATAACCTCGGCATATGCTGCAAGCACGATAGTTATTCCCAGTACAGCAATGCTTACTATTATAGATCTTGGTACCGTTTTTTTGGGATTCTTTGTTTCCTCTGCTATGGGTATAGATCCGCCAACTCCAACAAAAGCCCCAATAGCATAAACCATCATAGCCGCCAGTATGATAAAGTTTCCACCCACCGGAATAGCAGTAAATGGTTTAATGGAAATTGCAGCATGGTTCACTCCAATAATGTATAAGGAGGTTAAGATAAAAAAAATCACCTCAATTACTATGGCATATGAAACATATTTCAGGGAGGGTTTGATCCCCTTATATATAAGAAAACTCACAAACAGAATAAAAGCAATTGTTACTGGTATCCAAAGAAAATTTACATATGGAATTGCTATCCCCAGGCTTGGCAGGATTGCATAGGCAAACCCAATAAAGCCAAGAATTCCAAAGCCGGTAAAGCTCAGGATCTGGTAGCTTATATATGACAATGCAGTTGTGAGCCCAAATCCTTTTCCAAGACCATTTGCCACAAATGTATAATAGCCACCGGAACTGGAAAGATATTTAGAAAACTCAAATGATGAATAACTCATCATGGAATACACAACCAGGGCAAGCAACAAAATCAGGGGAATAGAAAAAGCACCATCGGGATATTTTGAAAATGTAAACGTCAGCAGTGCTGCGGTTCCTGCCACATAAAGGACTATTGTCCCTCCAGGGGCATTCAGACCCACTGCCTGTGATACGGCATGCCTCAATGACAATTGGTTATATCCAAGGTGTTTATATTCCCTTTTGGGACGAAAAACTTCTTCCTTTATCACGTAAAAGTTAATAGCTGAATTATATTTTAATTTTTGTACTGAAAACGTATTTTAATTGACTACGAATGTTGTATAATATAGAAAATATATAGTTTTACGGATCATAGTAAAATTTCTATCCTTATGGTAATGATCTATTCCCTTAATATTGGACATTGAAAAAAGTTAAAACCATTAATTATATACGAACTCATGCAAATCCTTAACATGGATGATGTGGGAACCAGTCCCATGAGAAAGTATGCCCTTGAAAAAATAGTACAGGTAATGAATAAACTTAACCCTGCCAGGGTGATGGAGGGTAACTTTGATATTGACCTGAATAGCTATGCCCGGGTATACATAATAGGATTTGGAAAAGCCTCATTCAATATGTACGCTGGAATAAGGAGTAAGGTAATGGAAAAGCTTTCATACGCAGGCATTATAATTCCTGACGATGAGAGGCACGATGAAATTTTTCCCGAACTGGAAATTTTAAGGGGAACACATCCATATGTGAGTAACCTTTCAGTGGAGTCCTCCATCAAATTACTGTCACATATAAAGGAATTAACAGAAAATGACCTTGTAATAGTACTAATATCAGGTGGAGGTTCATCACTTTTCGAGATACCCGAAAATGGAATTGATATGGATGATATAAGAAGAATATCCAGTGAGGTCATGGATAATGACGGGGATATTTATGTGTTAAACCATATACGTTCAACACTTTCATCAGTTAAAAACGGGAAGCTTGCCAGATTTCTTTATCCTGCCAGTGTCAGGGCATTTATTATCTCTGATGTTGTATATGATAATTTAAATATTATTGCCTCTGGCCCTCTTGTTAAACCAGTAGCAGAGGTGAATATCAGAGAAATGGCAGATAAATATATTAATGACAACAGACTGAAAAATATCCTTGCCGAAAAGGCCGTGTCAGGAAATTTAGAGGATAAATATTTTTTGAGGGTAAAAAATACCATAATACTTAAAAACCTTGACTTTGTGGATTCTCTGTATTCTAACCTGGAGGGTGAGAAAATCAACCTTGGGAGCAATGTTAATGGAGATGTAAAGTTGGTCTCACAGGATATAACAGATATACTGAAAAGGCTGTACAATATCAAGGGCCAGGGATTCTGGTTTGTCTGTGGTGGTGAAACAACGGTCAACGTCACAGGAAAGGGAAAAGGCGGAAGAAATCAAGAGCTGGTTTCAAGGATGATGGAATATATGGGCGAAAATGAAAACTTTCTCTTCATTTCTATGGGCACCGATGGCATTGATGGGAAAAGCATTGCTGCCGGTGGAATAGTTGATAATTCAACCAGAATAGATAACCTTGCCAGTTACCTTGAAAACAACGATAGCTATACTGCACTGTCCAGATCACATGGGGCCATTATAACTGGAAGGACTGGAAACAATGTGTCGGACATAATATTTGGCTTTTATGGCAGAACAAATATGCTGTGTTGAATAAATA
>DAUP01000110.1:1132-3694 GCA_002505185.1 Ferroplasmaceae archaeon UBA567 | reverse complement strand
TCACTGGCAAAACTTATACTTATATACGGACTTACATTAAATCCTTTGAGTATATATAAATCCTCATCAGACTCTTTCTGGCAGATTGAACTGTAAATAAATATAAATTTAACAAAAATAATAAGTAAAAAATAATAGAAAAATACATAAATACATTTGCATTGTAGGATTAAGCAGGTGTGGTGTAGCCTGGTAGCACGGAAGCCTTCCAAGCTTTCGACTCGGGTTCAAATCCCGGCACCTGCAATCCCTTCTTTATTTTCCAGGGTTTAGATTGATTTATAATTGCAGGTAATAGTATCCTTCGGCCTGCTTCTTTATTATCTCTTCCACTGCAGCAGGTACTATTCCAATTCCTGCATCCCTATCAACATCCTCCTCGCTTAATTTCATCCCTTTTAAAGTGTTTTTGCACGCATTTATTTTCACACCAGAATCAATAATCTCTTTAACCTTAGGGATGAATTCGCTTCCCTTAAGAAGTGTTTTTACCGCAGACCTGTTGAATACCACTTCTATATTGGCATCAGGCATAGAATTCTTAAGGTTTTTAATCTGATTTAGAATGGTATTTGCCATGGAATAATCATTTCCGTTTATAATTACATTATACATTGTTAAAAATTATATAAAGATATTTAGTGTTTTCTCTAACCAACTTTTCTGATGCATAACCACTGATTGTGTACATAATTATACGTATTTATAAATTACAGGTCTTGATCTACCCACTTTATCACTCGGGCATGTGGAATTAATTGGACAATTTTTATTGTAAATATAATTTATATATCATGACTTCACATCAATTTTAGTTTCGTTGCTCACAGAATAGCATTTTTTAACGTTTTTCAAATATTATGGTGTGGGCGCATCAATACTTTATCATGCTTTCCAGCCTCATTGTTTTCAGTATGAACTCGGAGATGCCTGATTTACGTTCCAGTCTATTGTTACACTCATTCCCCTTGCTGCATAGTTGAGATTTGTATCAATCAGGTATCCTACTATGGATATAGGGGAAACAGGTTCATTATGTAAATAAATTTCATTGTATATGATTGCAACAAAGAGATATGCCATAAGTGAGAATAACGTATGCACTTTTTATTGCCCTTATGTCCCACGATAAAGTTTACAGTATCTCCGAATGCAATTTTCTGGTGAATATACAGTATATAGAGTGGAACCTGCACCATAGCTTTTCAGTACAATACCATTGAGCCCCTTCTCAATAGTCTCTGAAATATTTGCTACTGTACCCCGACTATTAGAGTGAAAAATCTAGTATAATTCAGTGTTTCTAAGGATATTGTATCAGATATGTGTAAAGTCACACATTAAGTATTTTAATCTCTGGCTTTATATAATAAGTTTTTCCATTCAGATAATCCATATAATGGAAATAGCCATGTGTTTTATCAATTATTTTCAAATTTTTTAATGTTGCGTTGATGTTATATGAATAATTATCTATATTTTTTATATTTTTGTTTTTTGTATTCATAATTATCATTATTTTTAGTGTGGAATTTTTATTATTTACTTTTATATTACCAAAATTATATTTTGAGGTTTGTGTGTTATTTATAAATAAGCGTGAAGACTCACCGCACACATTTCCATGCACGATTTTTATGCAGTTAGAATGGGGGTATTCTAATTCCATATAACCACTTATTGATATGCTACCATTTAATATTCCTGTATTATTTAAATAATTAAATTCACCCTTATTTTCTATCGATTGATTTTTATATAGTGTTATACATGGATAAATATTTAAATAGCCAACTGGAACATTAATAAGTGAAAGATTTATAACAAATATTTTTGTTTTGTTATCAGATAATAAATTAAATTCACTATTGTAATTTATTTTTTTATTTAACATAATATCATTATTTGGAATATAAAAAGCATATAATACCGATGATGAAATTATTACTATTGTGATAATTACTGCAAATATAATTTTCCTGTTTTTTTTAATCATTAGCACCACCTGAATGCATATGCCATATTCTTAGAATTTCCCATATTCCATGCTTTCTGCATAATTCTGCTATTGAGATGTTCGATTTTAAGGATTCCATTATTCTATTGAATTTCTCATATGCACTTCTTGTATTCCCTATTGCAATACACCTCCTATGATCTTATAATAATATTTTATTATATTTATATATTCATTTGCATAGGTGTCCAAAACATTAATAGTACACATCAGTGTAAGTTTTATTTGCTCACAAACCAATATTCAGGCAACCGCATAAAGGTGTTATTCTGTAGTTAGAATAATCGTTAAATTGAATTTCAATAGCTATGTACCACACCAACATCATTAAAAATAAATTAATATATGTAAGGAATATGGCATATAATGGATTCAGAACAATTTTTTAATATAAATAAGGGAGATGCTTTCAAGAAAATAGTCCCTGAGAAAATAAAAGGAAATATAGTGGCTGCCAGGCTTTCTGGTAAATTATATGATCTTAGCGATAGTGCACCGGAAGAAGGAAAAGTGGAACTTATCGAAATAAATTCTCCAGAAGGTGA
>DAUP01000110.1:0-947 GCA_002505185.1 Ferroplasmaceae archaeon UBA567 | reverse complement strand
TCCAGCATATACATTCAGGGAAACTATATAGAATTCTGTAAGGGGCCTCATGTACCTTCAACTGGATACATTAAGGCTTTCAAACTGCTATCCATCTCAAGTACCAACTATGAGGGTGATATAAACAAAGATAAGATGATACGTATCTATGGAACTGCATTTTCTGACAGGAAGCAATTAAAGGCATTCATGCTGCGCCGTGAGGAAGCTATGAAAAGGGACCATAGAAAAATTGGGCAGGAAATGGATTTATTTACCTTTGACAATGAAAGGGCACCAGGCATGCCTTTTTACACTCCTAATGGAGCCATAATAAGGAATGAATTAATAAATTATATGAAAGAATTGAATGCCAGAAGTGGATGGGAAGAAGTATGGACGGCACACGCATTCAAGGATATTATATGGAAACAGTCTGGCCACTACTACAAATATAAGGATGACATGTTTCTTTTTACTCTTCCAAATGGAGATAATTACGGATTGAAGCCCATGAATTGTCCTGGGCATATAGCCATATTCCAGAGAAATGTTTACAGTTACCGTGATATGCCTGTTAAATATTCCGAGGCGGGAACCATTTACAGATATGAAAAATCGGGGGAAATGGGTGGGCTAACACGCCCCAGGGCATTTACAGTTGATGATGGTCATGGCTTTGTAAGGGAAGACCAGATATTTGATGAAACCATAGCATTGCTCAAAATTATTCCCTCCATATTTAAAACTATACTGGGAACAGAGGAATTTACATACGATCTCAGTGTAATGGATAAACAACACCCGGAAAGCTATCTGATGTCATATGAATGTACCAGTTGTGGAGAGAAATTTATGCTCAGGGCATCATCACAGGAATCCAAATGCCCATACTGTGGATCAGAGAGTCTGAAACCAGATTTTTCAATATGGGATAATGCCACTGAAAACCTGAGGAAAGCACTTGA
>DAUP01000130.1 GCA_002505185.1 Ferroplasmaceae archaeon UBA567 | reverse complement strand
TTCATCAGAAATGATTAATTAGGCATTGAAGAATTATCCATAATGAATTCCGTTGAAAAAATTTCAGTCCCTATAGAGATCAGAGCACTGAAAACTGCCAATATATACCATATTTCTGGAGATTATAATTATATTGTAGATACTGGAATGTCTGAAAATGGATACAGCCAGATAAAAAATGCAATAGACCTTTCAAAGATTGATATGTGCATAATCACTCATCTCCATATAGACCATATAGGTGGTGCACTTTATCTGGAGAAATACAATAAAATTCCCATATATATCTCTAAAAACGATTATGACACAATTAAATATATCACAGATAATAGACAGGAGTATTTTACTAACTATAAAAATTTGATGATTTCAAACGGTGTGCCAGAAGAATTATTTCACGATATAACTGGAGGCAATCCCGTTATGAAATTTATAGACTATTATTCCTCTTTAAATCTCAATATCATCGGAGATATGCATATGAGAGATACGGAAATAATAGATGTCCCGGGCCATTCTCCCGGTTCCGTGTGCATATATTTCAATGATACACATGCCATGATAACAGGAGACCATATATTAAAAAATATATCACCAAATATCAGTGTTTACAGAAATAACACTGATTATTTAGGTATGTATATGGAGAGTCTGAACAAAGTAAGAAGTTACGATGTCAGTATTGCATATCCCGGGCACAGAGATAATTTTACAAATTTTTCTGACAGAATAGACCAGATACTGGAACATCATCGGATAAGAATAGAGAATATGACTTTACCCCTAAACCAGTGGCGTAATGCCTTTGAAATAGCCTCCTCCATAGAATGGAGCAAGGGTAGAAAACTAAAGGATATGAATTCTATGGAAAAAAATTTTGCAATAATGGAAACAATTGCTCATTTGATTCATATGAAAAATTTAGGAATAATTGAAGAAAAATATGCCGGAAACATTTGTATGTACAGGGCATTGGACAAGGTTTAATTTCCTGTTAGTTGGAATCACTCATTTCTACATGATTTAAAGCCTTTATAGTCATATTTCATACCTGTGAAATATATGTAACAGAAATATTTTTATTGGAAAAAACAATAGAGTTATGATTAAAATGGATGACCCAGTGAAAATTGCAAAAATGGATAGTGAAAATAGAAAAAAGGCAATGCAGGAAGTGTTTAATGAAATGTTCAAACACAGTGATGAGGAGAAAGTTGACTTAATCAAAAACTTCATAACCGGAATTAGAGCGGTTGATGACAGTACATATATCGGACTGTGCACCACGAATCTCGACTTAGCAGCTGGAATGGGCGAAAATGAATTAAAAGCTTTTGTAGGAATCCGTATGAAGGCAAATTCTGAGCTTCCGCCAGATCTTAAGGCAAGAGACATGAAGATGCTCCAGGCTGCAATGGGGAAAGTTCCTGCGTCTGTATCAGGTAAAATATCAAAGTTTATGTAACAATAATTCGTTGATATTTCTATAAAATATATTTTAGAAGTTTCAATTTATTGGAAAATAGCCCCGATGTTCATGGAATAACATTTCTCAGGCAATTCAATTATTCAGTGGCTGTTGGTACAATTTAGTATTAATTAACTATTTTGCAAAATCTTTAAACCGATGAAATCATTATCATATGTCTTATTAATAAGTATATACGATTCATGAATATATATGACGACGTAAGACTATAAACAACCCGGCCTTTAATGGGCTCCGGATATAGCATATTGCGAGTCACATTGCAATGACCATCCGATCAGGGGCTGGGCTTAGAATTCCCCGTGGGTCAGGAAATTATGAAACGTGATTAATATCCGTTAAACCGGGGAAAAGTTTTCAATCCTATTAAAAGATAAAATTATTCCAGGATCATATCACCTGATTTGCTATGAGTCTGTAAAGCATTTTTAATTTTTGAATTGCATCCCTAGATTCCCGTATACCGTACAACTCCAGCATCTCATCTGGGTCTTTGTATAGAAGATATACATCACTGTTCGTTGAGTATATTAGAAGTTTCGATGGAAGTTCTATTCCAATTTCTGGGTTTTCCTTCATGAGTAGTGTTCCTGTTACGGGAGAACCGAAGACAATTACGGTTTCATTTTCCATATTTAAACCGACCTCTTTTGCATTCTTCCTGTGGTCTATAATTGAAAACACTGTAACTCCCTTTGACTTAAGAAAATCAACCACTAAATTGACAGTGTCTTCAAATCCGTGAGCACTCTGGCATTTAATCAACATATTGCTTTATTAATATAAGATATAATATACTTGCCATGAATATTTTTCTTTCTAAATTTTTAATGGTCATAAAGCAATACCTTCAAAAGATATAAATTTTATACTGCAATAATAAACTATGACATGGAGAAAAATTCTGGGAATAAAGGCTCTGGAGAATTCAGGCAATCATGTATCTATTAACCTTGGTAATGGAAAGGTGGTGTTTATAACAAAGCAAAAGGGAAAGCTGTATGCGATAAATGCCATATGTTCCCATCTTAAATGTGTTTTAGGAAACGTTGTTGATGATGAGAAAAGAGTAAGATGCCCATGCCATAATGCTGAGTTCGAACTGGAAACAGGCAAAATGGTAGAACCTCCATTCATAGCACCCCAGACACCAATGGAAAAATACACTCTTGAAACATACAATCTCAGGGAAGAAGGAAATTTTATTGAAATTGAGGAATAATATTATGTTCCCTTCCTTTTTATAAAGTTATTTATTCTGTCTTGTGTATCTTTTTCTGAAAATAAGATTCCGAATAGGGCAGCCTCATAATCAAGATCCTTTTTAACCTTGTTTTCTGTGCTATTGACTGCACGCTTTGCCAGCATTACTGTATTTTCAGGTTTGTTGTTTATCGTCGTTGCTATCCGTATCGCCTCATCCAGGGGATTAGCAGCTATTATATCTACCAGGCCAAAATCATATGCCGTAACTGCAGGTATTTTTTCCCCTGTGAGTATCATATACAGAGCCCTGTTTCTTCCTATAACATCCGGAAGTATGACGTTGCCACCCGCACCTGCATTTATTCCCAAGTTTATTTCAGGTTGTCCTAGAAGAGCGTCTCTGCTACATACCCTTATATCAGTGGAAAGGGAAAGTTCAAGGCCACCACCAAGAACATAACCATTCAAAAATGATATTATTGGCCTTTTGAACTCCCTGAAATACAGGGCAAGATCGTTTAACTTTCTGTGGAACTCATAGGCTTTCATTGTATTCATATCCTTAAACTGCATTATATCTGCACCGGCAGAGAAGTTCTTTCTGCCACCGATCACAATAGATTTGCAGTTTTCTTCCATATTTGACAGGGCTTTCATAATTTCATCAACCATTTCAACAGTTACTGTGTTCAAATGCTCTTCCCTGTTGAAATAGATAAAGCCTGTACCGCCTTTTTCCTCAGTTTCTATGGTTGCATATGACATGAATATATATTATAGAGATTTAATTAAAGATATCTAAATTTATTGCAGAATGAATATTATTTTTCCTATGTAATGAGTGCACTATATACTTAATTTAATACTTCTGGCTGTTCCCACTTTCCTGTATATTGTGTCAGTGAGATGGAATATAAACAATAATGAACATTTATCTGGAACTAAAACATCTATAGCTATTTTATCAGTTGACAATAATTAAATAGGGTTTTCATATGGCAATATGATGGATGATTACAGGACCGTTAAAATATGCCCTCAGTGTGGATCATTAAAGATCAACTGGATTGCAGGAGGCATAGCAGGACCCATATATAAATGCGAAGACTGCAATTATGTTGGAGTATTTGTTCTGGAAGTTAAGTTTAAAGATCTTGAAAAATTCCAGAAGGAAATAAGGGAAGGAAAAAAATAGGGGATTCCAATGATATTGGTTTTTGATGGGACTTCAGATTCCAGAGATCTGGCCTCCGAACTTATGGCCTCGGGTTATTCCATTATAGCCACAGCTGTTACATACGATGGGGTAAAAAAACTGGAAGATAAAAATATAAGGGCTATTCAGGGAAAAATGGACTATAAAACCCTGGTTTCAAAATGCAGAGAACTCTCTATAGATGTTATAATAGACGGGACACACCCCTATGCAGATTCAATACATGAAAACGCCATAAAAGCCTCAAAGGAGCTGGGGATACCACTTATCCGTTTTGAAAGGGAGAAAATAAAAATAAATGATAAAAGTATAGTATATGCTGAGAGCTACGAAAAAGCTGTGGAATTGGCTGGAAACACTGGAAAGAATATTTTTGTGACAACCGGAATAAGAAATATTGAATACTATAAAACCGTCATAAAAAACCATAAGGTTTTCTTCAGAGTCCTTCCTGATCCTGACAGTATTAAATCTCTCCTGGAAATTGGTGTCAGTAAAAGTAATATTATTGCAATGGAGGGAAATTTCACCGAAGGCCTGGACAGGGCTATAATGGAATATTATAATATTGATACGCTTATTACCAAGGACAGTGGTTTCAATGCTAATCCCAAAATCATGGCGGCACTGTCATTGGGGATAAATACCATTGTTATCTCAAGAAAGGATTATCCAGGAAAAAACATTGGTCACAATTCAACTGAGATAAAAAAGATTTTAAGGGATTACAGGATAAAATAAAACATGACTGGTACCCTAAACCCTGGAGAGATTTACAGGCAGAGTTTCAACTTCATAAAAGAAACGATGGAACTGGACGATTCACTTAAATCCAGCATAATAACCCGTGTTGTCCACGCCACCGCCGACTTTGAAATTGGGAAATCTCTTATCTTCTCTGCTTCCTTTGAGGATGCTTTACATTATATTGAAACCGGGGCAACAGCAATAACTGATATAAACATGGTACTGTCAGGCATATCAAACTATCCGAATAAAAAATGCTACATAAGAAACACTGATGTTGTAACAGAATCCAGAAATACAGGAATTTCACGGTCGTATATTTCTATGAGAAAAGCATGCCTGGAAAATCCTGAGTCCATATTTATTGTAGGCGATGCACCTACTGCACTGGAAGCATTGCTTGAATCGGTAGATAAAGGAATATGCTTTCCTGGACTTATTGTAGGTGTCCCCGTTGGATTTGTATCTGCTCTTGAGATGAAATCAAGATTGTTGGGATTCAATGGTAATTTTATTACTAACCTGAGCAATAAGGGAGGGTCAGCGGTTGCGGCTGCAATATTCAATGCAATGGTAGCGTATTTAAATGTACATTGAAAATCCTGACACAACAAACCTGCGTTACGGCTATACCACCGGGGCATGTGCAACGGCAGCCACAAAGGCAGCTCTTATTATGATGATTGGGGGAAAAACAGTAAATGAAGTGGAAATAAATCTGCCAGTAAAGAAAACGGCCAGATTTTTGATCGAACACCAGAAAATAGAAAAAAATTACTGTATGGCCGCAGTAAAAAAAGATGGTGGCGACGATCCCGATGTTACAACAGGGCTGTACATATATTCGCGGGTAGAATACTCAAAAAATCCAGGGATAGAAATTGCCGGTGGTGAGGGCATAGGTACGGTTACGAAGGAGGGGTTGCCAATAAAGCCTGGAAATCCGGCAATAAATCCAGTCCCGCTTAAAATGATAAAATCCACGGTACAGAATTTACTGGAATCCGAAGGAATTTCAAAAGGAATAAAAATAACAATTTCCGCTCCGGGAGGCGAGGATGTGGCAAAAAAAACATGCAACCCCAAACTTGGCATTGTAGGTGGTATTTCAATTCTTGGAACCAGGGGCATAGTAATACCATTTTCCGATTCTTCCTGGAAGGCTTCAATAGTACTGGGGATTCGGGTTGCCTCTAAATTAGGTATCAATTCACTGGTTTTCAGCACAGGCGGCAGGAGCGACACTGCAGTAAAGAAAATATTTCCTGATTTCAGGGAGGAGCAGTTTATCGAGATAGGGGATTTTCTTGGTTTTGCTGTAAAAAGGGCTGTGGATGCTGGTATTGAAAAGGTGATTATTGCAGGAATGCCAGGAAAAATATCAAAGCTGGCGAATGGCAATATGGATTTGCATTCATCTAAAAGTAGCATAAATTTTGATTTTCTTGCCTCCCTGGGAGAATATCTGGGCTATGATCATAATATTGTTTCAGGAATTCGCCATGCTAACACTGTCCTGGAAGTTATGGAATTGATAAAATATGATACTGCATTCCTTGATTTGCTAAAGGACAAATCCCTGAAAAATATAGATAAAATTACAGAAAATAAAATACAGATATCCATTGAAATTATAAAAAATGAATATTGACAAAAATATAAAAAAATTCCTATTTAAAAATAAATTTTTAGTATTCAGCCTCAAAATCGACTTCCTTTGTTGGCTCTAACAATGCTTCTGCGGATGTGAGTGGTTCCTTGGGCGCACTGTTCAACCCGATTACAAAGAATATTGCTGCGTATATACCCAGAACTACATAATCAAACGGATATGCGATAAGATTTGTTCCGCCTGTAGGTGTTCCTCCCAGATAGGATAATAATATCATTCCAACTATATATACAGGTATCCAAACAGAATTGCGGAGATTCAGTCCCTTGAAATGCTTCTTGTTTGCCTGGTATATGAATATGATGGATCCCGCAAGAACAGCTCCAAGGGCATAAAGGGTTGTTGGAAATGTTGCCCAGTAGATAAGAAACGTTGCAACTTCGAATGATACAAACGACCATACCATTGGATGGGGTATTTTAAAAGGTCGTTCAACGTTGGGATATAGCCTTCTGAGAACCGGGAGCGATATAGATGCCACTGCAAAATTTGCAACGGCGGCCACAACCACAAAATCTACAAGTGCATACCACGACGGAAGGGGTAGAAGGAATATTATAGCCAGTATAAGGGCCAGTATCAGTGCTAGATAAGGGGCACCATGTTTTGTTGTTCTTTTCAATGCTGGAGGAAGTGCATCTTCCTCAGAATACCCAAATATTATCCTGCTGGCACCGGTAAGATAAATTCCAAGAGTTCCTCCGGGTGAGAATATGGCAAAGAGGAAGAATGCAACAACCATGCCACCAAGCAGATCCGTCTCGCCTACTGTCATTCCAGGAACTACATTTGCCCTAATTATAGAGGAAAGTGGAGATCCAAGGCCGGCGACAAAATTCCAGTCTCCTGTCTGGATGCCAAAGCCTGCCCAGCTAACTGTTCCTACTATAACGAAGGCCATGCCGATGTATAAAAGAGATTGAACAGCCAGTACAGTACCTATAATTTTTGGCATTGTTTTTGCAGGATTTTTAACTTCTCCAGCCATATCGGCTACCTTNNCCTGCCTGTAACCGCCAAAGGCGAATAGAATGCCCGATGCAGGTATGGCGATAAACAATCCACCTACAGAAGGCATAAATCCGGCAAATCCACCGGAGCCGCTTGCTCCTGCAAACCCGGATGTGAAATTACCCCAGTGCCATATGAACATTGGAAGTATAACAATAAAAGCCACCACAACACCAATTTTTATCCACGTAAGTACTTTATTGAATTTACCGAATCTGGCTATTCCTACCATATTAAGGGCAAAGAATCCGAGAAGGAGGAGTATTGAAAGCAATATCCCATAACCTGTAAGCACTCCTGTTGTGGAGTTATAAAGAAATGGAAAATAAAGTGAGGCATATGTGGATACAGCAACAGCTTCTATCGCTGGNNGATACAGCAACAGCTTCTATAGCTGGTATAGTTGCAGCCCATATAAGCAATCCCCAACCTGACATAAATCCACCATAGGAACCATAGGAGTAATATGCTACCCTTGCACTGATTCCCGATCTTGGGAACATAGCTGCGTATTCAGCAAATGGAAGTGTAACCAGTACAATAAAAATTGCGGCAAGAACCCATGATACTATAACTGCTGGCCCGGCATACGCAGTCCCGCCTGCAGCTGCAAACAGTATACCCGAACCTACAGCACCACCGACCCCAAACATAATGGCTTCGTGTGTGCTCATTCCCCGTCTCATTCCAGTTTTGGTACGCTTACCCAAAACTCTATTATCTATTTCTTGCATAAATATGGATAATGGAAGGATATATAATATTTTTCCTTAAAATCATGAATAATTATTAAATTTGAAAAACAATAACAATTTTAGTTGGAATTCAATAAAAATATAATTAAATACTAAAAACTTTTGCAATTTAATACCAGATTTTTCTATACAATATCCAATAGTATATTTAATATAGAAACCATGCATAATTTTAATGAACACCACTTACTGTATTATATATTATAATTTTTATATTGTGAATATATATCAATAGTGATGACAATATTAAGTCAGGCGGATTATGAGCGATTTACATGGAAACATAGAAAAATATTATTTTTATTCGGAATTTCCACTGTAACACTAAGGATAGCTACAGAATATTCCCATATGAAACTGGAAATAATATTAAATGATACCATAACCATACTGGCTATAGCGGGATTCCTATTTCTGGCAGAACTTCTCATATTGCAAAATTACAAAAAATCAATTGAAAAAATGGAGAAAAACCTATAGAATTTATTTATAAATTCTCTATGATTTCCACAAGGCTGTCGCCGAATTCCTTTGTGCCAAGTGCTGGAACATCGAAGAATTTTGCCAGGTCCTTTGTAACTTTCTTACTTTCTATAGCTTCTCCAATGGCTTTTTCTATCACATCATAGGCTTCATGCCAGTTCATATACTTCATCATAAGCTGTGAACCCCTTATCAATCCCATGGGATCTGCAATATTTTGCCCGGCATACTTTGGTGCCGTTCCATGGACTGCTTCGAACATTCCGCCATCATCGCCAACGTTGGCTCCCCCAAGTGTACCTATATTCCCAATAAGTGCGCCTGCTGCATCGGAAATATAATCCCCGTCTATATTGGGTGCTATTATCACTTCATAATTTTCGGGCCTTGTTATTATCTGCTGGAACATATTGTCCGCTATCATGTCGTTTACCAGGATTTTACTGGAATCATCCCTTGATGTGTAATCACCGAACTCATTTTCAAGGGTTTCATATGCCCATTCCCTGAATGCCCCCTCTGTATACTTCATTACATTTCCCTTATGCATTATTGTGATCTTCTTTTTATTATTCTCAATTGCAAATTTCGCCGCTGCCCTTGTGATTCTCTGTGTTTTATATTTGCTCATGGGTTTTACTCCTATTCCAGAATCGTCACTAATGTCCACGTTTAATTTTTCCTTGAAGAATTTCCTGATTTCAGCTGCTTCCTTGCTGTCATATTTATATTCAATCCCGGTGTAAAGATCGTCGGTATTTTCCCTGAATATAGTTAAATTAACGTTTTCTGGATGTTTAAGCGGGCTCTCAAGTCCTTTCATGTAACTGACCGGCCTTATATTGGAATATAAATCAAGCATAAGCCTTATTCTCACATTTATGGATTTAAAGCCAGTTCCGATCGGGGTACCCAGTGGAGCCTTAAGAAGTACACGGTACTCTTTTATTGCGTCCTGTGATTCCTGTGGGAAGCGGTCGTTTTTCTCTTTTAAGGCTTTATCACCCACCAGTATTTCTTTCCATGTTATTTTTTTGTCTTTATAAGCTTTTTTGACTGCAGCATCTAAAACCTTTCTTGTCACATCCATAATTTCAGGACCTATGCCATCACCGTCTGTATACAGAATTGTCGGGTTGTCCGGCACTTTCCACTTTCCATTTTCAAATGTTATTTTTCCCATGAAAACCTATATGTTATTGGCATATAAATTATTAATATTTCTCTTGGTACAATTTAATGGAAGTTGGATTAATGTTCTTCATCTTTTATTCTTTTCCTGCTTTTCCCGAAGACCCTTACAAGGCTGACTCTGGGAATTTTCTTTTTCACAATTTTGATGTAACCATTAGATCCCATAATATACTTAAGGGCATAAACTCCGGATACCAGTGCTAAGACGGAAAGGCTGATCTCTATAGCAGGCAGCCCTAAATAGCTTATTGTGATAAATATTGTAGCCATTCCTATCAGGGGTATAATAAAGAAATATTTCTGTTCCCTGAGATGTTTGGGATTGTCATTTTTCACCCGTCTCCATAGCATTATGGCTGAAAAATCAATTATAGAATATGCTATGAGGACTGATACGTTTGATGCCTCTATTATTGTTGAAAAACCAACGAAATATACGAATAACAGGCTGATAGCCATTGACAATAAAATTGAATATACAGGAGTACCGAATTTGTCTATTTTCCCGAATGTACCGGGAATCTCATCGTCCCTTCCCATGGCATAGAGAACCCTGCTTGTTCCCAGTATACCGGTGAGCACCACTCCCGCAGTGGCAGTAATTCCCCCAATGGCGATAATTATAAGCAGGTATGGATTGTGCAAAACCCCTATTGCAGCTGATAGTGGCGCTGAAGCCGATGCAAGACCAGAAGCAGGAATGAGTCCTATAGCTACAATAGCAACGACAGCATAGAGGGCAGAGGATATTATTATGGAAATTATGATTGCTTTAGGTATATTTTTCTCAGGATTTTTTACTTCGTCGCCAACGGTTGTGATACGTGAAAACCCTGTAAATGCGAAGAATATAAGAGCCGAGCCTTCCATTACTCCGGTAAATCCGTGTGGTGCAAAGTTTGAAAAATCGGCGAATTTAAAATAAAATAATCCGGAAACAACGAAAATAATTAAAATTATCACATTAACTCCAACAAGAAGGGACAATGTCTTGGCAGAGTTTTTTATTCCCAGCATATTTAAGATTGCAAACATTATGATTACCGGAATTCCAAAAACTATCAGGTTTATATGGAGATGAAAAAGTGCATTTATATAGCTCCCCATGCTCAGTGAAACAGCAGAAATGGCAATCATGTTGGAGAATGTCCACATAGTTCCGCCCACAAATCCTGCAGATGGTGCAAATGATTCCTTTGCGTATTCGTAAACACCTCCTTCCTTTGATATATGCTGTGCTATCTCTGAGAAGCTTAGCCCTGTGAATATGGCTATGACTGCAGAAACAAAAATTGAGATTATAATGGCAGGCCCTGCCATCCCGGCCGCTATNNCTATTATTGCTCCCAGATTGATAATTACCGCAGAACGCAATCCGAGAATTCTTTTTAATCCATAGGAGGCCATATAACTCAATAGTATTCCTTCATAAATCAAACTATCGATTTTGCAAATTAGCGATAACCGATCAAAAAAAATTTAATAATAGTTT
>DAUP01000131.1:5576-14181 GCA_002505185.1 Ferroplasmaceae archaeon UBA567 | reverse complement strand
CATTATTTTCAATTTTCTTGGCCTTCGCATTAAGGAATTCATGCTCGTCGCTTTCATATATAGGCATTGCATACTTATATTATATAAGATAATAAATTTTATCCAAAAATATTCATTCAGTTTAAGAAATTTTTCAGTTGGCATAGTTACTGAATCAAAATGGACACAACAGTGTATTATATTTAGAGTGGTCTACTTATGCTGGTGCAGAAGGAACTTATCCGGAGCATGAAAACACACACGCCGAAGCGCTTAAGGGAATATATGCGAGTAATAATAATCCTGGATAGGAGGAGATTGGATATCAGCCAGTCATCCTTGCCATTGATGAGTCAATTATCCCGGAGTGGACACAGGGAAATCTTAAGGACAAAGATAGAGATTGCAAAGAACATGGGAAATGAGGTTTTGCTGAATTTCAGCGTGAAAAGCAACAGGACTCTGATTATTTATTTCAATCCAGGCTAAAAATTAAAAATTAAATAGATCTTGACATCTGCTGGAAACTTGGATTTATGGAAATTCCCTTTTATGTCTTTTATACCTTTTCCACATTGAATAAAAAACATATAACATATATGCCCATACTGTAATCTCAAATAATATTGAGCCATTTGGAGTATTTAAATTAAATAAACTCGGCAGGGAAACTATTTTACTAGTAGATAGGAACGATGCAATGCTAATATATAGAATGAATATTACCCCTATTAGTACCAGTAAAAATTCGGATATGCTTATCTTAGTATTCATTAATAGCCCCATGGAACATTGTGTTCAGGTGCATGAATACACCTATTATTACTTTCCTTTTATTCATAATGATATAAACGTTTCAATATATACATATCGGTACTAATTGCACTGATTATTAAGCTGCTCCTCCTTCATAGTTCCTTAAAGATCATAGAAATCGATTCACTGGAATATGTTTTATTATATTCTTCAATAAGTGCACAACCAGTATTTCTATGCCAGTAACTATAATTTAATCTGTGGCATAAAATAAGATTTAAATATTTTAATAGTTTTATTTTAATATGGAACATAAGGAAATCCATGCACCGCATGGCAATAAACTGAACACAAAGGGATGGTCCCAGGAAGGGGCACTCAGACTGATAATGAATAACCTCGATCCAATGGTTGCCAAGGATCCNNGCCTATGACAAGATTATAGAATCACTGAAATCACTTGAAAATGATGAGACATTGCTGGTCCAGTCCGGGAAGCCTGTGGGAATATTCAGAACCACAAAGGAAGCACCTAGAGTTCTTATAGTTAATGCACAGATAGTTCCACACTGGGCAACCGATGATATATTCTGGGATCTCGAGGCAAGAGGATTGACTATGTTCGGCCAGATGACTGCTGGATCCTGGGTTTACATAGGAACTCAGGGTGTACTCCAGGGAACATATGAAACACTGTATGCCCTTGCAAGGAAGGTTTACCACAGAGACAATCTGAATGGAAAATGGTTCCTCTCCGCAGGCCTGGGAGAAATGGGCGGTGCACAGCCACTGGCAGCCAAAATGAACAGTTGTACCAGCATTATTGTTGAAGTGGATATGGAGAAAATAAATAGAAGGCTCAGGGACAAGTATCTGGATACATACACCAAAAATATTGATGAGGCAATTAAAATCAAGGATGAGGCAATTAAATCTGGAAAGCCCACATCCATTGCTGTTCTTGGAAACGCAGCAACGGTTTATCAGGAATTGCAGGATAAGGGCATAATCCCTGATATTATTTCAGATCAGACAGCTGCCCATGATATAAACCTTGGATATGTCCCTGAGGGCTACACTATAGATAATTTCCAGAAGTTCAGGGAAGAAAATCCAAATGAATTCAAGAAGAAGGTTTATGAAACAATAGTAAAGCAGGTAAAATCTATGCTTTATTTTCAGTCCAGGGGTGCTTCAGTCTTCGATTATGGAAATGATATAAGGACAAGGGCAAAGGAAGGTGGACTGGAAAATGCCTTTGATATTCTTGGATATGTGCCCGCATATATAAGGGATTTATTTGCCATTGGTTCAGGACCATTCAGATGGCTGGCACTTTCTGGTAATCCGGAGGATATAAGGAAAATTGATGATGCCATACTGAAAAATATGAATGATAAGCACCTTACGGACTGGATAAAACTGGCAGGAGAATACGTACATTTCCAGGGACTGCCAGCAAGGATATGCTACGCATCCTATGGAGAAAGGGAAAAAATAGGGCTGATGATAAATGACATGGTACGGAATGGAGAGCTTGAGGCGCCTGTTGCCATAGGCAGAGACCACCATGATACTGGATCAGTGGCGTCTCCATACAGAGAAACAGAAGCCATGAAAGACGGAAGCGATGCAATAGCAGACTGGCCCATACTCAATGCGCTGCTCAACGCTGTTTCCGGTGCCTCCTGGGTGTCCGTTCACCATGGAGGTGGAACAGGAATAGGCAATGCCATACATGCTGGTTTTGTTATAGTTGCTGATGGAACAGAAGATGCTGCCGGGAGAATAACACGTGTACTGAATGCAGACCCGGGAATAGGAGTCATAAGGCATGCTGATGCGGGTTATGAATCATCCAGGGAAATTATAAAAAAAGGACCTAAATTCAAGAGCCCATATTTCAGCAAATAATATTTTTTATTCTAATTTTATATTTTTTGTTTCAGGAAGCAATAAGGTCAGCAATATGGCAATAACCATTATAACGGCAAGAAATGTATAGGCATCGAAGTAATTTTTTCCATGTATTAGCAAAGCCATGGCTATTACACCCATAACAGCGCCTATCTTGCCCATCATGGAAGAAAATCCATATGATGTTCCCCTGAACCGTGTAATTGTAACTTCAGCAGGGAATATTCCAACGGTTGCCCCTCCAAAGGAATTGAAAAGCTCCAGAAAAGATACAATTACTATAATGCCGGCAAGAAAATAGAAATGTGGAAGAATGAGGAATAATATAGCCATAAAAAGAAAACCGGTGATTTGAATTCCCTTTCTTCCAAATTTATCAACCTTTATCATAACAAAAATACCAAATATTATGCCTATTACAAGAAAGAATGAGGTTAGAAGTGCATTGTCAACATTTGTAACAAAATGGCCAAGTTTCAGTATGGTTGGAAGCGTCAGTGCAAGGCCATATGCAACTATATCATAGAGAAACCAGACCATTGCAGCTATGACTATATTCTTATAATATTTTTTAGAAAACATTTCAAGGAAACCTGTTTTCTCCTTTTTCTCCTCCCACATTTTAGATTCTGGCAGTGCAAATCTATACAGTTCCACAATTATTGCCGGTATTACTGCAAGTCCCAGCATTAAGCGCCAGCCTATATTTCCAAATGGAAACATGAAAACTGCTACTATTGCACTGCTTATGGCTCCTATGCTGAAAAATACATTTACCAGAGCCAGGTAATATCCTCTCTTATTATCTGGAGTTACTTCAGCGATGTATGAACTGGCCACAGGATATTCTGCACCGATGACAACCCCCAGCAAAACTCTGGAAATGAAAAGCATATAAAAATTAACTGAAAATACTGAAATCATATCAAAAATAATAAAAAACAACAGGGTTGAAATATATACTCTGCGACGCCCAATAAGATCGCTGATATACCCGACCAATATGGTGCCTATAATTGCCCCTATTATTACCGATGCTATAAGTAGCCCATATTCTAGTGAATAATTACTGAGATGTATATAATTGGGTATTAAAAGCACGGCAAAGGCTATAACCGTTAGTTCATAACCATCCAGAAACATTCCAAAAGCTGACAGAACGACAATTTTATTTACACTGGCGCTTTTTTCCATTATTGCCTAAACATATCAAGGTAATTAAATTATCTAATCATAAATGGATAGATAGGAAACACCATGCCCAAGGAAGAGTGGGTGCTGGAAATATATATTCTATGGATGGCATAATGATCAAATATACAGAGTGATATTTTTGCCGGATAAAAATATATATAACATTAAAATAAGGCGGGTATGGAAAAAATAGGCGTTATAGGTGCCGGTATAACGGGACTGTTTTCTGCACTAAATCTTGCACTTGATGGATATGATGTGACGCTTTTTGACAGGGAATATATTCTTTCTGGTACATCCGGAAAATTCCACGGCATGCTTCACAGCGGTTCCAGGTATTCGGTAAATGACAATGAATCTGCCAGGGAATGCATAAGGGAAAATACACTGCTTTCAAATACTGCTTCATCGTTTATCAAGAATACTGGAGGATATTACCTGGCGCTAAATGATGATGAAGCGGAATACGGTGACCTTCTTTTACAAAAAAATAAGGAGAATGGCATTCCTACCAAGGAACTGGATGTAAAGGAAATGCTTAAAATAGAACCGAATGTCAACGGTAAGATTGTAAGGGCTTTTCATGTTCCTGATAAAGTAATATACGCACATCCATTCGCTGCTGCCGTTGCAGTGGAAGCAAAGATGCTGGGTGCACATCTGAAATTCAAGTCTGAGGTTCTGGGAGCCAGAATAAATGGAAGATCTGTGGAATCCATAAAATACCGTTCAAGGAATAAAACGGTAGATGAAAAATTTGATTATATAATAAATACCACCGGACCATGGTCAGGACACCTTCTCAAATCATTCGGCGTGGGAGATTTTGAGGTTATGCCCACACTGGGCTATATGGCATCATATGATTATTTATTTTCTAACGCCATCCTTAACAGAATGAGGGAACCATCTGATGGAGATATACTTCTTCCATATGGTACCATGTCCGTTGCAGGCACAGTTGCAATAATATCAGATGATGTGGAGAACAATGAAATTGATCCCGAGGACCTTGACACAATGTTGTCAGAAGTTTCTGAAATGGTTCCATCACTTTCCAGGCATACATATAAAAAACTGTACAGTTCCATGAGGCCACTCATAAGGGAAGATTATTCAAGGGCCACCAGAGATTTCAAAATATACAGAAATATGGACAATGTATTCAGTATAATCGGTGGTAAATTCACTACATCGAGACTTATGGGCGAGGCAGTTTCAAAAAGGGTTTGTGAGCTTACAGGAACGCACTCACAGGATACATCAAAAATTATCCTTAACGAAACATTTGACAGATTCATAGAAAAATATAAACATAGCATAAATTCAACGTTTATGAATTACATAAGCTCATACGGAAACAGCATGGACTATGGTTATTTAAACCAGCTTGAGAGTGCCTTTATTTTTAATGAAGCCATAAGGTTTGGTGATTAAATGGAATTCAGCGGCAAAATAACAATAGCCACCGGAAAAGAAAATGTTGCGAAGTTTTTCTCCAGCATTGATAATATAGCTCCATGCCTCCCTGGCGTATATGATTTCCAGAATAATGGAAATGAGATACAGTGCAAACTTAAACTGGACATATCTGCAGCCAAAATCTCTGCAATGAACACCGTAACTGGAAAAATGTCATTTTCCTACAGTGCAGGCACGGATTCACTGAATATAGATGGAAGCGGAAGAATTGCCGGTTCAAAGGTAAAATTTACTATTGGCATATCCTATGAGGCTTCCGGTGAGGAAACCACACTTGACTGGAAAAGCTCCTTCGATTTCGGTTTAATAGTAAAGATAATGGGCAGAAACAATGTGGATGAGATATCACGGCAGAACATAGATAAAACAATGGAGTGCATAACAGGCAAATTGAATCTGCAATAAAATTTTATTACAATTAATATTAATTTATACATTATAATAATAAATATTATGCAATATACGGATAACATTATATTTTAATCGATAAATATTTAATAATGCAAAGATATTAATGTCGCATGATCACATTCATTTACGATTCAATAGCCTGGGAGGAAAAGGAGATAATAAAGAAACTTCAGGCAGAGGGTATAAAATTGAATCTGGTAAATGCAAAGGACAATGCACTCAAACTCACAGAAAAACTTAATTTCAACGGTCCCGCATTCATCAGATGCATGAGTGCTAGAAGATCTCTTTACTATTCCTATATACTTGAGTCACATGGGATAATTACCATTAATTCCTATAATACATTCAACATAGCAGGAAATAAGATATTTACCACATCATATCTATATAAAAATGGTATTAGAACCCCCGATACTGTGGTGTCTTTTTCACATGACAATGCCCTGGCATCTGCCACAGAAATGGGATATCCACTGGTTTTTAAGCCTGCAAGTGGAAGCTGGGGGAGGATGATCTCTTTACTGGAAAATGAAAATATTGCCGAAACAGTGTTTTCAATGAACGATATGGTAAGCGAGAATTCTTACTATCTCCAAAGATATGTAAAGAGGCCACCAAGGGATATAAGGGCAATAGTTGTGGGAAACAGAATATCCGCAACAATATACAGGTATTCCGGAGATGGATGGAAGACTAATCTGGCACTGGGTGGAAAGGTTGAAAAAGCAGAACTGCCGGAGGATGAAATGGAGATTCTTATTAAAACTTCAGAATTATTTGATCCAGGAATAATAGGGATTGATGCCATGGAAACAGATGGGGGGCTTGTGGTGCATGAGGTTAATTCCAGGGTTGAATTCAAAGGTGCTTCAAAGGTATATGGAAATAAGATAATCAATGATATTGTTGAATTTCTGAAAGAACTGGATTAAGTTTAATAATCAAATAAAAATATCAATTTATGGATGATATATATCTTGACAAGAACGAAAATCCATTCAATGTCCCCGAAAAAGTCAGGAAGGAATTTATAAATTATGTAAAAACTGCAAATTTCAACAGGTACCCTGAAAAATGGTTACCTTCACTGACTAAAAAACTGGCGGGGCTTACAGGATTCGACATTGATAATATTATAGTCACAAATGGCAGTGATGAACTTCTTGATATGTTAATTAAACATGCCGCCGGTGATATGGTGATAAGTTCACCAACCTTTGAGATGTACTCATTCTACGCCAGAAATTATGGGTACAATGTAATAGATGTTCCACTACGCAGTGATTTCTCACTTGATGTGGATGGAATACTTAAGCAAAAGGATGCGAAACTTGTGGTAATATGCTCGCCAAACAACCCCTCAGGGAATCTTATGGACAGAGAAAGCATACAAAAGGTTCTGGATTCGGGAGTAACAACAATACTGGACAACGCCTATTACGAATTCTCCGGTGAGGATTACACGGACCTGCTGGCAAAATATAAGAATCTTATAATACTCAGGACATTATCAAAGGCGTTCAGTCTTGCAGGAATGAGAATAGGTTATGGAATAGCCGACAGCGGGTTCATATCTGAACTTAAAAAGCTGCAGGCACCCTTTTACATGAACATACTTTCGGCCCGAATGGCAGAAATCATGATAGACAACTACGATCTTATTGGTGAAAAGATCAGATATATTATAAATGAGCGTGAGCGTGTTTACAGTGAAATAAAAGATATAGCTTATCCCAGCAGTGCAAATTTCCTTCTTATAAAAAAGGATATTTATGATTACATGGAGGAAAACGGAATACACATAAGAAAACTGCCACTTGTTAAGGACAGGTCGAGATTGACCATAGGTACAAAGGAAGAAAATGACAGGGCCATTGAAGCAATTCATGAGTACATCGAAAAAATATTTTGAGTTATATTTTTCCTGCTTTAAAGTCCAAAATATTTTTATTTTCAATATCCGACATCAGATAGTGGTTAATAGTATCAACAATAGCATCTCTGGGTACCATTCCAATAAATTCTGATTTTACAATGGATATCCCATAACCAGCTGCTTCGGATCTCACGGCCTCAAATATGCGATATATAGGATTTTTCCTGTAATTTACTATATTCATGGATATCTGCACAAGATTTTTTCCCGGCATCCTGAATGCAAGGGACTTCACATATGCAAATCCACCATCCCTTGCCCTTATGGCTGAGGCTATTTTCCTTCCTGCCTGTATATCATCACTATTAAGGTAAATATTGTAGGCAATCAGTAAATCTCTGGCACCTATTATTGTTGCACCGGCTTTTCCGATTTTGGACGGACCGTAATCAGGTACATAATCCCCCTTTCCAATGGCCTTTCTGAGTTCCTCTATCTGAAATTTTTTATTCCTGATATTCTCAAGGTTTTTTCTCTTAGGGTCAAGTGCGGAATTGGCATACATAAATACCGGTATTTTCAGTTCATTCCCAACTTTTTTCCCTATCTCATGTGAAAGTTTTACACAATCCTCCATGGAAGTATCTTCCAGCGGCACAAGGGGCATTACATCAGTAGACCCGAAACGTGGATGTAAACCCTTCTGTACATCCATATCCATATTTTCAGCTGCAGTTTTGATCAGATCAAATGCAAGGTCAACCACATCATTAATGGGACATACAGCAGTAATGACACTCCTGTTGTGGTCATAGTCCATTTCAGAGTCAAGTAATTTAGCACTGGGAATTGATTCTACACATTTCTCCAACAAACCAACCACATCCTTATCCTGTCCGTTACTGAAGTTGGGCACCAGTTCCACAAGTTTCATAGTGTTTAATTATAGAAATGGATATTAAATTATGCAAATTATTTCATTCACAG
>DAUP01000131.1:4710-5482 GCA_002505185.1 Ferroplasmaceae archaeon UBA567 | reverse complement strand
GTGATGGTTCATGCTTTCTGAATTCAAGTGACTGGGATCCAAGTAAGTATTCTATAGCTATTATGGATTTCACATTTTTGTTTATTTCCGCCAGTTTCAATGCCGCATTTGTTCCCATGCTCACATGGTCTTCCTGGTTGGCAGATGTTGGTATAGTGTCTGCTGAGTTTGGATGCACCAGTGTTTTGTTTACATTGCACAGGGCAGCGGCAGTATACTGGGGTATCATATATCCCGAATTTAATCCATAGTCCTTTACAAGGAACGGTGGCAGTCCGCTTAAGTTTGTGTCCACAATCCTGGCTAGCCTGCGTTCTATCATATTTCCAAAATCAGTCATTGCAATTGATACAAAATCTGAAACCATGGCAACCGGCTCGCCGTGGAAATTCCCGGTGGATATGTATTCATCGCCCATCAGCAGTGGATTGTCGGTGGCCGAGTTAATTTCTGTTGTAAGTACCTTTCTGGAATATTCCAGTGTATCCCATACTGCACCGTAAACCTGAGGCGCACATCTCAATGAATATGCATCCTGTACCTTTTCACTGTTGGCATTTTCCACTATCCTGCTCCCGTGAAGCATAGTTCTGAAAGCCCTTCCAATGGCCTGCTGCCCCTCATGGGGTCTCGAGGCCAGTGCCCATTCTGTGAAAGCCTTATCTGTTCCTGAAAGACCCTCAAATGATAATACAAATGATCCAAGAGCCTCAGAGACAAGATTCTCTGATCTTTTAATCTCAAGAGCCAGTATTCCACATATTACTGATGT
>DAUP01000131.1:0-4609 GCA_002505185.1 Ferroplasmaceae archaeon UBA567 | reverse complement strand
ATCATATCCTCTGAGACACCTGAATAGCCCTTTACAAGTGTGTTTGCCCTTACAAGCATAACAGATTTTACAGTTTCAATATCCAGTGGTTCACCTATTCCTGAAGAGTGGCTTCTTATGAGGTTAATCTGAAGCTGCACTCTGTTTTTGCTGTCTACATTTATATTCAGAAGTGATCCAAAACCGGTGTTCACCCCGTATACTGCTTTACCTGATTCAAGAATTTTCATTAATGATTTTTTGGAATTCCTTATCTGATGGTATGCAGATTCTGCAATATCAACCGTTTCATTGCCTGTTCCCACGGCATTGACATCCTCTATGGTCAAATTATTCCCATCAATGTAAATCATAATATTTAAAATACAAAATTATATATTAAACTACGCCAGAGGTCAAAAATAAATAATTTATTCCTGGTGTACCAGATTACCCTCACCGAAAACCATAGTTGGGTAAGCATCCAGTTCAAATGGATCCTTATTCCACACTGAAAAAGAAGCCAGTTTCCCNNCCGAATCGCATAAAATGCCTGGTTGTAAGGAACAGATTCCTCTGAAGTATCACCGGATGATCAGAAATCAGGGCAAATCTCACGCCGGAGTTCTGGACAAGTTCCACATTTCTCCATGATTCGTGTTTAAGTTCAACCTTGTAAGGATGTGAATCCAGTGGCCCGTATACCAGAGAAAGATTTCTTTTCTTAATTTCCTGGAATATTTCCTTGCTGTGGAAATCCATTCCATGGTTAATTATTGGCCTTATTCCGAATTTATCCACAAGGGACATCAGAAACAGTGCGTCATCTTCCTTATGCAGGTGACACATTATTTTGTATTCCCCTCTTATTAATTTAATAAGGAACTCAGTTTTTGGGTCAATCTCATCTATTGTTTTCTTCCCCTTTTCCATCAGGTTGGCTGCCTTTTGTGCCAGTGTGAAATTTTCCCTAATTATGGCGGCAACACCCATTCTTGTTGTTGGCCTTGTTCCCTTCCATTCAGTTGTGCTCCGTGGATTGTATCCCAGAGCCATTTTGACTCCGATATCCTTCACAAAAGCATCCTTTGTGTTTTTTGAGAAATTCCTGATAAGCGATCCCATGCCACCTAATATATTTCCACTTCCAGGAAGAACAACGGAATATAATACGTTGTTTTCTACAGATTCTGTGAATGCGTGGTCATCCATGTATACCCCATCAATTGCCCTTCCAAGAGGTATCATTGAATCAAGTTTATCATTTGCCTCACTCTCTAATCCCGGTTCACCTGCCCTGTCCAACCCTATATGGCTGTGTGGGTCAATGAATGCAGGGGTTACAATGCCTTCCTCAAGAATTTCGCAATCCGGCTTATTCCTGGATACTTCCATTATGCTGTCTCCGTCGAAACTTACATAAACATTTTTCTGCACACCCTTTCCATCATAAAGCAAATTCGCCTTCACCGCTTTCATAATCTAATATAAGGCTATTTAATTTAAATTTAACCGTAGAATTAATTTCTATCCGTAACTGGAGAAACAGTACTGCATTATTAAATGTAATTCCTGCTCAAAAGAGTTAAATAACCACAAATTATATATTTTATATGAGTTTTGACCTGATACTTGATGATGGAAATGTATTTTTATGTGGCCGTTTACAAAGGACATCTATAGGGATAAGGGATGGAAAAATAGCAGCCATAGGAAGCCTTAACAGCCTTTCTGGCAATGGAAAGAGAATTGATTTAGCAGGAAAACTTGTAATACCCGGGGGAGTTGATCCACATACTCATATAGAAGGCTATTCCAGTGCAGGTACAATCAAGAACGGAACGGAATCCGCGGCCATTGGGGGAACTACAACAGTGCTGGACTTTTCCCAGGCAAACAAAAGTGAGAATACAGTTGCCGCTGCAGAATCCAAGATAAAGAGATTTTCCGAAAGCAGTTCCCTTGACTTTACCATAAAACCCATGATGGTAACAGAAGACTTCGCGTCCAGTGAGAGGTTAGAATCTATATTTTCTGAACTGTTTCATATGGGAATAATGGCAGTGAAGGTTTTCACCACATACAAAAATCTCGGAAGGTATGCAAATAATTATCAAATTCTCCAGGGAATGAACATTGCAAGAAAATACGGGATAATAGTACAGATTCACGCAGAAAACAATGATTTCCTGGAAGGTAATCTGGAATCGCTCCTTGCACAGGGAAAAACGGAAGCGAAGTACCATGCCATAAGCAAACCACCTGTAAGTGAGGATGTTGCTGTGGCAGATTCTGCCCTAATGGCCGGAGAATCCGGTGCTAAGGTTTACTGTGTCCATCTTTCAACAAAAACATCACCTGAAATTATAGATATCGCCAGACTGCATGGAATAGATATATATGGAGAAACATGCCCTCAATATCTGATTCTGGACAGCAGTTACCTTGAAAGGGAAAATGGGAATGAATATCTCTGCAGTCCGCCTTTGAGACAGAAAGAGGATAATAAAAGAATGTGGGATGCCATAGCATCAGGAAAAATACAGGCTGTAGGTTCAGACCATGTTCCTTTCCTGGCTGAACAGAAAAGAGCAGGAATACCGTTCAATAAGGTTCCAAATGGGATTCCGGGAATAGAGACAAGGCTCCCACTTCTGTTTTCCGAGGGCGTGCAGAAAGGACGAATCACACTGGAAAAATTCGTTGATGTGATCAGCTCATCTCCAGCAAAGATATTTAATTTATACCCAAGAAAGGGATCCATATCCATAGGGAGCGATGCAGACATAACTGTTATAGATACAAAATTGGAACATGGCCTCCGTGCTGAAGACCTTCACATGGGTACTGACATTGCCATATACACCCACATGAAAACAAAAGGATGGCCGGTACTTACTATTTCCGGTGGAGAGATCCTTGCGGAGAATGATGTTTTCACGGGAAAGGGGAAAATGGGACATTTTCTTGAAAAAGGAGGCATTTAAATGGAAAATATGGAAAGAATAAAAAAAATACTTATAGAACAGGGGGCTATTGGCAGGGAGAATGGAAAGGCCATATCCGAATATGAAACACTGACAGAAAATGACGGGGTCACAAGACCTGCAGGCACGGAGAAGGATAAAAAAACCAGGGATTATTTCGTTGACCTGTGCAAAAAGAATGGATTTGAACCATTCATAGATGTTTTCGGAAATATATTTGTGACTCTCAGGGGAAGCAGCCCTGATGAAGGAATAATAATGATGGGGTCACATCTTGATTCTGTTGTCCATGGCGGCATGTTCGATGGTACAATGGGTGTTTTCAGTGCGCTTGAGGTTCTTCTCAGGTTCAAAGAATCGGGATACAGAAACAGGAGAGATATTGTTGCTGTGGCCTTTACAGGCGAGGAGGGATCAGCATTTCACCAGCCAATGCTGGGCAGCAACGGATTTACAGGAAATATTGGCAGGGAGAAACTCTGGGCATTGAAAAATCGGGATGGAACTGATTTCAAATCTGCAATGCAGAGAATAGAATACCTGGGCGATTCCGAATTTCCGGGAAAACCTGAATATTACCTTGAATACCACATAGAGCAGGGACCTGTACTGGAAGAAAAGGATAAGGAGATAGGAATTGTTACATCCATAACGGGTCAATGCGTCCTTTCTCTGGAACTTGAAGGTATACAGGGGCATTCTGGAACAACCCCCATGGAGATGAGAAGCGATGCTCTTGTAAGGGCTGCAGATATCATTGCCAGCGTGGACAGGATAGCCAGGGATGCATCCAAAAAATACAGAAACCACAGTGTTGGTACTGTGGGTGAATTATCTGTAGATCCAGGAAGGTTCAATGTAATTCCAGGACATGTAAATATGAAAATAGATTTAAGGAGCGAACAAAGTGAAAGCCTTGCCTTCATGAAGAAAAAGGTACTGGATGAGATAGAAAGGGAAAAATTTGGTGTGAAAATTAAATATTCAATTGTGGCTGAGGTGGAACCTTCAATAATGTCAGATGAGGTGATGAATGCTATCAGGTCTTCTGTATCTACACTTGGATTCTCCAGCATGGATATGCCAAGCGGAGCAGGGCATGACACAATTCCAATATCCAGAATATCAAAGGCTGGCATGATATTTGTTCCAAGTATCAGGGGCCTGAGCCACACACCACTGGAATGGACAAATTTCAGTGATGTTGAAAAGGGATTAGAGGTACTGGAAGGAACTGTAAAAATCCTGGACAGAAGGTAAATCAACAAAAATTTATTCTATTATTTATTGGGTTTCAGAACAATGGATATACAAAACTAAATATAGTTCTTAACATGTTATTATATATGAATAATAATAAAATTATAACCTGTTCTGGATTTTCTGCCATACTGGCTGCCTGGCTGACCATTGTTATTTCTATAATTAAAAATCCATGGTTCAGAATTACTGGAAATGCTTTAAGTGACCTGGGAGGTGGAAACATGATTTTAAATTTCCACCCTGCACCAACTGACCCCTATATTTACAATGTAGGACTTATGATAACAGGGATATTGATTGCATTATTTTCCATAGCCATAATAATTAATTCCAGAAATAAGATAGAAAATACGGGGGCATCGTTTTTCATAATTGGAGGA
>DAUP01000135.1 GCA_002505185.1 Ferroplasmaceae archaeon UBA567 | reverse complement strand
AACATCAGTATCGGCTGCCTGTGTGGCCATCATTTCTATAGCGCAACATGCAAGACCCATAGTCACTGGCCATAGAGAGTTGGACCTTCCCCACTGAAGTGCTTTTTCCAGTGTTGTTGTTTTTATCCCGAGATCACCGGTTTTCATTTCATCCACCTCATGTAACCTTTTTTATAGGCATAGAATACTGCGAACATGGGCATAGCCAAAAACACTATTGTTTCAAAGAAAGGCACAGCACCCAGTGCATAGAAATCAAATGCCCAGGGAAATAATAAAAGCATATCAATATCAAATAAAATGAAGAGAAATATTATGACATAGTATTGCACTGTAATATGGCCTTCTTCGTATTCAACCGCCACTTCACCACTTTCATATGGCTGAAGGTATGAATCGTCACTTGCTGGAGGATGATCCTGCAGAGAAATATTTTTTGATATTTCTTTCCTGCTGAATTTTATTCCGCCCTGTTTATATCTGTTGGCACCAACGGTCGGGAGGATTTTAAACAGCAAGTATAACGCTAATACCATGATAATTATCGTTATTACAATGGAAGCATATCCTAACATCATTATCAGTATATTTTTCCAGCCTATTTAATTATATCGAACAGTAAGAAAATAAGAAATTTCCGGCATTTCTAAATGAAGTTTAATCAATTTATAACATTAAAATTTTTAATATAAAGAGCTACAAAATTTCAAGTTTTCATTTTTTAAATTTAAGCTCCCGGAATATTTTGATAACATCGGATGGGTTGAATGAACGCTTCGTTTTTTTCTTGAAAAGATATATTAGATTTCTTTCCGTAACATCTTGCTCCGAAATCATTTCTTTTAGNNATGGACAGAGCCGTTTCCATAGTATTGCGATCCCAGTGATTTTTCTTTGCAATTCCCATAATACTGATAATCTCATCATTTGCCGGTAATGGAATTCCATTTACCTCTGTATAGGGTTTCCCCAGTATATCGGCCATTTCGTTCTGATTGAGTTTTCTGCCAATCTTTTTTTCCATTTCAGGAATAGTCTGCAGAAGAACCCTGGCCAGAAGATGCGGGTCATTGAAATCATTCGCCAGAGCTTTATACAGAGATAGCAGGTTATTGTTTATTATTGATTCTGCCTCTACACTGGAAAGACCAAATTTTTCAGTTAGTTCAGCGATTTCTTCTTCCACGGGCTTTGGAATCATTTCCCTGGCACCTGCCAGAAGACTTTCTGTTATTTCCACAAGTGGAACATCTGTTTCAGGGTACATTCTCTCCTTACCTGCCAGTGGCCTTAAATACCTGGTTTCGCCGGAAGGTGTTGCCGACCTTGTTTCTTCCAGTTTCATTTTCATTATCTTAAAGAGCCTTTCATCCAGAAGGGGTTTGAGTTTTGCAATATCTGATTTGCTGCCAAGTACAACTATCACTGCATCATCATCCTTCTTTCCTACAGTGGAATACATTGCTTTGAGTTCTTCGTCTGTAATCCCATATGCAGGGAATTCGTCGGAATGCATCAAACCGCCTAAACCAATATTCCTGGCAACGTCTGCAAATTCCCGCCCAAGCTTATAGTTTCCGTGCTTCATAAATCTATGGCATTTAGAAACCTTTGCACACAAAACAGATTTACCTGAAGTTATTGATTTTTTTACCATTGATGAATCGGTATTTCCAAAAATGTCCGTAATATCTATGAATTCACCTATTTCGGGGGACTTTTCTGAAAGGATGTCAGAGATTTCCTTGAGGGAGCTTTGCCTCTTTATTTCATATTCTATAGTATCCTTTATGAAGGAAAGTTTTGAAACACCTTTTATTTCCACTCTGCCGAAACCCATGGAAAAGTTAACATCCTGCCTTATGGAATCTACCTCTCCCCTGAAATTTGGCATTGACATGACATAATGGCCAATGGCCTTTGCGGTTTCCATTGCATGATCAGGGTCTACTATATCAGGCTCTGTGGAAATTTCAATAAGTGGTACTCCAAGCCTGTCCAGTGAATATTCTACCACATCATTTTTTTCAGATATTTTTCTGCACGCGTCTTCCTCCAGGGTGATTGCCGAAATTCTTACATCACCCCTGGAAGTTTTAACCCTACCGTCCATGCTTATGACTCCAGTTCTCTGGAACCCGGAAGTATTGGATCCGTCAACGACTATTTTCCTCATAAATGATACATAGTCAAGGATGTTACAATTCAGGGCATCGGAAATTGCCAGAGCAGTCTTTAATGCATTGAGGTCAGCGAAATGGGGTGGGTCTTCATCGTTTTCTACCAGACATGAGTTTGTGCTTATACGGTATAAAAAATCCCTATTTCTGATGGTTTCATACTCAACGGCAGTATCAACCCTGCCCATTTCTCCCATAACAGGAGTCAGTTTCCTCCTGAAATAATCCTTTGTGTCTTTTCCTTCGGTGCTGCATGAACAGAACAGTTTATTTCCATTTAATTGAAAATGTATTTCAAGACCTATTTTCATCTTACACCCTCCAGTGAGATTCCATGCGGAAGCGTGGCGAGGAATTGTGTAGTACTCATTAATCCCTTACCGTATTTTACCAGTTTAACCTTCTTTGTGTTTATATTCATCTTCTTTTCTTCTCCTTTTATAACGATTGATTTTCCAGGTGAAGCATCCCCCGATGTGTATGTATCTCTCCGATACAACTTCTGCCTTTCTTTCATGTTTTTCACCATGTTTTCCAAGTCCAGTAATCAACTCCTTCACTATTCCTCACGGAACAGGCTCCCTGTGTTAGGCTGAGGTAGTTGACTTTAATACGTCCTCTAACTCTCCCCTCAGATTTTTTTGCATCAATTCAACAAAATCATCTGGATAGTTTGCAGAAAGATACATGGCTTTGACCATTGCAGTTTCTGCAAGCATATTTCCCAGGGGGATTGCGCCAGCTTTCATCAGTTCCCGGCCAGTGGAGTAAACATTCATATTTACATTGCCGTATATGCACTGAGAGGTCATGAAAAAGGCTGTTTCCTTTGACAACTTCCTTATCACATCTATAATTTCTCCGGATGTATGCCCGAGTCCGGTACCAAGAATGATTACTCCTTTTTTGTTATAAGATAAATTATAGAAATCTTCTTCCCTCATTCCGGGATAAAAGTATATTAAGCCAATATTCGTGTCAAGACGATCCTTAAGAACAATATTATCCGACTCTTTTTCCATTTTTGCCTTTTTATTTACCGAACCATGTGTGTATAATGCCATAATTGACTCATCTATGGACAGAAAAGCATCGCGGCGGCTTGTATGCATTTTCCTCGTTCTCGTTGCACGGTGGAGTGAAACAGAATCATCAGATGTGCCAGAATGCATTGCTATGCCAACTTCTCCGAAATCCATTGAAGCGAAATGTATTGACCCTTCTATGTTAAGGAATGCATCGCTGCTTGGGCGGTCTGAGCTTCTCTGGCTGCCTGTGAATATAATAGGCCTGGTCTGTTCTTCGAACATAAATGACAGAGCAGATGCAGAGTACTGCATGGTATCAGTGCCATGGAATATAATTACTGAATTTTCATTTTTCATTGCGTCCCTGGCCTTTCTTGCGAATTTTATCCATTTTTCGGCATTCACATTTTCGCTGAGGATATTGTCTATATTCTCATGATACAGTTTAAATTGACTGATATTTGGGACATAGTTGTACAGGTATGATATATCCTTGACCGGTTTTACTGCTCCAGTCTTGTAATCAACTGAGCTACCTATGGTTCCCCCAGTTGTAAGTATGCATATTCCCCTATCTCCACAACCACCATTTTCAGAAACTGATTTTTGGATTGGGTTCTCTTCTATTTTGTACTCTCTCCTGATTGTGATTGCTTTGCGGTTCATCGTTATATTGTAACCACTTTCAAGTTTAACTGTTATTGTATTTTCATTGGAACTGATATAGGTTCCTGTATATTCCAGTCCCTTATAGGAAAAATCAATTTTTTGCCCTATTAACATTATACTTCAATGTTTCTGCCATATAAAAACTTTATAAGTTTTTCATAATTTCCCTGGATATTATAATTTTCTGAATTTCGTTGGTTCCCTCGTATATCTGTGTTATTTTTGCATCACGCATATGCCTTTCCGCATTGAAATCGGTTGTATAACCATAGCCCCCGAATAATTGAAGTGCCCTTTCTGCAACATATACTGCAGTGTCGGATGCATACATCTTGGCAATTGAGGAAAGTTCTACCGTATTCTCATGGTTCTGCCATTTTTCTGCTGCTTCCCTGATAAGGAGTTCTGATGCTTTTATCCGGCTTTCCATTTCAGCAATCATGAACTGTATTCCCTGAAAATCTATAATTTTTTTATTGAACTGTTTTCTGGTATTTATGTATTCAAGTGCTTCATGGAATGCAGATTTAGCTATACCCAGTGCCTGTGCCGCTATGCCTATCCTTCCAGCATCAAGTGTGTCCATTATTACGGAAAAACCCTTATTGTATTCTCCAACTATGTTTGAATCTGGAACGAAAACTTCATGGAAATTCAGTTCAACTGTACTTGAACCCCTTATCCCCATCTTGTGTATATCCCGGCTTATCTCCAATCCGGGAGCGTCCCCGTCAACCACAAAGGTTGTAATTCCTTTATATCCTTTTGATATGTCTGTTGATGCATCCATTACAAAGAATTTTGCTATCCTGCCATTTGAAATAAATGTCTTTGTGCCTGTGATTTTATATCCGCCGCTGCATTTTTCGGCCTTTGTGGAGATCGAGGCAGCATCGCTCCCTGATCCTGGCTCCGTAATAGCAAGTCCGCCTACAGCCCCGTTTTTGGCTATTTCCGTCAAATATTTTTTATTTAATTCATCGCTTCCAAACATTATTAATGGCTCGGCAAACAACGTCAATGCCCCATCAAGAACAAGTGCTGTGCTTGGACATGCCTCAGATATAGTCTCAATTGCTTCCACTAGGAATGGAAAACTCAACCCATAACCGCCATACTTTTCTGGTATGTAAGAGGCAAACAGACCCATATCCCTCATTGCCTGAATAATATCTTCAGGAACCTCCATTTTTTCATCTATTTCCCTGGCTCTTGGTTTTATTTTGTTCTCTGCAAGTTCCCTGACGTATTTTAAAACATCCTTTTCATTTTCATTAAGCATATAAGTAAATAATGTTTTATAATAATAGTTTTCTTAT
>DAUP01000133.1 GCA_002505185.1 Ferroplasmaceae archaeon UBA567 | reverse complement strand
TCACAGCTCAACCCTCCATGCATGCCTATCAAAGTATTGGCCTGATTTCCTGGGTCAATAAGTTTTAATGAAGAATCAAAAATACTGGTAGAATTTCTTGAAATTAATATAATGTCTCCCAGAAAGCTTGTGTCTCCATTCACACTTTTTGGAGTTCCAAAAAATCCTTCTGCCAGCATTTGTTTACTCAGAACTGGAATAAAATATTTTTCATATTTTTCGGTTAGATAATCCATTGTAGTTTCTATCATCCCATCTTTTACCCTTAGAACGGATGCTCTTGGATCTCCTACGACAGGTGTATTCAGGAAGGACTTTAATTTTCGATCAACTGAAAGGTCTATTTTCTGGCCTTCCTCAGGAACTGTATGTCCATGATCTGCAGATATTGAGATGAATGTATCTTCAGGGAGATCCGATGCTTTTATCAGCTGTTCTTCAAGCAGCATGAAAATAGATTCTATTTCCAGGGCAGTGTCCTGTGTATAGGGTCCGATCTTGTGCGATATAGTATCTATAGTGGGAATGTAGCAAAAATGAAATGTTCTCCCCTTCGCTGATGACAGATCCTGCCTGAGAGATGTAAGCATTTGAGAAACCGAATAATATGGTGAAATTTTTGCGCCATTTCCGGTAATTCTTGTGAGACCACTATTTCTAATTGCATATGGTAAATAAAAAACAGAATCAACGTCATTTTCCTGGAGTTTATTGTAGATGGTTCCGTGATGTTCGATCCACGGCATCTCATAACCATTATCCAGAAGGCAATGTTCCTTTTGCCCAAGCGGCGTCAATGAGATCATGTTGCACACGGTGCCTGCTTCTGGAATATATGAGGTATATCCCACTATCCGGTGCTCAACCGGGTGCATGTTTGTATGATATGAAACGGTGGCAGTTGATGTGGTCGATGGAAAAACACTGGTTATCAATTTCACTCCTGAATTATCGGCAAAGTTATTAAGATGCTTCATGCTGTGTTTCTTCAATGAGTACTTAATTGTGGAAAAACCAAACCCATCAAGTAGCAAAAATATAAAATGATCATGTTTTCCTTCCATCAAACTCCTATGATTTTTTGTCTCTTGCCCTGTACTAATACCAAAATTTGCCAGTATCTGCCCTGGTATGTCAGCAATACACCCATTTCCAAAAGCTGGTTTCAGCAGATCCTTGTAACTGTTCCATCTATATCCATCAATCACTCCGTTAAAGTCTTCCATTAGAATATTTTTCACTGTATATCGCCTCCTAACTGGAGCCTTTCCAGAAGTTCTGTAAAAGATGTGATTTCAACAACATTTACATCTTCTGGTTTTTCTTTACCTAAACTGTTGAGCCAAACGGGAATAATCCCAGCATTTACGGCTCCGATTACATCACGTGAAAAAGAATTTCCCACCATGATAATCTTTTCTGGATTCACCCCCAGGATCTTCATCGCCCTATCAAAGAGGGTATTGTTTGGCTTCATTTCATCAACATTCCCTGGAGTAAGAACAATGTTCACGTAATTATGAAGTTTTAAACGGGACATTGTTTTGCGCTGCATTTCTGGATTTCCATTTGAAATAATAGCTACCGGTATATGGAGGTTGTTGCATAATTTGAGGAGATCAATCGCCTCAGGCAAAAGCTTTCTATTTTTCCAAAAGGTTTTCCAGTATAATTTATCTAACTGTACTATCTCATCTTCAGTTGTGTTATGGCCATGCCGGTCTAGGATTTTTTTCATTCTTACTCTAACATCATCTCTGTATGAAATCTCTTTGTTGATTAAATGTGGCATGCTTTCGGAAAGTAATTCCATGAAATCTTTCACCAATTGCTCCACATCTGTTTCATTGAGCTCTGAAATTGTCTCCCTGACAGCATTAAGGCTTGCACGGACTGGTTCCCTGTAGCTTACAAGAGTATCATCCATGTCAATAAACAGGGCATGTAGATCCGTTATATTCGGGACTAACTCGCTACTTGAAGTTTCGTCTTCAAAATTCATATATTGAGAACAGTAACATATTTATTTAATGTTTTGTCTATATAGAACATAGTCCTAATTATACATATATATATCTATATAATATATTTGCCAAAAATATATATATAGTTAAATTTATAATCAATTGAGAAAAAATGGGTTTCAATGGAATATCTGGAGTATTGAATGCCCCGGGAGAAATCCCGTGGGAACTGGTTGTGTTATTTTTTGGTGCTGGATTGATTTTTGTTTTCCTTTGGGGAAAAAAGAGCGGCGGATTAGCTAAGTTTACAACTGTTGATCTTATTTATATAGGTATTGGTGCTGCCTTCGCCGTTGTCTGGGAATTCTATATTGGTGCTTTCCTAGGGAAATTTATTCCCTCAAATCCCTTCTTCGGAGTAGGATATATGGGTAGGCTCATAGCACTACTAATAGTGGCAGGGCTTGTAAGAAAAGTCGGGGTTGGAATGGTTTCGATGTTTATATTCAACCTTTTGAGTGACCTGATTAGCTATGGTTTCAGTGGAGAACCGATGTACTTCATGTACGAGATGCTAACTTATGGTCTAATGATGGATATAGTCATAGCTATTGCAGGAAAGAACCTCTTTGGAATAAGATCACCACCAAGAAAATCTGCGGTAGACAAAAGTAAAACTGATGCAAGTAAAAATTCCTCCTCATCACACTATCTATCAAAAATTCCTGGAGTTTACCTCGCGGCTATAGAGGGCCTGGCAATTGGAGTTTTCTGGGCAGTTCCAGAACCTCTTTTCTACAGTGGATTTATAGCTCCATTTCTATATGGCGGCGTGGTTGATTGGCAGAAAATAATTTTTGGTATCCTGGCATTTATCCCATCTGCAATAATATTAGGAGCTATTGGGGGGGTTATCACACTAAGGATAGTTAAAGCGGTGGGTCAATGAAAGCGGTCGAAATACATAACCTAAAATTTTCTTATTTAGGAAACGAAGAGCCCTCTATTGAAGTGGAGAATCTTACTATAGAAGATGGCGAAACAGTACTTATAACTGGGCGATCTGGAGGGGGCAAATCAACACTTGTAAATTGTATCACGGGAATAATACCTCATATAACTCATGGTGAATTAGAAGGAAGCGTTAAGGTTTATGGTAATGATGTAGCAGAAACATCACTTGCAAAGCTTTCATCTGAGGTCGGTATAGTTCTTCAGAATCCTGAAACACAGGTAATGAACTACGGGGTGGAAGAAGAAGTTGCTTTTGGGCCTGAAAACCTTTGCCTAGCTCCTGAGGAGATAGTTTCCAGAGTAGACGAATCCATGAAAACTACCGGCATATCTGAAATAAAAGATAGAGAAACTTACACATTGTCAGGTGGGGAGATGCAGAGAGTGGCAATAGCAGGTGTCCTCTCAATGAGGCCAAAATTGCTTATACTCGATGAACCAACTTCTAACATCGATCCAGAGGGAACTGCCAGGGTTTTTGACATTCTGGAACAACTCAAGGAAGAAAAGACACTAATTGTTGTAGAACATAAAGTTGAAAGAGTGCTACCTTTTGTTAATCGTATTATAGTGGTTAACGATGGAAAGATTTTCCTTGACATAAGTAGCCATGACTTAATCCACCATATTGATGAGATGCAGGAAGTTGGGATTGAGGTTCCAATTCACTTTATCTACGCAAGAAAATACGGGATAGATTTAGAAGATCTTGAATCAATCCGTGAAAAATTACTGGAGATCAAAGCAATTCCCACTGCACCATCTAGATCGCCTGAATCTAACACACTAATGAAAACCTCTGTGCGTGTAACAGCCCCTAATGGCACAGAACTGGTAAAAGCAAGTATAGATCTTCAAGAATCACATATATTAGCGCTTATGGGAAGGAATGGAGCCGGCAAATCCACGTTTCTTAAGGGAATTATGGGATTTCTTGAGATTGATTTAAAATCGGAAATTAATGTGGTGCTTGCTGGAAAGGACATAAGCAAAGAACACATAATGGACCGGGGGCGCGAGATAGCTTTCGTTCCACAGAACTTTGACCTGACGCTTATAAATAAATCAGTGGAGACTGAAGTCGCTTATTCAATCAAGAAGAGAAAAATCAGTGAATATAAAAAACGGGTTGATGAGATAATGGAATTGTTTTCCCTATTAGATTATAGATATCGTGACCCACTGGGGCTGAGCCTGGGACAGAGAAGAAGGGTGGCAATGGCATCGGCTATTGCATCAGGTGTTAAAGTTCTGATGCTTGATGAACCAACATCTGGACAGGATTATTTCCACAAGGAAATTCTTGGCAAAGAACTTAAGAGGCTTAAAGACCTTGGATATTCTATACTTATTGTAACTCATGATTCACGTTTTGTATACAAATATGCCGATCGTGTTGTTGTTTTCGACCATGGAGAAAAAGTGCTTGAAGGTGTACCGGAGAAGGTCTTTCGTGAATCGGGAAAATTTTCTGTTATACCTCCATCTGATTTTCTGCTAAGGGAGGGATTAAAATGAATTGGTTAATTGTTAACGTGATTAGCTGGCTCCTTTTCTTCTTTGGGGCGGCATTTCCCATATTAATTGTATTGAGGGTAATAGGCCTTACTGGGTTTATGAGAATTACTAGATTTGAAAGTTTTCATACATTTTATTATCGCATGAATCCATCCATAAAAATAATGTTGGGTCTTGTAGTTACGATTGTGGCGGCAGTGACAATATGGTGGATTGGAGCAATAATGACAGCTGTTATTCTTCTAACATATTTCACCTTGAAGGACGGAAAAAGAAAATTCATTACTGGATTTTTCCTCACAATGATTACGATCATCGGAACGACATGGGCCTTTGCACCATACACACCATATACAATTCTACAGCAGGCATTCCATGTCACTGCACTTACAGGAATATGGGCATGGCCGTCATATTTTACGGTAATGGGATACCAGCCGGAACTAACTATGCAGGGTCTAATATATGGATTCCAAATTTCAATGAGGTTTACTGCAGTTTCCCTTATAAGCCTTGTTCTAGTCATGACTAGCACTCCTTCACAGGTACTAAGAGCTCTCAACAAAGTTGGAATTCCTATTTCTATCACATTTTCCCTTGTTGTAGCTATGAGAACTATCCCCAGAATATTTGAATACATTGATACATCCGTAAAAATTCAGTTTATGAGAGGTTTGGGTTCAACTGCTCCCAAAATATTTAGGCCATTTTATATGCTGAAAGGTGCAATTTATGCCATAGTCCCAGTTATTGTATTCCTGGTCAGGGGAGCTAAGGATACTGCTATTTCAGCCGATACCAGGGCTTTCCGCGCATATCCCAAAAGAACTAACATGTACCCAATTACCATTGGTTCGGTAGACAAAAGTGCGCTTGCTGTTATGACACTTGTTATGCTTATAACCATAGTAGCTGTGATTATGGGACTGGGAAGGGCCATACCATATTCATGACAATTTAGGCAGTTTGTTCACTGGGATTCCATAACATATTATAATTTTCTTAATTTTTTCAAATTTTAGAGTAATAATTTTTTATAAAAAATTCTTTTAGTTAACTATGGCTGTGGGTTGAATGAACTATCCAGACTTTCCACAATGAACCATGCACAATTTTTCCATAAATAAGTATTGGTGATCTCAATACCTTGGAGGGAGTAATTGGATTTGTAAGCCAATTGAATTCTCTTATAATTTATCTTTTAAATCTAATGTTCTTTTTATACCCAGCATAACCGCGTAATTGCTAATTATGCCTATAGCAAGTGCCAAATGAAGATATGGGGCGTAGGTTGTATATAGTGTACTGGCTCGTCCGGTAATATGAATTATTGGATTAATAGATTTACAGGCGTAGGTTGTATATAGTGTACTGGCTCGTAATGATATAAAGCCCATCCCAATAAGTCCTGTTATGGCAATTAGTGATGTATTTACAGCGGCTAGGGTTTTCAGCCTTTTTATTTCTTTAGTGTATGTATATGATGCTATAGCCAAGATAAAAAGCAGTATCCCCAGCGATATATGAATCAATAGGGCTACAGAATCCATGGGCTTTTCTATCTGTGAAAGATAAAAACCTATCATTATTTGTATAAATGCAACTCCAGAAGTGGCCCATAAAATTTTTTCAGTCCTATCCAAATTTAACTCACGGAAGCCCTATAATTTCAATATAAATAAATGTATTCTATAAGATGATCTTATAGCAAATAGGTTTAGTGAGATCCTTCCCCAACTAACGAAGGGGACTTCTCGCTCACGGTGTTAAAAAAAATTATTAACTTATTGAGTAATACCATGGTGTTACAGAACTAGCGTCTATATAGCCACCGAAAAGAGCACTGTTATATGTTCCATGAACTAATACAATAGAGTTTACTGGTGCTGTGCCATTGTATAGTACAGTAATAGACTTTCCATGATCATCCACAGTAAATGCAGAGTGGTTATTTATGGTTATATCATTTGTTACTTTCCCAGAGATGTAATAAGAGTTATTGCTTTTCATAGCAGATGGGCTGGTGTTCAAAACGGTTGGTATAAGTCCATATACAAGCAAAGCTATAACCACAATTATAATTAATATAAGAAGACCTTTGTATTTCATATTTATCTCTTTACCATTGAAAACTTTCTATTTAAACATATTGTTAACAAATAGTTGAAATTGGAGAATTTCTGATATTCTCCTTCTTGAAGACCTATATTCTTTCATTGTATTATCATAATTGAAGCTGTGCACATTTCGATATTTTTTCATCTTTTTCATATGTCTTTTCGCTTTCAGTTTAGAGTTTTAAACCCCTGAAATGACAGCAATCGCTGTGCCAATTTTCTGGAAAAGATATCTAAATTAGTCAAATCTAAACCTGCTACATCTCTCCTTATATTTTGCATCTGATATGTTCTTTGCTAGATGATAATTCTTTAACTTATTTCCGGCGCATAAATATATTCAGTACACATATGTATAGTAATTGACCGTATTCACTTCCTGTGATAAATTTTCCAACGCCATAAAAACTGGAACCCAGAGTTTCTGTTGATTAACTGCAAATTGTCTGGGTGCCCAGAGTATAGCCTGTAAGTTTATGGACAGTGAAAGTAGTTGATGAATTCAGATGAGGGTTCTCAAGAACAATATCCCACGTACCTGGAGGTATATGGGTGCTAAAACTGGAAGATGAGCCTATACTGATATTGTAATAACTTGGTCTATCCAGACTGGATGACGCACTTGAATTCACATAAGTCGAATATTGGCTCGGATCCATGATGTAAAAATACAGGCCGTTGGTCGAAGCAATGGATCCATTTATAATCGATGATGATGTTGAGGTATATTTAATGAAAGTATAATTAGATCCCGCGAGGGTTATTTTACAACCTGCAGATAATATTTTACCTGTGTCAGAATAACTAGCCGTACCTCCACTGTGGAATAGAGGTAATACAACGAATTGCATTAACACTATTACAACTACAGCTATAATTACAATTGCTATTATTATATCTGGTTTTTTATTTCTTTTTCCGATTGGTTGCACAGGCTGTAAACAATACTACTATTTAAATCTTTTTATAACAATCACGGAAATCCGGAGATATCGTTTAAATACCAACTTCTCCAATTTGCATAATAGGTATCTCAATGGAATCTATTATATTCCTAGTTTTTTAGGTATCTTAGATACATTCCATTCTTTACCGCTTTTCAAAATCCTAATACGTGCAAAGCGAACTATCACATTATCAGGAAGGTACTTCCTGAGTAGTTCAAACTGATAAAGTACTGCAAGAAAAATATTAAAACATATTATGCATAATAACCCGAGTTAAGGATTAATCTCATAATTGAAACATATCAGCGCTCAATAAGAGAGTTGATGCAAGTTGTACCTTTGTCCAAAAATTTCATAGAAAATCCGTTTACATTAATTTTGAACAGATATTTTCATTAATTATCTCCCTTCACTATTCACAAGGACCATTTCTTATGTCTATAGAACTGTGTCAGTGAAAGACAATCCATTCCGACGAGTTATCTTGGCAAGAAAACTCCAATCTTTAGGGAAATGAAGGTTGGATTCTCCGACACTATAACAAAAACTGATGTTATTATCGATTCAAGCGATAATATTTGCACATTATTTTTATATCAGGAGATTATATATAATTATGATAAAAATAGCCCTTACCCAGTTGAGGCCTGTGGCAGACAAAGATATTAGCCTGAGAAACGTGGAGTATTATGCAGGCATTGCAGCGTCAAATTCAGCTGATTTAATAGTATTTCCTGAATATTATATGTTTTATTCACAGTACAAGGAAGTTATAGCCAAAAATTCTGAGCCTCTTAACGGTAATTATGTAAAAAAACTGCGGGAAATCTCCCAGGTAAACAAAATAGGGATAATAACGGGGATAAATGAACTTTATGACCATAACTATTACGACACAGCCGTATTTGTAAACAATGGGGAACTTGTAAATTATTACAGAAAATCCCATTTATATGATGCCTTCGGTTACAAGGAATCCGATATTTATACAATTGGCAACGGCCCGTTTAAAATTTCTAAAATTGGAAATATTAATTTCGGGATGCTAATATGTTATGATATAAGATTCCCTGAGGTATTCCGCAATTATTCTTTGAACGATGCTGATATGGTTATATTGATATCTGCATGGTTTGCCGGGCCCATGAAAGAAGAGCAATGGTTATCACTAGTATCCGCACGTGCACTGGAAAATACAGTATACCTCGCCACATCGAATATGATAGGCGGTGGATTTACTGGGATAACAACGTTTACCGATCCCATAGGTGCAATAAGGAGCAGAGCAGCAGAGGAGGAAGATGTAGTATATGTATATGTGGATCCGGAAAGGCTTGCGGCCGTAAGAAAGAAGATGCCGGTGTTGAAACAGAGAAGACCTGAGATTTATAAACTTTGATTTCAATATGAAATATGTGATATTAAGAAGGGAAATAGCGAAGTATGCCATTTCCAAAATATCCTGCGACCATATGTTTAGCAAAATCGAAGCACTTCCGGATAAAGAAATTATAATTGATTTTCTTCTGGTGTATTATATCAGTAATGAATTTTTAGACGCATATATTGCAAATAAGGCGCTGAGCACTAAACACATTACAGAGAAGAACCTTCCATTGAATGTTAAAAGGATTATGAGGCAATAAATTATTTTATCCTTATACCTGTTTGGAAACCACATTTCAGGCAATTCCCATTGCTATTAAGTCCGGTTACCCTGGAATCAAATATATGCCTGGTTATCAGTAAGTTTCCACAAGCAGGGCAATAGGTATTCTCATATTGTTCCTCAGGAACATTTCCCAAATAGACGTATTTCATTCCAATGGATTTCGCCAGATCATAGTGGTTCTTTAGAGTTACAAATGGAGTTGATGGAATACTCAATTTATAATCAGGATGATACCTGAGAAAGCTTAATGGGATATACTCTCCAGCTATATCCTTTATTTTCTGTATCATGTTTTTTGCCTCTTCAAGGTTATCACCTATTTCGGGAATTATAAGATCTGTTATTTCTGTATGTATTCCATAGTCAAGTGCATTTTTGATAGTCCTGAATATTAGTTGTGGAGAAGGGATTGATATATACCTGTTATAGAACTTTTCCTCTCCATTGCCCTTAAAATCAATGGTAATTGCATCAAGGAATTCTGAAGCCATTGCCATGGATTCTGGAGTTTCGTATCCATTCGTCACGAATATGTTAAAAAAGCCATATTTGTGTGCCAGTACACCTATATCCCTGGCGAATTCCATGAAAATTGTTGGTTCGTTATATGTGAACGCTATACCATCTACATTACTTTTTCTTGCAAGTTTTACTATATCCTCAGGTGTCATATATTTGCCGACAACATTCTTCCTCTGGCTCATTTCAAAATTCTGGCAATATTTGCATGCAAAGTTGCATCCAGAGGTGCCAAATGAAAGTATTCTAGAACCTGGATACATATGCAGGAGAGGTTTCTTTTCTATAGGGTCTATGTTAAATGCATATGGAAAATTGTACACATCAAGATTTAAATGCCCGTTTTCTGCAGTTCTTACACCACAAAAACCACTCTGACCGTCTCTTAATAAACAATACCTTGCACACGCTGTGCATTTTATACGTCCTGATATATTTTCAAAAAGTGAAGCCTGCACATTTATTACAAGTGATTAAGTGTATTTATACATTATCTTGTATAATGATTTTAACCATAACACCATTATGGAAATGATCAGGGAATACTGACATTATCTAACTGGAATGGAAATGTTATTTATATGCTATCATTGCAGAATATCCAACAACTCTTTTTTTATCGTTACTGAAGTCTCCTGAATTGCTGTGGTTTAACAGCTCTATTTTTCCTTTCATTTGTTTTGTGACTATCATGAGTATTGCAATGGCCCCGAAACCACAGGCCGATATTCCGTATTTTTTTATATCCTCATAATATTTCAAAATGTGCAGCCCCTCTATATCATTTATCAAAATCTGGTCAAGTTCATTGTTTTTATCATACTGAAGGTAATGGTTAAAATCCGAACTTATAAGAACAAATGGTTTTTCTTCCAGGCTTTCTATTGTCTCTGCTATGTTCCTTGCAACAGCGGCCCCCTGATTTCCCAGAATTATAGGAGAAAAGGTGAAATTTCCCTTGAATATATACTGTAGAAAAGGTAGCTGGACTTCTATGGAATGTTCTATAATATGGGCTTCCTTGTCATCCTTTATAATATCTGATTTTAAAAGCATCCTGTCCGATAACTCTGAATTTATCCTCGCATAGCCTAAAGGAGTGTTCCAGTAACCATTCCGGTAAATAGCAGGATATGATGGAAATCCTGAATGGTTCGGGCCTATTATAAGAAAGTCCTTGTTTTTATTCTTTTCAATGAGTTTATAGGCATATGCTGCAGTATGACCGGAATACATGTATCCAGCATGTGGAACTATAGCCCCTATGAGCTTTTTGTATTTAATATCCGGTGTCTCTGCATTCATATAGCCTTCTATATATTCCTTAAGCTTTTCATAGTCATCGGGATAGAACGCCCCCGATACATACGGTTCCCTGGTGTTATCCATATTTAAGTATTGCTATAATTTATATAAAGTTTATATAAAAGTTTAAGTTTGAATTATAATTATATATAAATATGGTGCACAATGATATATTCATAGAAAGTTTAACCGAGGATGATGGGAAAATCCTTATCAACATAGCCAGGAACAGCATAATGGGACGTAATACAGGCATGGACAAAATTCCTGAAAAATTCTATACAAAAGCTGGAGCATTTGTAACAATAAATGAAAATAAGTCATTAAGGGGATGCATAGGGTATCTCAGACCTGTAATGCCGTTGAAGTCTGCGGTGGAAAAGGCAGCCTGGAATGCGGCATTCCGTGATCCACGGTTTGAACCTGTAGGCAGTGAGGAATTAAACCGGTTAACAATAGAAGTTACAGTTATTGGCGAACTTAAAGATGTTAAATATGAAGATATACGTACGGAAAAGTCCGGCAAGTATGGGCTGTATATGGAAAACGGGATATATTCTGGGACCCTCCTTCCACAGGTTGCACTTGATAATAAGATGGACATGGAAGAATTCATTATGGAAACATGCCTGAAAGCTGGCATGGGAAGAGACTGCTATAAATATTCAAAAATTTATGCATATGAAGCAAAAATATTTACTGAAAAATAGGATTAAATGCAATGTTAAATATTATAATTTTTATTATTTTAAACAAAATTTATTTTTTCTGAGTATACGTGTTCTGCTAATTTCCTCAATTCCTGATTTCCATAGAAGATAGATTTCATTACAATCGCATCACGGTAGAATTTCTCAACACCAAAATCCTGGAAATAACCATATCCTCCATGGGCATTAACGGAATATCTTGCAATCTCAACTATGGATTCCATCGCTAAATTAAAAACATAGTACGGGTCGGCCTCTCCATAAAGGGCGCTTCTTAAAACCGACTCTGTGGATCGGAATTGGGCAAGCCTGAATGATATGGGTTCAAAATCCTTGAGATAATTTCCAAATGCTTTCCTCACTGAGGTATAATCTATTGCCTTTTGAAGGGCACCAGATATCATTCCCAGTGCAATTGCAGACAATGGGCCATATGATGCTTCCAGTATTTCGCCTTTCCTGTTTTTGCTATCCAGAACGGTAGCAGTGTTATCCAGGGTTATATCACCGAATTTAATTCCGCGGAATCCCATGAAATCACGGTCTGAGTATCCGAATGGACCTGAGATTATTGATGTGTTTTCGTTGAACAAAATAATCTTTTCCGCATCTGATCCAAGTACATTTATCAGTGTTCCTGAAAGTTTTCCGGCATTTTCCTTTATGTCATTTGCCCTATTTATAAAATCCACAGCAACGTTTAATTTGCCTGATGCAGCATCAGACAGCGTTGTTTCTGCGGAAGTTCCCTTTACCGAAGGATAATACAATGAATTTAAAATGAAAATTTTCATAGCTACAGAAGGCGAATTTTTTGCAATCTCCTCAAGTATGATTTCATAGGATGTGTTGTCCAGTTCAGAACCGGAATATTTTCCAGGTATGGTTGCCCCCAGAAATCCCTGGGATGCAAGTAATTCAGTAATCCCGTGGGTTATTCCTTCTGACTCAATCTTTTTTTCATCCAGATTTTTGTCGCAGAACTCAGCTACGGTTTCCTTCAGAATGTTATTTTCCTCTTTCATATTTATTCACCTTTTAATATATATCTTGCAATTACAAGTTTTTCTATTTCGCTGGTTCCCTCCCAGATTTCCATTATTTTAGCATTCCTGAATATTCTCTGGACATCCTCATATAAGGATTTGTCTCCCAGCATTTCCATTGCAGATTCTGCGGCATATACAGCAGTTTCACTTCCATAGGCCTTTGCCATGCTTGTTAACTCCGGCTTTGGTTTAAACTCAAACAGATATGATGCTGCATTATAGGTCATCTGCCTCGTAGCCTCTATATGAGTTCCCACATCCGAAAGCCTGAACATGGAATCTTCGTCCTTAATATCATTCTCTTTTATGTATGATTTAATTCTATCAAGTGCGCCTATTGCTATGCCCAGTGACTGTGCGGCAACATAAATCCTGCTTATGTTGAAAAACATCATGATATAGTAAAAGCCTTTGCCTTCCTCCCCTATAAGGTCATCTTCATTTAGTTCTATGTTGTTAAACTGTAATTCGGCGGTGTTTGTGGCCCTCACTCCCAGTTTGTCAACAAGTTTGTTTGCATTGAAGCCTTTTGATTTTGTATTTACAAGAAATGTGCTTAATCCATGGTGTGGATTTGGATCTTCTGATGTCCTTGCCAAAACGACCAAGTAATCGGCTATTGCGCCGTTTGTTATGAACATTTTAGAGCCATTCAAGATGTATTTATTGCCCTGTTTCATGGCGGTAGTTTTCAGCCCTGCAACATCGCTTCCACCAGATGGCTCTGTGACAGCAAGTCCCAGTATGTATTTTCCCTTATATACATCTTGGAGTATTTCTTTCTGCCTGTCATTTCCGAACAGCATTATGACCTCACTCCCAAAATATGGCGTAGTAACTGCTATTCCAAGGCCGGCATCCACCCTGCAGAGTTCCTCTATGGCAATCATTACCTTTGCCGGGTTCTGCATGTCTATTATTCCAAGGGAAAGAGATTTTTTCCTAAGCTCATCAGGATATTCCTCTTTTCTGTCATACTCTGCAGCCATCTCCTCCGTAAATTCTTTCAGGGCAAATTCCCTGATCTTATTTCTGTATTCATCATATTCTTCAAACATTTAAACACGCTCCAGTAGCATAGAGTATCCCTGTCCTCCGCCCACACATAAGGTTGCTATTCCCAGGTTTCCTTTCTTGTCTTCCAGCGTTCTTGCCAGCGTACCTGCTAATCTGGCTCCAGTAGCACCCAGAGGATGGCCTATTGATATGCCTCCTCCGTGGATATTAACACGGTTAAGATCCAGATTGAATGCATGTACAGCATTTAATACTACCACGGCAAATGCCTCGTTTATCTCCCAGTAATCTATGTCCTCAGGCTTCAGGTTGTTTCTTTTGAGGACTTTCTGGGTTGCCGGCACGGGTCCTTCACCCATTATTGTAGGATCAACACCTGCAGCGGCAAAATCAACTATTCTTGCCATTGGCTTAAGGCCATATTCTTTTAATTTTTCCCCCGACATCAGCATAACGAGGGATGCACCATCGTTGAGTGATGATGAATTTGCAGCCGTTATTATGCCATCCTCGCTGAATGCAGGTTTGAGTGATTTTATCTGTTCCAGTGAAACATCCTTTCTTATTCCCAGATCAGAAGTTATTGTCTTTCCATTCACAGTGACAGGCATTATTTCTCCCTTCATGAATCCGTCTTCATACGCCTTTGCCGCCCTTTTATGGGAGTTATATGAATATTCATCCATTTCATCCCTGGAAATTTTTCTTAATTTTGCTAATTTTTCTGCAGTTAATCCCATATTATAAGACACATTCATATTGAATTTGGCATATTTTGGACTGGCCATTAGTTCCATACTGGGTTTAACAAAAGGATTGTCTACACCGAGAGGCACATGGGTCATATGCTCCATTCCACCTGCCAGTATTATCCCAGCTTTTCCCGCCATGATTTCCAGAGCGCCTATCCCGGTGGCATTCAGCGATGATGAACATGCCCTGTCCATGGACATTGCAGGCACTGAAACCGGAAGGTCAGCAAGGAGTACCGGATGCCTGCCTCCATATGTCCAGTTTTCCCCTGCCTGAAAAGCACAGCCAGTTATGACATCTTCAATTTCAGCCGGATTTATCTTGGTTTCCTTTACTGATTGCCTGATCAGTTCTGAAAGCATTTTATCCATTCTCAAATCATTATACACATCCTTCTCCGGATCCCTCGGGCGTGCTCTGGAAAATGGTATTCTTCTGTAATCAACTATATAAACATCTTCCATTATATTTCACTCCAATTTTTTTCTGAGTACAATTTTATTAATTTTCCCAGTTCCTATCTTTTCGAATTCGTCAACAAATATATAGTCGTCAGGAAGCCAGAATTTGGCTATTCTACCGGTATCTACGTATTTCTGCATCGTCTTCATTATAGCCTCCTTGGTGGCTGTCCCCTTCACAAAGGCTACAGGCCTTTCCCCCCATTTTTCATCATTCTTTTTTGTTACTGCAACCTCACCGACACCGGGGACAGTGCTTATAAGATCCTCAAGAACCATAGAAGGTATAAACTCTCCACCGGACTTGACTGCATCGCTCTCTCTGTCAACTATTTTTATATAACCATATTGATCCATGGTTGCAAGGTCTCCTGTATGTAGCCAGCCATCTACCCATAATTTAGCAGTCTTTTCAGGATCCTTTATATATCCTTCAGTCAGCCATGGCGCCTGCACTATTATTTCACCGATTTCATTATTATTCTTTTCAACATCCTTTCCCTGGAAAACTACACGAAGATTTACAAAAGGCACCGGAACACCGGTTTTTCTGCGGTATTCTTCTTTTTTCTCATCACTGAGTGCTATTATATCATTGGTATAATTTGCCAGTGTCAGTATAGGTCCTGTTTCCGACATTCCGTATCCGGTAACAAGAGACATCCCAATGGATTCAGCAGTCTTGGCAAGACCCTCGTTCAGAGCCGCACCTCCTATAACTACCCTAAGTTTTAGTTTTCCCATTATTTCAGGACCTCTCTTTGCCTGAAGCAGGAGATACAGTATGGAAGGAACCATTGCAGAATTTGTTACATGTTCTTTTTCCATGGTTTCCAGTATTTTGTCCCATTCGTATTTTCCGGGAAGGATATATTTTAATCCCTTCATAATACTGAAATATGGCATCCCCCATGCATGTACATGGAACATAGGCACCAGTGGAAGCATTACCGCAGTTCTACTGAGTGATGTAGGTTCGTCGGAAAGTGCAACAGCAGTGGCAAGACTGTGGAGCACAAGCTGTTTATGGCTGTAATATACACCCTTAGGCAGTCCAGTTGTGCCGGATGTGTAGAAAAGCGTAGCCATGTCATTTTCATCTGGAGGCATGTCAATATATTCAGCATCTTTCAAAAGGTCGTCAACAAAATATACATTGTCCATTCCATAATCCTGATGCCCGTTTTCCGAATAGACAATGAATCCCTTTATAAATTCAAACATGGTTTTATACTGCATCAGTAAGGGCATGAAATCAGCATTTACCACAATATAAGTGTCCTCTGAATTTTCTATGGTATAGTAAAGAACTTCTGGTGGATATCTAATATTTACCATATGTATCACTGCCCCTATCATAGGAATAGAATAATAACAGTACATGTAATTGATTGTGTCATAGTCCAGGACTGCTATTCTGTCACCAGGCTTGACACCTATTTTAACCAGGTTAGCTGCAAAATTCTTTACATTCTTTGAAAAGGATTTATAGGTCAACTGTAAATCATGATAGATAATCTTCTGATCTCCATTGGCTCTTACAGCACTATCAAGTAAATTGTTTATTGTTAACTTATAATCTGCCATGGGTTATAATAATTTATTGATTTATAATCTTTATTATTATAACATTAACATTGTCCGTTACCATATGGTTTTCTATGGAAATGATAACTAATCCATTTTAGAATACGTATTGTACACTCTATTATTTTCAAGGTTATATCATGTATATTGTCTTTTCCGCACTATAATTTTTCTGAATGAAAAAGGCTTTAAAGTTAAAAAATATATAATAGCATGATTAAACAGGTGGCGGTAATAGGCGCTGGCATAATGGGACACAGTATAGCTGAAGTGTTTGCATTAAATGGCTATAAGGTTAATCTTGAGGATTTTTACCCAGAAGTCATTGAGAAAGCAAAAATTGGCATAGATAACAGCCTGGATAAACTTATTGCATCAAAAAAGATTGATGAAAATGGAAAGAAAGCAGCGATTGAGAATATAAAATTTTTCAATAACATAGAGGAGGCAGTAAAGGATGCCGATCTGTCCATTGAGGTTGTGCCAGAGATTTATGAAATAAAGGTAAAAGTATTAAAGGAAATATCTCAACATACAGAGAAAATAATCGCTTCCAACACATCCAACATAAGAATTACTGAAATGGGTGAGGAAATCAGGAAACCTGAAAGGTTTATAGGGATGCATTTCTTCAACCCGCCGATACTTATGAAGCTTGTTGAGGTAATAAAGGGAGACAAAACCTCCGGTGAATACGTTGACGAGATATATGAACTTGCTGAAAAAATAGGCAAGAAACCTATAAAAGTCCTGAAAGATGAGGCGGGATTCGTAGTTAACAGAATATCGGCACCGGAGATGCTGTTGCTCTGCACTGCATATGGAAATAAAATAGCAAAACCGGAGGCAATAGACAAATACTTCAAATCCCAGGGGCTACCCATGGGACCATATCAGCTTTTCGATTATGTTGGGCTTGACACAGTTGTTGATTCACTGAAATATTATGGAAAAGAATTATCTCCGGATTACGGAAAATGCCACGCATTTGACAGTTTCATAGAATCCAAGCATCTTGGTTTGAAAACAGGTTCGGGGATATATAAATGGGAAAATGGAAAGGCCATTATCCCGGATGCTGAAGAAAGTGACAAAATTAATTTAATGGATATGTTTGCCCTGGAGATTAATGAGGCTACAAGGCTTATAGAGGATGGTGTTGCCTCCCCAGATGATATAGAAACAGGAGTCAAATATGGACTTAATCGGCCATTTGGCCCAATAACTGTTGCAAATGGACTCAGCAATGACGAGGTGCTTGAAACATTGAAAAGGCTTTATACACAGTACAACCTCGAAGTTTTCAAACCTTCAAAGACCATAGAAACGCATAAAATGAAGGAGGCTTTCAATAAAAAACCCGATGAAATAAAAAAGGAAGAAAAATCAGAGATTCTTGGTTACAGGATAGAGGGTAAGGTTGGAATAATAACACTAATGAATGGAAAGAACAACCTTATGAGCTTTGAACTTCTAAAGGCAGTGGACAGGCAACTTGATCTCATAGAGGAGGCCAATAATGTAAACGTTGTTATAATAAGGGGAAATGACAGGGCTTTCTCTGCAGGTGCAGACCTGTCACAGTTCATAAGCAATCCATATATGTTCATGAAAATTTCCAGCACAGGAGAAAACATATTCGACAGGATCACCAAAATGAACAAGATTTTCATAGCACAGCTGAAGGGATACGTCCTGGGAGGAGGTTTTGAACTGGCACTTGCATGTGATATAAGAACATCAATAGCAGATTCTGTAATAGGATTTCCTGAAACATCATTGGGGCTCATACCCGGATATGGCGGAAGCCAGAGATTGCCAAATCTTATAGGGATTTCAAGGGCAATGGACATGATATTGACCAGTGAGAGGATTAGCGGGGAAAAGGCACAGGAATACGGAATTGTAACAAGGCTTTTCTCAGATAACCTGGAGGAAAATACCATGAAACTGGCTAAAGACCTTTCAGAGAGGATATCACCAGCTTCCGTATATGTGGCAAAACGGCTTATATACAATACAGCCACAATAAACCTTGATGAAGAGGCATTATCAATGGGCATGCTCTATGCAGGGAATGACCTGAAAGAGGGTGTTAAGGCTTTTCTTGAAAAAAGAAAACCTGATTACAAAGGAAACTGATACCAATAATAATTAATATTTATTTTTTGATACACAACTATGTTTTTTATTTTCAGAAATTCCAATACTGGTAATGATACATGCAATATCAAAAGATCAACCATAGCCAGAATGGGTTCAGATGCTTCACATTTCATATTTTTTATGACCGGGATCAGATCCTATGTGACGCCCGGTTATTTTTACAGACATATGGCCAGAAAAATTCTAAATGAGGAAAATGAAGAATTGGGAAAATTGACCAGCACAGAAAATTTCAGGGATCGGGTCGCAACACTTGCAGTCTATGAATACTCGTCCATAATATACCGTAAACGGCACCGGAACCCAAGAAAGATAAAGTATTTTGCTGGTGCACTGTCCAGGGAAAAAAGGAGGTATAGAATCCTTTCAGATTTCATGGTGCAACCTTTAGTGAACAGCTTTCCTGTAGCAGTGGAATCAGCATTTCAATATTACCAAAATTTTTCTCCCGATAAGAAATTTGAGGATTTATTAATAAAGGGAATAAAACAAACAGGCATGGACAATGATTCATGCTCAAGATTTTTTATGGAGATTATTAATTCTGTAGAACCGGCACCGGCATGGCTCAGGCACATAATTACATTGTCCTCCGAACTATACGGAAATAACAATACTTATATGGATATTTTCAGTTTTTATATTGCATATATTTTTTATAGGCTTAATGGATGCAACATATCACAGGCACTGAATTACATTTATAAAAAATCCTCAGTTAAACTTTCTATGGATTTATACATTAACAGGGAAAAAATAGATGTATATTTAAACGCCCTGAGATTCCATGAATCTCAATGAATCAGATATAACGTCTATGGACTTATAAAGATCACGTACATCTATCACCTCATTCTGGGTGTGTGATAACTGTGTATCGCCGGGTCCATATGTAATTGCTGGAATTTTCCATTCATAACCCAGGGTATTCATATCTCCGGAACCGCTCTTGAATATTAACCGGGGGACCATCCCATTTTGTGATATACTATATTTGAATGACTTTACCAGTGGACTTTTCATATCAGCTATGTAAGGATAGGTTCTGCTTTCTATATCGTAGGAATAATTTTCCTTGAGTATATTTTCCATGTAGGATTTCATCTCATTTACCAGTTCCTCTTCAGATACTGATTTTGGATACCTTATATCTAGGTACATTGATGCATACTCTGGAGTCATATTATCATACTGGCCACCGTTGAATTTGGTTATGCCGGCAGTGACGGAGTTAAAATCCTTGTTGCTTCCATATTTGTCCCTTATTGCAATCCAGAGATTCATGAGAAGATCGATTGAATTTGCCTCCATCCATGAGGAACTGGCATGGTGAGTTCCCGTTTTCATTTCAACCTTCATTAATAACCTTCCCTTATATCCCGCAGTGATGTTCATAGAACCTCCTGGTTCGCCGAAAATTGCATAATCATAACCACTGTAAGTTTTCAATATCTTGTTTATTCCCTTGCTATCGCTTTCCTCACCCGAGGCAGCGGATACCAAAATTTTGCCCTTGAATCCATTATCCATGGCTTTTTTTGCACCAAGAATCAGTGCAAGCAGTGAGGATTTTGCATCTACTGCACCCCTGCCATATACAAGGTTTCCCCTGGATTTTACATCCAGTATTCCGGGCACAGTATCCTCATGGCCGCACAGAAATACTGAGGGACTGCCATTACCGTTTACGGATATCACATTAAGCTGATCATCTATTACAGGGTCCTGGAAATCAAGATTTACCATATACTCCCGAATCAACTTAGCTATTTCTTCCTCCTTGCCGCTGGGAGAATAGATGTTCAGCATTTCAATAAGCATATCCTTTGCATTCATTTTTTTGCCTCGGATATAAGATAATCGGCAATGTAGTCTGGGATATTCACACCTGTAGCAGGCACAGTGTTTTTAAATTCTGTATTCCCATTCACCTCATTCACAAAGTAACCATCCTTTGATTCCAGAATGTCTATTCCGTATATTCCTGGTCCAAGTGCCCTGGATACTCCATCAGCAATATCCTCAATCTCCTTTGTGATTTTAAGTGGTTCAGCCCGACCGCCCAATGCTGTGTTTGTTTTCCAGTCCTCTCCTGATTTGTATCTGTATATGCCTGCAATAACCTGATTGTTTACAATAAATACCCTGAGATCCCTTCCATATTCATTTATGTATTCCTGAGTATAGTTTATCTGATATAATGGATACATGTAATCCCTGTATTCTGATACATCCATTGCTGCATAATAGTCATTAAGCAGGGAAATCATCCTCCCCCAGCTTCCAGTAACAGGTTTTGTTACTGCTCTTCCATTAAAGTCTTCCTTAAAGGATTTCAGGAAACTTTCATTTGAAAATGATACAAATGTTTTCGGAATGGGTATGTTCTTATGGGATAGAAGAAGTGTTGTAAACATCTTGTTTCCAGTAATGATTGTGGAGTTGAAATCATTTATAATCCTGTTGCCTGTGAATTCAACATATGCGGTCGAGTGGAGATTCCTGTAATACCCAGTGCTTCTCTGTAATGAGATATCTCCAAAATCATAGTTTGACTTTTCAAGATTAAGATTCATGTCCTTAACGTTTAAGAGCTGCACTTCCACATTTCTGTCCTGAAGTGATTTCAATATTGCCCTTTCTTCCCAGCGCATTATGTCAAAAAGCATTGAAACTTTCATCTAACTCCCCCCAATGAGACCCCATCCGAAAGGGTGGGAAGGAATTGCGGTGCGAATTGCAATCCTTTTCCATATTTTACCAGCTTGACCTTCTTCGTGTTTATGTCCATCTTCTTCCCTCCTCCTTTTATTACGATTGATTTCCCATAGTTATGCATACCAACAACACTGAATCTCTCATGATCATACACAACTATATCTCCAGGCTGGAATGCATATCTTTTCCTTCTTATTGATGGCCTGAATCCCTTCCTGTTCGTCTGGATGGAACGGTTGTTCC